>CANGTU010000023.1 GCA_947456965.1 Flavobacteriales bacterium
ACTCTCCGCGGTGATGATCAGATCATTCAGCCCATTGCCCTTGCCCTCGATGCGGGTCAGGAACACTCCGGTGCCGTATGATGCATTGGCTGTGGTACCACCATTTTCCGGCTTTACATCGTGAGGAATGGCAGCGATCACGGGGATGGAGGAGAATACTCCCTTCCTGGATGGAAGGAACGTAACATCCTGACCTGTTCCGAGTGAGATATTGAATTCCTCGTACTCATTATAGCCATAAGCTATCGCCATGAAGTAATAGGTCTTGTGGTTGACCAGCCGGTTATTGTCTTGGGCGAAGGCGTCGGTGGTGACTCGGAAGGAACGGCGGATTCCTTCGTCCGCTCCGCTCACCATCAGGCGGGGGACGGTCAAGCCGGTCTCCTCATCCTTGGTGTAGTTTATCAGATCAGATATCCCATCCTCAATGTCACATTGCATGATAAGGCGGGCTTTTGAAATATCCTCGAGATCGGCCGCACTTACGTTCGGGCCGGACAGTTGATATATCAGGTACCCCTGAAAAAGGTAGGATCTCTGAGCTTCTGTAAGCGCCACGCCGTTGCTGTTTGATGGCGGAATGGTGGGATCGACCATTTCATACTCTTCGCGGTAATTTGAGCTAAGGGCATTATCGTTGGAGAGATAAAGAATGATTTCCCGGCTCATTTCGCGCACCTCCACATCAGGAGCATCCGGACCGGAGATCAACTCGAAGCAATTATCGAATAATGCTTGGGCCTTGTCATCGGCGACACGCAGCAATTCGACTGACTCGAAAGGAGCACCGCCTGTAGCTCGTGCCCACACCACGCCCACGGTGATATTGTTATAGTCACCCGGTTGCAGAGTAAAGGGACCTGCACTTTGCAGGAATCTCCTGTCGGCGGCCGGATTTCCGCTGGATACTTCCGTCCAGGGATCCACCTCTATACCCAGCGTACCGAAGTTGAAAGGATCACTGTCACCCGGGAACATAAAGTCCGATGGAATAGTGAGATCTGCTCCCGTTGAAGGCGTGAGGGCATTGCCACCGTAGGCCATACGCTGTCCGTTCTTCCAGAATCCTCTCAGGAAGCTATAGAACTGAACAGCATTTTCCGGGAATCCGTTCGGACTGGCTCCCGAATTATGGAATACAAACTTGCGCATTCCGAATCGTTCATTATCCACCACGCCATCACCATAGCCGATGCCTATCCCTTTATATGGAATACCCCGGAGCTCAATGGCCAATGGAATATCTGAGGTGAGCGGGTTATCGAGTCCATCTGAATCCTGGTATGGTCCTTCAAAGAAGTCCACTCCCATAGCTGGAGGATTATCCCCGTATCCCGGAGACAATCCCGTTGGCCCATCGAATGCATTGCCATTATATGCATAACCCAAACCCCGCTGAACATCGCACCCCACGAAATCATCGAGGTGTCCTCCGATATCACAGTCGATCCAGGTGCCGAAGTATGTATCCTGTAATGTTTGGGTACCCTGATTGATCAGCACATAATTATAGAAAGTCATATTGTTAACCTCATCATTTGTGCTGAATGCAAATGCCTGAGCGCGGATTTCCATGCCTATGGGCTGGCCTTGAGACTCTGTATGCGCATTGCCTTTATCATTGAAAATCCAGAAATATGTTTGATCACCAAACAGAGGCACCGGATCTTTGCGACGACGTTCACCGCAATTGATTTCCCTGAGGAAGTCGTACCAAGGATAATCGCCCAGTTCCGGGGAGTAGAAACCATCCTCATTGAAATCATAGAAAGGGGCGAGGTACATATCCTGACCTTGCGCAGTGTTCCCCATCGCCGGGTAATTAAAGAAATATGCCGGGATGGAATAGCCATTAGGAAACTGGATAGACGGGTCACAAGCAGGATCTGATTCACATTCGAAAAATGCCCGATGGCGCTGGGCATCTGTCCGGAATGAGATGATGAAACGGTCCCAGTCCGAGCAAACAGAAGAATTCGTTTCAGCCGTACCATCATTGGTGAGTGGGCCTGGCCAAAAGTCATTGCCCAATCCCCGGTACGTCACTGCAGCCAGCTTCAGCTGCTGGTCTGGTGAAATACCACCCAGCCAGAGAGCCCCTGCATATGCCACGGACACGTTACCTTCCTTCGGAACAAAGTAGTGTGATTTGCCGACCGCTCTGTCCAGCCACATAGTTCCGCCAGTTTCAATCAGAGCGTTCACGTTGTTCCACTCCAGATCGCGAAGCGCAGCGGCAGGAGCGCAAGAAGCCACGCGTGATTCTGCGGAGACAGTAATTTCAGGCAGAGCTATGAGCTTACCGCTGCTGACCAGAGGATGTTGTGCTTGGGCGCCCAGCGCAAGGCATACCACTGCGGCACACGTAAGAAGCTTCATCATTAAGGTTTAACGGCACCAAGATACTGGATAAGCCCTAGAACGCTACCGCGACTTCCTCCAGTCGGTGATCTGATGTGTAAAGCAAAAATCCGGAGCAAGGCAATCCAGTGGCTGACATCACCTGGTTCATATAGCCTGCTACCTGAGTACGATGTTCCTCTCGGGCCAGGCCCGTTTTGAAGTCCACCACCATCCAGCCGTCGGGCCCCTTCATCAACCTGTCTGGCCTGACCCGTTCGCCTCCTGCCCCGATAATCTCATGCTCCGGGTAGACCTTCCATTCGCTCGAGAAGAGCACCGCGCAGGCCGGATCATTCACAATCGACTGCACCACATGTGTGAGCTCCATAATTAAGTCATCCTTGCGCACCGACAACCCCCTGCAGGTGGATCGCACAGACTCACTCACGACCAGCCCGGGTGTGAAATTGGCCAGACAGGCGTGTATGAGACTTCCTATCCATCTCGGATCACTTTCACCGGGAGCTGCTGGTCTGAAGCGCAGAGAGGGCTGACCTATATCGGGAATTCGAGCCGGAATCACTACAGGATTTTCATTACTTGGCTGAGACTGCCGATTTGCGGGTTCACGCAAACCGAATGTACGCTCGGTGCTCTGATCATTCAACTGAAGCCAGGACAGCCAGGTAAATTCCCATGCTCTGTTCATGGAAGGCTTCGTCTGCAGGATATAGAGACGATCTTCGGCTCTTGTCGTTGCCACATAGCAAACATTGATATCATCGAGCAGGTTGGCCAGAGCCTCACGATCCACTTCGGGGAAAATTCCACTATACTTCTCACTACCAACGCGGAGAGAAATGAGTGCGCTGGGAATCTGAGGTATCAGGTTACCAGGATCCACCCAAATGCGGGACTCCATTTCCTTTTGGTAGAATCGAGGATAAATCACCACCGGATACTGGAGGCCTTTTGACTTGTGCACAGTAGTCAGCTGTATGGCGTTGACCTTGCCGGATGACTCGATGCACAGCTTATCCCGTGATTCGGCCCACCATGACAGCACTTCGTTGAGTGGTAAATCCCTTCTCTTCTCCAGATTGATCAATTGGTCGGAGAGGAATTCCATGTAAACGTCAAAAGCCGTTCCTGTGAGGTGAAGTATACCATTTACCAAAATCTGGGCTCCTGAATGGCTCCTGAACACCGCATCATGTCCGGGCACTGTGATATCCATGAAATCCTCCGTTCGCGCTTTTCTCCGGGAACCCGGCTCCAAGAAGTCTGTCGGCTCCGGAGAATTCAGATGCGGGAATGCATATTGAAAACCGAGCACCACACCCACTCTGGATATGGCATCTGCGGGATTGGCTATCCATCCCAGCCAGTGAAAAATCCATTCCACTAAAGGAGATTGCGAAAGCAGGAATGATTCTCGGGTGACGACCGGATATCCCTGCTGGAGAAGCCAGGATGCGATCAGGCTGCTCTCTTTATTCAACCGCGAAATGATCGCAATATCGCCCAGGGCGTAACCATCTTCCAGGGCCTCCCTGATGGCTTGTCCGATCTCAGGTAAAACCGCTGCTTCCTGATTCGACTTGCCCTTATCCGGGATGTACTGAACTTTGACATATCCCTCCAGTTCCCGATGTGGTTCCTGTCGTTGGTGACGATACACTGCGCTCAATGAGCCCAGCAGCGGCGCCAGTGCATCATACATTTCGTTGTTGAACTCCACGATGGCCCGAGCACTTCTTCGGTTAGTATTGAGGAAACCCTCCCTAAAGGCTTCGGAGAACAACCGCTGTCGCCAGTCATCGGCATGCGTCAGATGAGGAAGGCGCACAAACTGCTCCACATTGCCATTTCGCCAGCGGTAGATAGATTGCTTTCCATCACCCACAATCAAGTTGAAGTTCGCTGATGCCAGGTTATTCTCGATCAGGGGGATAAAGTTTCTCCACTGCAGTTCGCTCGTATCCTGGAACTCATCAAACAAGACATGCCTGAATCGCTCACCAATACGCTCATAGATAAATGGGGCCGGGCTACCCTCAATCACCTCATTGATCCGGCGCTGGAAATCGGCGATCAGCAACAGGTTATCCTCTTGCCGGATCTCGGCTGCCATGCGATTGAGCACGGTGATGAGGCCGAGTGAGAACAGATTTCTCTGCAAGAGATCCAGCTGCATTCGGATGACCAGATGTCGTTCCATCCATTTCATCAGATGATCAAGCCCCTGCGAAAAATCTGGCTGGATTGCATCGAATGCCTGCCGTATATGAGCCGATGAACGGGCGGCGAACCAGGGCTTTTGGCCCGTTATCACATCCAGGAGTGATTTGCCGGCTTCCTTCCATTCCCCTTGCGACCACTGGATAATATTCCTGATGGGACTTCTGGAGGTCCCGCCGGAAAAGTCTTCCGATTGAAGTCCTGCCCCTTGCAGCATATCCAGCAGCATGCCTGCTTGACGGCGCAGTTCCTCTGTCATCTGTTCCTTTCGATCCAGAATCGATCGAACGGCATGCTGGAATTCGGAAGAATCCGTGAGCTCGAGTCGTGAAAGCGGATCGATGCTCTTCTCCTCTACGAGCACACGGGCGAAATCGAGCAACTCATTCTGTATTCGCCAGTTCTTGCCCTCTTCCATCCTGGCGGCAACAAAACCCGTGAGATACCTCGTCAGGTCCGCGTCCTCACCGGCGCATTCCATCACGCGATCAACGAGCGTTGAGAGGAATGCCGATGTATCCAACTCCACGGAGAAATCATAGTCCATACCCAGTTCCCGGGCGAAAGAGCGCACGATGCGGTGTGTGAAGCTGTCGATGGTAGTAATGGCCAGCAAGTCGTAGTGATGCACCATATGCGACAGGATGCGCACAGCCCGTGCCTGCAATTCGTGCAGTTCAATGCCCAATTCCGCCGCCAGTTCCATAGCCAGCGGCATCTTGCTTAGCGTTTCGTGGGGTGAGGTAGCGATTTCATGTAAGCGGTTGATGACCCGCTCCTTCATCTCCGCAGCGGCAGCATTGGTAAACGTAATAGCCAGGATGTGACGGTAATATGAAGGGCTGCGGCCCGAAAAACAAAGACGCAGGTAATGGCGTACCAATGCGTAAGTCTTTCCGCTGCCTGCAGATGCCTTGAGCACGAGCAAGGCCGGGGAACGGAATAAGTCAGGTTGCGATTCCGGCATGGACGAAAGGTAGCGAGAAGAGCAGCAGGAAACCCATTCCCCAGCTTAACAGTCTTTTACGTGGACCATCAGTCGCCTGACTTCCTGATTTCACGGATCCGCTGTTGGTCCACTCCGAATTCTTTCATCAGGAGCAGACCATAATTCCTGATTTCCGTGATGATTGTAACCGCGCGCTTGCCTCTGGACGTAATCCGGTACTCCACACGTGGAGGCACTTCAGCGAAGACCTGACGAGAGACGAAGCCCTCCAGTTCCAGATCGCGCAATTGTGTGGACAACATCTTATCCGTGATTCGCGGGATGCTCTTTTTCAATTCACCATATCTCATCACCCGGTCCTTCAGTCGCCAGAGAATCGGCATTTTCCATGTACCACCGATACGATCCATGGCAAATTCCACCGGATTGTAATAGAGTTTGCTTTTGTAGAGAAATTCAGGCATAGAATCAGAGGTTCGGATATCTGGATAGTTCCTGCCCTTGACGCTTCGTTCAGGAATTCACATGTCAGGACTCATCCATTACTCACCCAAATGTAAGTAGAATACTTCAGGGTAAGCAGTATGCCGTCTGAAAACAAAATACTGAACCTTTGATCCAATAAAAAAAAACACCTATGATAACTGAATCACAACAGTACGTTCATTTCCACGGCGCACCGAGCAAAGGAAAGATCCTGATGGTCGCCAGCAGTCCGGCGGTATCTGGCCAGACCGGTTGGCCTGTCGGCTTCTGGGCATCCGAGCTGACCCATGCCCTTCGCGTATTTAAGGAAGCGGGCTTTGACATTGAACTCGTTTCCACGGAAGGCGGCGAAATCCGGATGGATGCCTATTCCGATCCCACGGATGCCAGCGGATACTCCGCCCATGACGTCATTACGCTGGGTTATCTGCAACAGGACTGGTTCCGGGAAATGCTTCGGAATACACGCTCTGTCGCTCAGGTCAGTGCTGCAGACTACGATGCCATCTATCTGCTGGGCGGTCAGGCTCCCATGTACACCTTTCGTGGAAACACCACACTGGAAAACCTTTTCGCTTCCTTTTATGCAGCAGGAAAGCCATCGGCCGCTGTGTGCCATGCCACGACCCTGTTACTCGGTGTCCGTCTTCCGGGAGGAGAACTTCTCGTTCACGGCAAGACGTGGACCGGGTTTGCCGATGCTGAAGAAGACTTCGTTGAGCAAGCTATGGGAATGAAGATACAGCCCTACCGCATCGAGACAGAGGCGCGCAAACTGGAAGGCACTGCATTTCGCGTAGCTCCGCCGTTTGTGGCTTATGCGATTGCCGACGGGAACCTGATTACCGGCCAGCAGCAGAACTCAGGAGAAGCTGCGGCCCGGCTCCTCACAGATCAGCTCAACGCGCGGGTGGCTCACTGACCGAAGGCGCAGATGCTCATTAAGAAACAATTCAATCCCCTTACGGTAGCGCGCTATATGCGCGTCGACCTCGCGCTGGCAATTCTGTTTTCCGGTGCGGTGTGGGCATTGTACTCCACGGGTAATGAAACCCTGCCGGGGATTCCCTTTTCGATACCCGCTACCCTCGGCAGTGCGCTCGCCATCTTTATTGCCTTCCGGAACCAGTCCTCCTATGCCCGCTGGTGGGAGGCCCGCACGGCCTGGGGCACGATATCCGCAAGCAGCAGGGTGCTGGCGCGGCTTGCGGTGACATTGTCCAATGCCCATCGGGGTAAGAGCAACTTCCGGGATGATCACACGAAGGCCTTCCAGTCGGCGATGGTTCGGCTTCAGGTGGCCTGGTGCTATGCCCTGGCGTTTCAGTTGCGCCGGCACGATCGATGGGAGGAGTTACGCCCTCTTCTTGCCGCCGCTGACTATGACCGGATGATGCGGTCATCCAACCGGCCTGTGACCCTTCAGCTCATTCAGGGCGAGCAGATTTACGAAGCCATGGAATCAGGCGTACTGGTCGGGTTTGACAGCGTGCAGGTGGAGGGTCCGCTGAATGCCCTCGCTCTTGCGCAGGGAACCTGTGAGCGCATCCGCGATACCCCGCTGCTCAGGCAATACCATTATTTCACCCGGATGTTCCTAGTCGTGTTCATGATGGCTTTTCCGCTGGGCATTGCCGCTGATTTTAATCACCTTCATCTCGGTTGGGCGATTGTTCCCGTGTCCGTCCTTGTTTCCTTTGTGTTTGCGGTGATGGCTCGGGTGGGAGAGGTCAATGAAGATCCGTTCAAGGGGACTATCACCGATATCCCCCTCAACGCCCTTTGCCGGTCCATTGAGCGGGACATGCTGGAGACCCTTGGAGAGAATCAACTCCCCCCTTTGGCAGAGCCTGCCCGGGGCATTCTGGATTAACAAACAACATGACACTTATGAAAATAGCCATTATCGGAACCGGAAACGTAGGCGGAGCGCTGGCTTCGCATTGGGCCAATGCCGGACACATCATTCACCTTGGCGTGCGTGACGTCCATCAGTTTAAGGGATCCGCGCTCACGGCCCAGCCGGGAATCACGGCGCATCCTATTCAAGAAGCCGTGAAGCGCTCGGAAGTGATCCTTGTGAGTACTCCTGCTCCTGCAGCTGTGGAAGTGGCCCAATCGCTGGGCGACACCACGGGCAAAGTCATCGTGGACACCATGAACATTGTCATGGGACGCGGGCCGGCTGGTTACCCCAACACCTCGGAGGCCCTTCTCAGCCACACCGATACCCGGGACATCGTCAAGTGTTTCAACACCACCGGATACAACAATATGGCGAACCCTGTTTACAGTGGAATAGCCATTGATGCCTTCATGGCCGGCGACAGCCAGCGAGGCAAGGCCATTGCCCGTCAGCTCGCACTGGACGCAGGTTTTGGTGAATGCATCGATGTCGGTGGCAACGACCGATTCACCCTGATGGAGCAGTTTGCCTTCTTCTGGATTAACCTGGCGATGATGCAGGGGCAGGGGCGCGACATCGCCTTCAAGTTGCTCCGTCGCTGACCGCCAACCGCATTTTCCGAGAAAACCAGCCAACCTTGGGAGGGGTATGGTGGTTATTTTTGTAAGATGAGTATGAAAATAAGGCTTCTCCTGTTATTGGTTCCGTTCATCCTTCACTCCTGCGATGGCAACAAGCAGAAAGAGACGGGAGATGCACGGGTGACCATCCGGATTGATGCGCGCGTGGGTACTGAGCCCTTTGAGCCCGGTGTCGTATATACCGAGTCAAACGGCTATCGTTACCGTGTGGAGACCTTCCAGACCTATATCAGTATGCTGGAGTTGGTTCGCTCAGATGGCAGTTCGGTGCTGGTGAGGGATTTCATCATGGCCACGATGGGCAGCCCGCAGACCTTCGAGGTCCGGGTGCCTGAGGGGGACTACGGCTCCATCCGGTTCTATCTGGGTGTGCCCGCCGAATACAACAAAAATGTTGATCCCACGACCTATCCCAACAGCCATCCGCTGAGCGTTCAAGGTTCGCAGGGAATGTTCTGGCATTGGAACACCGGATACATCTTCACCAAGTTTGATGGCAAAGCCGATCTTGAAGGCCTTGAGGGCAACCTCCTTCTCGATCCCTTTGCTTTCCATTGCGGTGACGACCCACTGCTACGGCTCGTTGAGTTGCCCATCTCCTCCCCCTTGATCCGCGCTGATTCTGAGCGTAACTTTCAGGTGCATTGTCAAGTTGAGCGCTTGCTTGATGGGGAGCAGGACCAGATTGATATCGCCGTAGATTACCTCACCCACACCCAGGGTAATTTCCTGCTCGCCCGGCGATTCATGGACAATTTTGCCCTGGCCTTTGAACTCGAGTAAGCATGATGCGCACCCTGTTCGCGGCAATCATCTTCCTGGCCGTAGCAGGTTGCTCGACCCCACCTGAATTGCAGGATAGGCCGTATCGCCTGAAGCATCCCAGTTGGTTTCCGGAGCCGGTCATACCTGCTGACAATTCGCTTACTCAGCTGCGTGTAGAGCTCGGCAGGCGGTTGTTTTACAACAAGGCCTTTTCCTCCGATTACCGAATTTCGTGTGGCACATGCCATGTACCTTCAGCTGCTTTCACGGATGGGCAGCCGGTAAGCACAGGAGTGCATGGGCGACCGGGCAAGCGCAACGCCCCTACCCTTGCCAATCTGGCCTGGATGCCTCACTTTATGATGGAGGGCGGCGTTCCCACACTTGAATTGCAGACGCTGGCGCCTGTTTCCGACTCCAATGAGATGAACCTCGATATTCTCCAAGTATCGCGAAGACTTTCGGAGGATGACTACCTCACCTCCCTTTCCAGGGCAGCGTATGGCCGGGCGATTGATCCGTATGTCATAACCCGCGCCCTGGCTGCTTTTCAGCGCACCCTGGTCAGCTATGACAGCGCCTATGACCGGTATGAATTCCTCGGTCAGAAAGATCAGCTCAACGAAGCACAGCTGCGTGGCCGGGCGTTGTTCTTCTCACCAAGAACCAAGTGTGGCGGATGTCACGGCGACCCCTTCATGACCGATTTCGAATTCCACAATATCGGCTTATACACCACTTATGCCGATCCCGGAAGAGAGCGGGTCACCTATGATCCAGCTGATGCAGGCAAATTCAAAACACCAAGTCTGCGCAACATTGCACTTACCGCTCCTTATATGCACGATGGATCCATGGGAACGCTGCAGGAAGTAGTTGCCTTTTACAACCGGGGTGGCCAGGACCATCCTAACAAAGACTTTCGCATTCAGCCGCTTGGGCTGAGCCCTGCGGAAGAAGCCGATCTCGTGTCCTTTCTCGAAAGTCTCACCGACTGGAATTTTGTTCAAAACATCAATCACCTACCTTTGGAAGACTGATGAAGCGCTTTCCTCATATCATGTTTTTTTCGGTTAGCGTGCTGATCGTCTTCCTCGCATCGTGCCGGCCCGATACTCCCGACGATCCAGAAGAGCAGACATTTCAGGCTACGCCGTATGAACTGATTATCCCGCCATTTTTCCCCCCGATGGATATACCGGCCGACAATCCCCTGACGGAGGAAGGCGTAGAGCTCGGGCGTTATCTCTTCTGGGAAAAGAAACTGAGCGGTAATAATCAGATGTCCTGTGGCACCTGCCATCTGCCCGAGCATGCCTTTTCCGACCCAATGACTTTCAGCATGGGCATCCACGGTGATTTGGGCACCCGGCAATCCATGGCTATTATCAACCTTGGCTGGGGACAGCGTTTCTTTTGGGATGGTCGGGCTACATCTCTGGAAGAGCAGGTTATTGAACCGATTGAAAATCCCATTGAGATGGATGAAGACTGGGATCATGCCTTGGAAGAGTTGCGCAATGATCCGCTCTATCCGCCTATGTTCAAGGCCGCTTTTGGCACCGAGACGATCAACCGCGACCGCACCACTAAGGCCATTGCGTCGTTCATGCGGACGATGATTTCAGCGAACTCCAAATTTGATCGTCAGCGGATTGGACAAGACACCTTCACCCCGTTAGAAGAAGCGGGATTTAATCTCTTTCTCACAGAAGGAGGTGATCCCTCCTTGACTCCCGGCGGGCAGTTTGGCGCTGACTGCTTCCATTGCCATGGGTTTGGCGACATGCAGTTCACTGACAACCTGTTCAACAACAATGGCCTGGATTCTGAATTTGATGATCCCGGGCTTATGGGTGTGACCGGCAATCCTCTGGATGCCGGAAAATTCAAGACCCCCACCTTGCGGAACGTGGAGTATTCAGCGCCCTATATGCACGACGGACGATTTGCCACACTCGAAGAAGTCATTGAACACTATAACAGCGGAGGAGTGCCGTCAGAGACCGTTTCACCCTTCATGAAGTACCAGACAGGAGGACTCATGCTCGAGGAGGATGACAAGCTTGCGTTGATAGCCTTTATGAAATGTCTCACTGACATATCCTTCATGCAGAATGCCGCGTTCAGTGATCCCCATGAATGATACCCTGCGCCGGGTTCTTGAGCATTCTCGCAGTAACCGGAAATCCAATCGTACATTCCTCGTACAACTGGGTTTGCAAAAGCAAGTTGACCAGTTGTTTCATGCCGCTCATGAGTCTGTATTCTCTGAGGTCGATTGTCTTCAGTGCGCTAACTGTTGCAAGACCACCAGCCCGATTTTCCGGGATATAGATATTGACCGCATCGCACGGCATCTTGGCATTCGGCCGTCAGAGCTGACCAGCCGGCACCTGCGCATTGATGAAGATGGTGACTGGGTACTTCAGCAGTCGCCGTGTACCTTCCTGCGCGAGGACAACACCTGCTCGATTTACGATGTCAGGCCGAGGGCATGCCGTGACTACCCGCACACCGATCGAAAGAATATGTCACAGATCATGGACCTCACCTACCGGAATACTTTAGTATGCCCTGCAGTAGGAATGATGCTCGAGCGCATCCGGAACGGACATCAGGGCCCTGCCTGAGCCACGGGCGGGATGACATTCACCTCACGCTCCAGTGAGATGCCGAACATATCCCGCACACTCTCCAGTACCCTGGAAGAATGTGCGTAGAGTTCATCGCCTGTTGCGCCTCCGTAGTTTACCAGTACCAGTGCCTGTTTTCCGTGCATGCCGCAGTTCCCAACCCTCCTTCCCTTCCATCCCGCCTTTTCAATGAGCCACCCTGCCGGGACTTTCACTATCTGTTCGCTCACCGGATAAACCGGAATATCCGGCCACTTAGACCGGAGCGCCTCAAAAAGTTCCAGAGGCACTAAAGGATTCTTGAAAAAGCTACCTGCATTGCCTAGCTCGTCCGGATCCGGGAGCTTGGACCTTCGGATGCGGATAACGGCATTGCTCACATCGCGGATGGTAATCCGGTCGGGATTCTCACGATCCAGCTCCTCCTGAATAGCCCCATAGTCAATCTGAAAGACCGGCCTCTTGTTCAATCGAAATCGAACGGAAAGAATGACCCATTGATCACGCTCTGCCTGTTTGAAAATACTATCCCGATAGCCGAATGCACATTCGGAATTTACAAATCGCAGAATTTTCCCATCAGCCATACGCATTGCCTCGACTGAGTCGATCACATCCTTTATCTCAATGCCGTACGCGCCGATATTCTGCATAGGTCCGGCGCCCACGCTCCCTGGAATGAGTGAAAGATTCTCTACCCCCGCCCAGTTCCTGTTGATACATTCCATTACGAAGCCGTGCCAGTTCTCACCGGCTGCTGCATCCACCAGATAATGAGCATCCGTCTCCGACACCAACTGGATACCGCGCAATTCGTTTCGCAGAACAATGCCTGGAAAATCAGCCCGGAAGAGGACATTACTTCCTCCTCCGAGGATGAGCCGGGGATTTTCTTTGAACAGCGGGTCCTGCAGGAGCGACCGGAGATCAGAAACAGACGAGAACCTGGCGAAATAGCGGGTCTGCACATCCACGTGGAATGTATTCATAGATCCCAAGGCAACATCCTGTCTGATCAATGGGTGCATGGGTTCAAAGGTGGAGCATGCATTGCGGATGGCAGCGTCACTCCACGAGGCCGAACCAACACGTCATTGTTCACATTGTGCGAAAGGTCTTTGAAGACTGGCAATACTCGCGAAAGGTCTGGAATTGCTCTTCTGTGATCTCCTCCATACCCGGCATAACGAGCTCAATCAGGTCACGGATGAACATTCTCTCCGGATATTGCCTCGCCTCAAGAAGGATTTCCATCCAGCTGTTCCCTACGATCATCAGCTCCGTCAGATGATCCGGTGCATCGATGCGGTAGTAGTTCCTACCATGGGACAGGCGCCGGTAGAGAGGAAAAATTTTCGATTCCACCCTCCAAATATCGGTGTTGCTTCCGGTAACTTGTGCGCCATACTATGCCAGACAATACCTTCCTGCATGATTGTGCGCGGACCATTTCCGAGCGTCACGGACGTGATCTGGCCGATGTGTGCATTGTGGTCCCTGCCAAGCGGGCAGGGCTCTTCCTGCGCAGGGAGCTGGCTCGATGCGTAGAAGCCCCGTTTATTGCACCACGTATCTTCACGCTTCCACAGTACCTCTCTTGGAGGACGGGTATCGCGGTTGCTACGCGCACGACGTTGCTCTTCCGGCTCTATTCTGCCCATACCGCCAGTCACGCCGCTCCGGAATCCTTTTCCCAATTTATGAAATGGGCAGCCATGGCCATGGATGACTTCAGCGACCTCGATCATTACCTCGTGGATGACCGCCATTTCTTTCGTGAGCTGAAGGATATCCGGGAAATCGAGCAATGGAGTTTTTCACAGGAGCCTCTGAGTCCGGCACAGGAGCAGTACCGTCAGTTCTGGCTTACCCTAGGCCCCTTGTATCAGGCCTATATCGCGCAGGAAGAAGAATATCCCGGTTACGCCCGTCTGGCCCGTGGAATTGCGACGGGGAGCTATCCCGGGCGAGCAGACAGGAGGTCCGAGCACACCTGGTTGGTCGGACTCAGCTCACTTACACCTGCTGAAGAGCGGGCCCTCGAAGTGCTTGCGCCCGGTGATTCGCGTACATTCTTGTGGGATGCCGATGCCTGGTACGTCGAAAATCCGGATCATTCGGCCGGTGCTTTTCTCCGAACCCGGAATAAAGGCGAACTGGCTGGTATTCCCGATCTGTTTCGGGAGCAGGAGCGCGAACTCCATTATCACGAGTGCACCACGGGTACGGGTGAGCAGCGCGCCGTTTATGAGCGCCTTCGGGCTATGGATGTCGATGAGCTAAACCACACCGTGGTCGTCGTTATGGATGAATCACGCGTCCATTCATTCCTATCAGGGATACCCCCACTACCCGTAGCTGTGAATGTTGCGATGGGAATGCCATTGCGCCATGAACCCCTGTTCAGGCTCATGCGCGATTTGCTGCGGTATCACGGCGAATGGTATCGCCAGCCTGATCGGGGTGTTTACCACATCCACTTTGAGCGCATCATTTCCAATGCCCTTTACACGGAGCTCACCGGAACTTCGTCATCGGCCATAAGGCAGTGGATGCATGACGGGATACGAATCCGTATTCGGGCGGGTGATGTCCAAGATTTCACCTCCACCTTTGCCGGCGTTTCGGCCTTTGCTGATGCCTGGTTCAGCCGGCCACTCAATCCGCAGGCCTGGCTGGAGTCTGCGGAAGAATTTGTCCGGACATTGCTGGAATCCGGTTGCGATGATTTGCTGCGTGAAACGGCCCAGCGTATGCTTCAACTCCTGCTGGACATTCGCTATTATGCTGCCACCTATTCATGGCTTGACACCTTTGAAGACCTCGAGTCCTCCTTTACCCATCTTATCTCCCGGGAGACCGTTTCGTACAGTGGAGAGCCGCTTGCCGGCCTTCAGGTACTCAGTATGGTGGAGACCCGGGCGATAGACTTTCGCTATGTTCACGTGATTGGTGCCAATGAAGATTTGTTGCCAGGAGGAGGCCTGTATCAGAGTCTGGTGCCCTATGATCTGCGCTCTTTCCACAAGATGCCTCTCCCCTCTGATCGCGAGCACACATACTCGTACACCTTTTACAGGCTATTACAGCGGTGCAAGCGGGCTGATTTCTATTTCGCCACTATCACAGGTGAATTTCGAGGGACAGAACAATCCCGTTACCTTACGCAGCTTGAGCTGGAGATACCTGTTTATCAAGCCCGAACAACCATTCGGAAGAACCGGGTTGTAGTTCCAACTTTCGAACTTAGCGCCCCTGAGCACAAGTTTCGAAGGAATGCGTTCACCGAAGTCCGTCTTCGTGAATGGATGGAACGAGGCATATCACCTTCCTCTATTGGCTCCTATCTGCGCTGTCCTATGCATTTCTACTACACTTATGTGCTCGGTGTTCGCGAGGAGGAGACCATGGAAGAGCAGCTCGACGAAGCCGCCTTTGGCTCCGTAGCGCACAAGGTGATGGAGAATTTCATGACACCATTCCTTGGCAGCTTTCCTTCCGAATCAGACTGGCTGAACCTTCGGGAAAAATGCCGGGACCGCATTGAGGAAGCCATGCAGACAGAAGCCCCTGGCAAGCGTACCGACAGCGGGTTCAATCTCATTCAGCTGGATGTCATGGGTCGCATGCTCCAGCGTCTGATCGATTTCGAGATTCATCGTCATCGGGAACTCAGCCAAAAAGGAATAAAGCATATTGTGCTCAGTGCAGAGGCCAGTCTTTCTGCCGAAATTCCTGCAACTCAGCATGGGCTGCCCTTCACGGTGAGCTTGCGGGGCAAGGCCGACCGGATTGATCAGGTAGGTGATGAGATCTTCATTATCGATTACAAATCCGGTAAAATCAAGGACCTCGACGGGACCCAAGTACCTTCACCCGACCAGTGGTTTGAACCCGACAACACCAAGTTGATACAAATTTTATCTTATGCCTACATGTACAGCACCGCAACCGGGAAAGACCAGGTAAGTGCGGCATTGATGAGTCTGGCCAATATCGAATCCGGATACCATTCTATGGATATGATCCGTAAGGCACTTCCAGACTGGAAAAACCAATTTGCGCAGCACCTTGGGTCCTTAATCAGCGAGATATACAGCAGGGAAGAGTTTGTTCATAACCAGGAATCCAGAAATTGTCCATTTTGCCGGACTTCATGAGACGCGCATTGATCATCAGCTATTACTGGCCGCCTGCCGGAGGCGGAGGTGTTCAGCGCTGGCTGAAGTTTGCCAAATACCTCCCTGAGTTTGGTTACCAGTCGGTCATCTTCACACCTGAGAATGCCGACTACCCTGTACTGGATGAAACCCTGTCGGGTGAAGTACACCCCAGTACCGAAGTCATCCGGCTTCCGATCTGGGAGCCTTACCGGACCTTTCGCAAGGTTTCGGCGAAGGGAGATAAATCCGTGTCAGCAGGGTTTATCCGCTCAGCGCGGAAAGAAACACCGATAACGCGTGTGGCCCAATGGCTTCGGGGCAATCTCATCATTCCGGATGCGCGTCGTTTCTGGATTGGGCCATCCGTGCGTTACCTCTGCCAGTATTTGAGCGAGCATACCACCGATGTGATCATAAGCACTGGTCCGCCGCACAGTATGCATCTGATTGCCGAGGCAGTGAGCCGGCGCACGGGGATACCATGGCTCGCTGACTTCCGCGATCCTTGGGTAAACATGGACAACGCTGACAAGTTTCGCATGACTCGCTATGCCCGTGCGCGGCATGAATTTCTCGAGCGTCGTGTATTGCGCAGCGCTGACAGCGTAGTCACGGTGAGCTGGTATCTATCCTCTCAGTATGAGCGCATACGACAGCGGGCTGTATGCACGATCACCAATGGTTATGACCAGACAGATTTTGATGGCCGTGGGAGACCTGCTGATTCCGGCAAGTTCATCATCGGGCATTACGGCACATTCGGTGAAGACCGCAATCCTGTTGCCTTGTGGGAAGCGCTGGAACAGCTTCTGGCCGAAGAACCAGCCTTGGCGCGTGATCTTGAAATTCAGTTGGTCGGCCCTACAGACGCCAGCGTCCTGGCTTCGGCTTCCACGCATCGGTTGGCCGGCTGCATCCGTCACGTCCCTTATCTCAGTCATGATACCATTATTGACCGGATGCGATCCAGCGCTGTCCTGCTGGTCATTTTGAATCAGAATACCAATGAAGAAGGGCGGGTGACTGGAAAGATCTTTGAGTATGTGGCGAGTCGGCGACCCGTTCTTGGCATTGGCTCGGTGACCAGTGATTGTGCGCGCGTCATTCGTGAAACCGGCTGTGGCGTGATGGTTCCGTTTCTGGATAAAGCGAAGATCCGGGCATTTATTCTGGATGTTTACTATGGGCGGTTTGTCATGGGCACTGCCGATTCCACGCGGCAGTTTTCACGCAGAGAGCTCACCCGTCAGCTCAGCGAGGAGCTGGACCGCCTAGTCGAAGGGAATATCCGCTGAGGGGCGATTAGGCCGTCGGCGTTCGCGGGCCTCCTGCATCTGGCTGACGCTCTGCTTCGCCTTCATGATACTCGTATTCAGTTCAAACCCTACGAGCAGAATGATACAGTTGAAGTTGAGCCAGATCAGCAAAAGAAGAAGCGTACCCAGCGAGCCATATAGTTTGTTGTACGTAGCGAAGTGGTTGACGAAATAAGCAAAGGCCACGGATGCCAGGATGAAGAACAGAGTACCGAAGGTCGCTCCGGCATTGAAGAATCTCCATTTTTTACGGCTTGTGGTGCTCATTCCGACGTTATAGAGAGTTGAGATGACCGTGTAAACGAGGAATACCGATATGAGCCACTGCGCGAAATTGAGCAGTGCGATATCGTTTTGTGTGATGATTCCTGTTTCATGGAGATAATGCAGTGCCGATCCACTGAAGATCATCATGGACACTGCAAGGATCATGAAGAACCCCAGCACGAAGATGAGAATCACGCTAGCCAGCCGAAGGAACAGCGGATTATCCTTTTCTTCCAGGTGATAGCTTTCGTTGAAACCGAGGAGGATTGCATTGATGCTGCTCGAAGCATAATACATAGTAAGCACGAAGCCCACAGACAGCAATGTGCTGTGTCTTTTCTTGATCAGGTCATCCAGCGTTGACTCAAAGAGCGAAAATGTATCTCCGGGAAAGAACTCACTGATGCTTTCCAGCAGCTGCTCCTGGAAGTTGGGAACGGGTATGTAAGGAATGAGAGTAAGCAGCAGGATGATACCCGGAAAGAATGCCAGAAAGAGGCGAAATGAAATAGCTGCCGCTCGGGTGGGAACGGAGCCCTTCCATATCGCTTCACCGAGAAAGCGCGACACGTACCACAATGAGAGACCCTGAAATCCAGGCGGTCTGATACTGCGCAGCATCTTCACCAGAGCCCTGATGCTGCGATTCCTTCCCAACCGGAAAAACCATCTACTCTTCATCCTCAGGATTGGCAGTTCATTCGGTGAAAGCCTTGAGGCTCATGTCCAGACTTCGGATGTGGTGGGTCAGTGCGCCCACAGAGATGAAATCCACTCCTGTTTCGGCATATGCGCGAATATTCTCTTCTGTGATACCGCCTGACGCTTCTGTTTCCATAGAGCCGTTAATTCGCCTGACCGCCTCACACATGCGATCCGGTGTAAAGTTATCCAGCAGGATGCGGAACGGCAGCCCATTCTTCAGGATGGCTTCCACCTCTTCCATATTTCTAGCCTCCGCCTCCACCCGAAGCTTGCGGCCTGTTCGTTCAAGGTATTCTCCCACCATGCGGAGAGCAGGTTCCATACCCCCGGCATAGTCCACATGGTTATCCTTTACGAGAATCATATCATACAATCCGAAGCGATGGTTGCACCCACCGCCGGTCTTCACCGCGAGTTTCTCGAAGAAGCGGAATCCCGGGGTCGTCTTTCGCGTATCCAGCAGCCGGCAGCCAGTGCCCGCTATCAGGGAAGCGAGGTGATTCGTGCGTGAGGCGATTCCGCTCATACGCTGCACGATGTTCAGTGCGAGGCGTTCCGCTGTGGTAATGCTTCGTGCCGGACCTGTAACGGTGAGGGCCACGTCACCCGGTTTGACCGTATCGCCATCATTCAGCAGGGGCAACCAGTGGAGGCGGCTATCCACCAGTTCAAATACCCTTCCTGCGATGCGGCTTCCGGCCAGTATTCCGGAATCTTTGATCAGCAGCCGCGCGGCCCCTTGTGCAGTTTCCGGGATGGTTGAGAGGGAAGTATGATCGCCATCTCCGATATCCTCCTGCAGAGCCCTCCGGAGGAATTCGTCCAGATCAAAACCGTCCATTTCCATGCGGGCAAGTTAGGACGGGAACATTGTACTTTTGCTCGACTTCATCCGGCATACAGCCCGATGCGGCTGCAGCATGGCCACAACTAACCAGAATCTCCATTCCGATATCCAGTTTCCCGTTTCCGAAATGGCTGAAAACCTGATTGGTTCAGAAATTATCAAGTTGGGAAATGAAATCCGCGAGCGCGTGAGTCGCGGAGAGACGATTTACAATTTCACTATTGGAGATTTTGATCCCAAGATCTTTCCCATACCGGCTGAATTGAAGAAGGCCATCATTGAGTGTTACGAGGAGGGATTTACGAATTACCCGGTAGCCAACGGCTATCCCGAACTCCGAAAAGAAGTTGCTGCGCTGGTTCAGAGGACTCAGGGGCTCATGTATTCCCCGGAAGAAGTGCTCATTGCCGGAGGTGCCCGGCCGGTGATTTACGCCGCCTACCGGGCCATACTCGATCCTGGAGACCGCGTGGTATTTCCCATTCCTTCCTGGAACAACAACCACTACACCCACCTGTGTGGCGCAGAGGCTGTGATGGTTGAGACTTTACCAGATCATCACTTCATGCCAACTGCTGAGTCGCTTGCCCCACATCTCCGGGGGGCTACGTTGCTTGCGTTGTGTTCACCTCTCAATCCTACCGGAACCACCTTTACGCGAAGCCAGCTCGCTTCCATCTGCGATCTCGTAGTGGATGAAAATGCACGTCGCGGACCAGGAGAGAAGCCCCTTTACCTCATGTACGATCAGATTTACAGTCTGCTCACCTTTGGGGAATCCGGGCATGTGGATCCCGTGTCCATCCGTCCGGAGTTGCGGCCCTACACCCTTTATGTAGATGGTATTTCCAAGAGTCTGGCCGCCACTGGCGTGCGGGTGGGCTGGTGTTTCGGCCCTTCCTTCCTGGTGGACAAGATGAAGTCGATCCTTGGGCACGTCGGGGCATGGGCTCCCCGTCCTGAGCAGATTGCCACGGCCCGCTTTCTAGCTCAGCGTGAGGCTGTGAACCGGTATATCGGATGGATAAGCCGGGAGATCTATTCCCGGTTGCAGGCCCTTTATGAGGGGATAGAGGAGCTGCGTCGTGACGGATTCCCGGTGGAAGCCATATCTCCTCAAGGAGCGATTTACCTCACAGTGAAGATTGATCTGAGCGGAAAAACCACCAGTGACGGTCGTTTGCTGCAAACTACAGGAGACATCACGGCCTACCTGCTATCTGAAGCGCGGTTGGCACTTGTTCCTTTCTACGCCTTTGGATCGCCACGTGAGTCGCGATGGTACAGACTCTCCGTGGGTACCGCTGCACAGGCCGATGTACCTGCGGCCCTGAACGCCCTCCGCGAGGCCCTTCTGAAGCTCCGGTGACGTCTTTTGGACAGCCTGAGAACCTGAGCGTTCAGATTGCTCTGCGTGGGCCTGTCGGGTCGTATTTTCGCGCCTCTAATTGAAAAACCCGTAATGCCCAGCAACAACTATTGCGTCATCATGGCCGGGGGAGTCGGATCCCGCTTTTGGCCCATGAGTCGCACGCTGTTTCCAAAACAGTTCCATGATGTTCTGGGTATTGGGCGCACGTTGTTGCAGATGACGTACGACCGTTTCCTTCCCGTTTGCCCGAGGGAAAATATCCTGATCGTCACAAATGAGCGATACCGGCACCTCGTGCAGGAGCAGTTACCGGAGATCAGGCCGGAGCAGATTCTCTGTGAGCCTTACATGCGCAATACGGCGCCCTGTATTGCCTATGCATCCTTCTGGATTGCAGAGCGCGAAACGGATGCCCGCATTATCGTGGCGCCGAGCGACCACCTTATACTGAACAACGATGGATTCCGGCGTATCATCGAGGTAAGCCTTGATCAGGCGGAGAAGAGCAAGAATCTCGTCACGCTTGGCATCAAGCCCACCCGGCCCGACACCGGATATGGCTATATCCAGTGGACAGATGAACACACATCGGCGGTGGACGAGCGCGTGAAGAAGGTCAAAACATTCACTGAGAAACCCGACCTCGAGCTCGCCCGGGATTTTATTGAGAGTGGTGACTTCTATTGGAACAGTGGCATTTTCATCTGGTCACTGTCGTCCATTCTGCATGCGCTGGAATCCCATCTTCCGGAGATGTTCAAGGCTTTTTGTGATGGCGCGGGGATGTATGGCACGCCGGCGGAGAAGGATTTCATCATCAGCACGTATGGCTCTTGTGAGAACATCTCCATCGACTATGGCATTATGGAGAAAGCCAGGAACGTGAATGTAGTTCTTGGTGATTTCGGCTGGAGCGACCTTGGAACGTGGGGATCACTGCACACGCATCTTGCCCATGATGAACACCGCAATGGTACGGTAGGCAAGCATGTCTTGTATTACAATTGTTCCAACAATGTGGTCCATATTGCCGGCGACAAGCTGGCTGTACTACACGGCCTGAATGGCTTCATTGTAGTAGACACGGGTGATATCCTTCTTGTGTGCAAGAAAGAGGATGAACAGAAGATCAAGCAATTCGTCAACGATATCAAGATCAAGAAAGGAGACGAGTGGGTGTGACCACCAGGCTCTTCAAGGCATCACCCGCTTGTCCTGATTCTTAAAACAGGGTTCCTGCATACTCATTGCGACGGCGAATATTGAGTCACTGCCAACGATACCAAACTCCACTGTTGGCCTTTTCTGCTGCTCCGCCATTCTGGAGGAGTTGAAGTCCAACAGAGTTTCCATCGATCCCAAGCAGGCATCACAACAGGTGCCTCGTGAGGTAAATTCCCCATCGGGCGGCCATGATCACACTTCTGATGAAAGCCTGGGAAGGTCAACCCAGGTGGCCCACCATTTTGCGCGGATCCACCCATTCGTCATACTGCTCGGCGGTCACATAGCCCAGACGCACCGCCTCCTCCTTGAGCGTTGTTCCGTTCTTGTGAGCTGCCTTGGCAATTTCTGCTGCCCGGTAGTATCCAATTTTGGTATTGAGAGCGGTAACCAGCATGAGTGATGCATCCACCAGTTCTTTGATCCTGGAGCGGTTCGGCTCGATACCCCGGGCGCAGTGTTCCTCGAAAGATACACAGGCATCACCCAGCAGCCGTGCGCTTTGCAGGAAGTTGGCAGCCATCAGCGGCTTGAACACGTTCAGCTCATAGTGGCCCTGGGTGCCTCCGATTGTAATGGCCACATCGTTACCCATCACCTGCGCGCACACCATGGTGAGTGCCTCGCACTGCGTTGGATTCACCTTACCGGGCATGATGCTCGATCCCGGCTCATTTTCCGGAATCAAGATCTCCCCGATACCACTTCGCGGGCCGCTGGCCATCATGCGGATATCATTGGCGATCTTGTTCAGAGCCACGGCCAGTTGCTTCAGGGCTCCATGCGATTCTACAATACCGTCGTGAGCCGCAAGAGCCTCAAACTTATTCGGTGCAGATACGAACGGAAGTCCGCTGAACTCCGCAATCTTTCTGGCCACAAGGGTTGCGTATCCGGGAGGTGTGTTGATCCCCGTGCCCACTGCTGTGCCGCCAAGTGCGATCTCAGAGAGGTGAGCAAGCGTATTGCGGAGCGCGCGAAGTCCATGGTCGAGCTGGGCCACATATCCGCTGAGTTCCTGACCGAGCGTCACAGGCGTCGCATCCATGAGGTGTGTGCGGCCGATTTTCACGACGTCCATGAACTCCGAGCTCTTGCGCATGAGCGTATTGCGCAATTGCTCCACGCCCGGGATCGTTTTGTTCACTACCATCTGGTAGCAAGCGATGTGCATGGCGGTGGGATACGTATCGTTCGAGCTCTGGCTCTTGTTTGCATCGTCATTGGGATTGACCAGTGGAGAGCCTTGACCCAGTGCACCTCCGGCGAGCACATGAGACCGGTTGGATATCACTTCGTTCACGTTCATATTGCTCTGCGTGCCCGATCCTGTTTGCCAGATAACCAGAGGAAACTGGTCGTCGAGTTTGCCTTCGAGTATTTCGTCACACACCTGGCTGATCAGGTCGCGTTTATCAGCCGGCAGGACACCCAGTTCGCAGTTCGCATGAGCTGCAGCCTTCTTCAGAATGGCAAATGCCCTGACAATTTCAGCCGGCATGGAACCCTCCGGTCCGATACGGAAATTGTTGCGCGAGCGTTCTGTCTGTGCTCCCCAATACACACCGGCGGGAACCCTGACCTCGCCCATGGTGTCCTTTTCAATGCGGTAATTCATAGTTGTTATCCTGTATTGATCTTCCGCAATCCCATGCGGATTCATTAAAGCTATACTTCATTTGCGGCCTTTCCCTTTTGCATGAGGTAGGCCTTGAGGAATTCGCCGATATCGCCGTTCATCACACCGTCCACATCTGATGTCTCGCATCCGGTGCGCACATCCTTTACCAGCTTATACGGCTGCATTACGTAGTTTCGGATCTGAGAACCCCACTCGATCTTTTTCTTACCCGCTTCGATTTCATCCCGCGCTGCATTGCGTTTTTCCAGTTCCATCTCATAGAGCTGTGAACGCAGCAGTTGCAGGGCCTTTTCCTTGTTCTGGAGCTGTGACCTCGTCTCAGTATTATCGATGATGATCCCTGAAGGCTTGTGTCTCAGGCGCACGCCCGTTTCTACCTTGTTCACGTTCTGACCGCCCGCACCGCCAGAACGGAATGTATCCCAGGTGATGTCAGACGGGTTAATGTTGACCTCTATGGTATCATCCACCAGCGGGTAAACATATACGCTCACGAACGATGTATGGCGGCGGGCATTGCTATCGAATGGAGAGATGCGCACCAGCCGGTGAACGCCATTTTCACCCTTCAGCATACCGAATGCGAATTCGCCGTCAAATTCCAGTGTGCATTGCTTGACGCCGGCCACTTCCCCTTCCTGCATGTCAAGTTCCTTGACCGTGTAGCCGTTCTTCTGGCCCCACATGATATACATGCGCATGAGCATCCCTGCCCAGTCACAACTTTCGGTGCCCCCGGCCCCGGCTGTGATCTGGACGACGGCATGGAGGGCATCCTCCTCTGCGGAGAGCATGTTTTTAAATTCGAGATCTGAGATCTTTTGTTCAGCATCCCGGAAGTGACCTTCCAGTTCCTCTTCGGTGGCAGCGCCTTCCCGGAAGAACTCCTGCAGTACCTGAAGGTCATCAACGGCTGACTTGCAAGCCGTCCAGGAGTCGGTCCACATCTTCCGCGCGCGGATGGACTTCATGGTAGCCTCGGCCTTCTTTGGATCATCCCAGAAGCCCGGGTCCTGGGTCAGTTTTTCGTCCTCGCGTATCTGGAGAAGCTTGTTCTCGACGTCAAAGGTACCTCCCGAGCGCGACAACGCGCTCATTCAGCTCCCCGATTGCATCCAATGTGATGGCCATGTGCTGAAGAATTGTTCGGCCGCGAAAGTACGAATGGCCAATAGAATTGATGAAATCTTTCTACTTTGCCCACCAAAAGAAAAAAGGATATGGAAATCATTGATCAACCGGGTACTTCTCAGGCTTCCTATATGAGCATGGAGGAACTCGGACGCCGTGGATATCGGTTTGCGTTCGACACTTACTTCAACACGGTTGTTGACCTGCTGAAGAACAATGCGGGCACCTATGTTTTGTCCACGCTGTTGTGCCTTACCATTTCCTTTATTGCGGGAATGCTGCCCGTGATTGGTTCATTTGCTGGATTATTCCTCACTCCCGGATTTTACGGGGGCTACCTGCTGATTTCACAAAAAGCGTTACGCAAGGAGGATCCGGGCGTAAGCGACCTCTTCGCAGGATTCCGGGGAGCGCACTACGGTCGTTCGCTGGTCACCTATTTGCTCATGCTTCTCATTCTGGCTGCCAGTTCCGTTCTACTCGTTCCGATTATTCTTGCAGCGGGGCCTGACTTCGAACTGATGCAGCGCTTCACTGAGGATTTCCGATCCGGAATTGAACCCGATCTGGACATTCTGCTTGGCTTTTTTGAATCACCGCAAGTGCTTTGGCTCGCGGTGATTGGCATCATTCCATTCATTTACGCCAGTATTTGCCTGAGTCTGAGTCTTGCCTTTGTGGTCATCTACGGATCTACGCCCATGGAGGCGATCAGGAATAGTTTTCAAGTGGTGAGCAAGTCATGGTGGTGGTTTCTGGCCTATATCTGGTTGCTCGGTACCTGTGCCTGGCTTGGGATTTTTGCACTTTGCGTGGGCTTGCTCCTGACCTATCCCCTGCCTTTCATTGGCACGTTTGTGAGTTTTGACATGATTATGAAAGGCACCCACGCCCAAAACCCATAGCAGACATGGAAATACTGGACTACGGCTCATTGGCCCGGGAGGTGCGCGACCCTGATCAGTTGGCACGTGAGGGTTATGCTTTTCGCATTGGTGAATACCTGAATTTTGCTTTTCGTGTCTTGCAGAAGGATCCGCTATCCTTCTTTGCTTTTGCTATCGTATCCTCGATCATCGCATCGGTTCCTTTTCTGGCCTACCCTGCGTACGCGGGGTTCTATGCGGTAGCTGACAAGATCAGCAAGAACGAGCCCTACACCTTTGATGATTTCTTTACTGGATTTCGTGAGCGCATAGGGCCGTTGATTCTGGCCTCAATCGTGGTTCAGGTGCTCGTGTTTGCAGGTATGCTGCTTTGTGTTCTGCCCGGACTCTACCTCGCTATTGCCTGGCTGTTTTCCATACCCTTTATCTTGTTCAGGGCTGGTGACTTCTGGCAGAGCATGGAGTGGAGCCGGAAAGTCATTTCGCACAACTGGTTTGGTTTTTTCGCATTGGGACTTATTGCTGGCATCCTGTCATCGCTGGGGATTATTCTGTGCGTTATCGGTTTATTCCTCACTCTGCCCATTTTCCATCTCGCCATCTATGCAGCGTATAAGGATATAGTGGGCACCGGCGGCAAGTCTTAGTTTCGGCTCATCCCTTTCCGAAGTACTCCTCTGCCAGTCGCACAGCTGCGTCGGCCGGGAAACCACGGGCGAGCAGGTACCGGATACCTTTCTGTTTCTTTTGCCAGACGGGCAGTCCTCGCAGACCTGACTCCTTCCTTCGCAATGCATCACGCATGGCTGCAGCTGCGTATTCCTCGGGCAAGGTGCTCAAGGCACGCTGGATATTGGCGTCAGAAACCCCTTTAGCCCGGAGTGCGTGTAAAATTTTATTGACTCCCCAGCCGCGCAACCGAGCATGGTCACTGGCAAAGGCAGAAGCATAGCGTTCCTCGTTCAGGAGGTTATCCCGAATCAGCTCTGCAATCAATTCCTCCCGCTCAGCGGAAGGCACGCCCCACTGCGTCAGACGCGAGCGCACATCGCTATGTGCGCGTTCGGCGCGGTCGCACCACTGGCGGATCTTTTCGCGGGTAGCCTCAGGACTGTATTTGCGCGGAAATAGCGGCATCGTGTTATGCAAACAGGCATTGGCTAAGGTACATACCGCAACAGGTGGCGGCCCTACCTTCGCGCAGTGCAAAATCAGCGCGCCATATACAGTTTGCTGGCGGCCAATGCCGTGAGCAGCTTTGCACAAGGCATCTCGCTTATCGCCATTCCTTGGTACTTCGCATCCGTGCTCGACATGGAGGCTTATTTCGTGCGGGCCTTCCAGATCATTACCCTGCTCACTCTTTTTCTCAGTCTGTACAGCGGGACGCTCATTGACCGCTACAATCGCAAGGCCCTTTTCCTCGGGCTCAATGCCGTAGGTTTCGCTGTGCTTTGCAGCGCGGCAGTATGGGGGTTCATGCATGGCGGACTGTCCCCGTTGGGTATAGTAGTGGTGCTTGCCTTCTCCGTCTTTTCGTTCCAGGTCCATTACCCCAACCTTTACGCCCTTGGCCAGGAAGTTGTGGGCCGCGAAGGATATGGCCGCTTCAGCTCGCTGATTGAAGTGCAGAATCAGGCCACGATCATCCTGTCAGGTGTGTTTTCCATCCTCCTCTTGCCCGACTCCGGCCGGGGAGGACTCGGGCTTCGTGATGTGCTGGGGGTTCATATCGAGCCCTGGGATATGCATGAGATTTTCCTTTTGGACGGCATCACTTATGCGATCGCTTTCACCATTATATCCCGAATCCGCTACACCTCGACCCGCGAGCGGCATATTGAAACAGGTACCGTCTGGAAGCGATTGCGTTCCGGTTTCACCTACCTCAGCCGGCATCCGCGGCTTTTTGTATTTGGTATTGCCAGTCATACCGTATTCGTGGTGACCATAGTACATGGATTTTACCTGGTCAATCTTTACATCGACAATTACCTCCATGAGGGCGCTGAAGTGTATGCCTTGAGTGAGATCATTTATTCCGCCGGGGCGCTGCTGGCCGGGCTGATCATCCGACGTCTTTTCAGGAAATGGATTCCCGAGCATGCCATCCTGTGCCTGATGCTGCTGGCCATTTCGATTTACCTCATGCTTGCCTTCACCCGTTGGTACGGATTTATGCTCCTCTTTCAGTTTCTCGTAGGCATCTCCAACGCCGGTGTAAGAGTGCTTCGCCTCACTGCGCTCCTGACCCGGGTGGAGAATGAAATCATTGGGCGAAGTGAGAGCATCTTCAATGCAGGCAACATCTTCCTCCGGCTGATTGTACTGAGCGTTCTGGGTTTGCCGTGGTTTTCGGAGGGCGAACAAGTACCCCGGGCGTACCTCGCCTGTGGCCTGTTTCTCGCGGTAACATCCGTGATTTTGTGGATCTGGGGCCGGCCCGGGAAGGAGAAAAAAACCGGATCATGACCCAGGAATACCTGTCGCCCTCCTATACCAGCGTGCAGCCCACTCTAATTACCTTTGCCGCAGAGAGGCTGAACGGGAATGCTATCCGACGATGAAGGAACACCTGATTGAAAAACTAAATGCTCTTCTGGAATCAGAAGATATCATGTCCGTGCGCGAAGCCGTGCGTGATATTCGCAGCGACTGGAAAGCAGAGACAGCGAAAGAGCGGCAGCTCCAGCGCGAGTCCTTTGATGCCCGCACCGACAGGGAAGAAGGTGAAGAATTCACCTATATCCCCCATGAACTCGAGGGACGTTTACAGGAACTTCTGAAAAAGTATGAAGACCGTATTGAAGAGCGCGGAAAGCAGCTGGCGGCTGAGCGGTTGCACAACTACCAGCTCCGGCAGATTATCCTGAGCGAGTTTGAGTTGCTGCGTAATGAAGAGAACATCGGAAAGGCATTTGCCACCCATAAAGAACTCAAGGAGCGCTGGGACGCGATCGGTGATGTGCCTGGTGATAAATACCAGGAGGTGAATGAGCGGTGGGGGCGACTCAATCAGGATTTCTATTACCAGATCAGGATCTATAAAGAGCTTCAGGAACATGACTTGAAGATCAACCTCAAGAAGAAAGAGGAGCTGATAGACGAAGCGCGCAAACTGGCTGAAATCAACCAGATCAATGATCTTGAAATACTCTCCCGCAAGCTTCAGCGGGAGTGGATGCATATCGGACCCTCCCCGCGGGAGACCTTTAAGGAACTTGGCGACACCTTTTTCGGATTGGTGCGTGAAGCCCAGACGCGGATTCAGGCCCACTACGACGAGCTTCATAAGCATAGTGAAGAGGCCCTGAACAAGAAGCGGGCGCTGGTGGAAAAGCTCCGGGAGATTCTCGGGCTGGAATTGAGCCAGCAGGCCGCATGGAACCGCTGGACAGATGAAGTGCTGAAGCTCCAGGAAGAGTGGAAGCAAACGGGCTGGGCCCGAAAGCGGGAGAATGAGGAGATCTGGCAGGAGTTCAGGGGGCTGTGCGACCTGTTTTTCAGTAAGCTCAAGCAATTCAGTGATCAGCGCAAGTCCACCTTCAGCGCAAATAAAGAAAAGAAGGAAAAACTCATTGAGCAGGCCCGGTTACTTCAGGATAGTACAGAATGGAAAACCGCTACAGAAAACCTCAAGAAACTTCAGGAGCAATGGAAAGAGTGCGGTTCAGCAGATCCTCGCGATGAGCAAAAACTATGGCAGCGTTTCCGCTCTTCATGCGATATCTTCTTCAACCGCAAGAAGGAGCACTTTGGTGAGTTATCCGGGCAGCAAGAGGAAAATCTTCGCCTGAAAGAGGCACTTCTGAGTGAGATTGAGCAGCTACAGCTGTCGGGCAACCGCACCGAAGATTTGCGCTCATTGAAAGAAATTTCAGAGCGCTGGCATGGCATCGGATTCGTACCGCGGGAAAAAGTCAAGGACGTGATGGACCGCTATAATGCTCTGCTTGATAAGCTGTATGGCCAGCTCAACGCGCGGCGCGAGGAGCAGCAGATGAATGCTTTCCGCAGCAGAATCCGCCATGTCAAGGCCGACGGAGGAGAGACCGGTGTGCGGAAGGAGCGGAACTTCCTGCGCGACAAGGTGGAACGCCTGCGCAATGACATCCGGCAGTATGAGAATAACATGGGCTTCTTCACCGGCAAAGGGGCCGAAGGCATGCGCAAGGAAATCGAAAAGAAAATCCGCCAGGCCGAACAAGAGATTGAAGAATTGCGGAAGAAGATTGCTTTGATTGACAATCCGCAGGAATAATCAATTCCCCTTCATTCTATTGACAATAGCCGTGGTGGAATATCCCTCCACCATATCTATAGCCACTACCGATCCACCTGCCGCCCGGACCACATCAGAACCTACAATGTAGCGTTTGTCTGCGGGATCGGATACCTCCGGCGAATAATCTCCCCCTTTCACGAGCACCTCCGGAACAAGCGCTGCAATGATCTCCATGGGAGTATCCTCTCCGAAGATAATGACCGCATCCACGCACCGCAGGGCATCCACGACCCCCGCACGCGCAGATTCCTGATTGATAGGACGATCCGGTCCCTTATCCAGTCGCTTCACAGAAGCATCGCTGTTGATGCCCACCACGAGCTTATCCCCTTGACTCTTCGCCTCCCCCAGATAAGTCACATGACCGATATGCAGGATATCGAAAACCCCGTTGGTAAAAACGACACGCCGGCCCTGGCCTTTCCATTGCGCCACCAGGGCGATCAGTTCCTTCAGGTTCGTATACACCATCAGTTCCTTTTATTGCGAGATGTGACCACGAGGAATCCGAGCGCACCTACCAGGATATCGAAAAGAGTCTTGCCCGACCATGAAATGAGGGCGAACACCTTCCCCACTTTGCGATCATAGCCCAACGCTGCAAATGCGAGTTCCGACATCCCGTGGAATGCTCCTGCCCCTCCAGGAGTAGGCACGATCATTCCGAGACTGCCTGCTCCCATGAAGAAAATCGTGTCATCCATTCCCATTCCCTGTGTACCTGGAAGCGCCATCATGATGCACCAGGTCATCAGCGTCCAACATACCCAGATTCCTAAGCTGTATGCCACAAAGAGCATTTTTCTCCGGATGTAGACGATGGAGCGCAGGCCTGTCCAAATTCCCATCAAAAACTGGTTGATGCGCGCCACAAGTCTCACCTGCGCGAATCTTCGCAGGATCACCACTCCGATGGCTATAGCCAGCAATCCACCGCCTGCCAGGTACCAGATTGGCGAAACTCCACCTGTCCGAGCAGCTCCTGAATCCGACTGAGCGTTGGCCAGCAAGGCATTGAGAGCATCAGCATGCAGGACGAAGGCCAGGAAGAGGAGTACGGACAACAGCATGAGGTCAACCACCCGTTCCAGGATCACAGTGCCGATCAGCTTATCCACGGGAATTCGCTCCACCCGGTTCAACATGGTGCAGCGGGCGAGTTCCCCAGACCTGGGCACGAGGTTATTCATACAATAGCCGAAGGCCACGGTGTGGATATTTGTCCATTCCGGAGCGCGATACCCCATCGGCTCCAGTATTACGTTCCAGCGGAGTCCGCGAAAGATCGTAGCCAGATAACCCAGCGCCAAACTGAACGCCACAAGAGGCCAGTTTGCAGAGCGTAACCCGGGAAGAATATCCTCAGACCAACTCACATTTCGGTACAGGAAATACATCAGCACCATCGCTACTGTCAGGAAGAACAGGTAAACGATGCTTTTTCGCAGGATGGGATTCACTGGAGTGAGGTCAGCTGGTAAGCGAGTTGGTAGCCGTATCCGGAAAGACAATCCAGGGACGGAATTCACGGGCTTTCCCGGCATCTATTTGGGCATATGCGCATACGATGACAATATCACCGACCTGCACCAGCCGAGCGGCAGGACCATTCAGGCAGCACACCCCGCTGCCTCGTTTGCCCAGAATAACGTAGGTCTCAAAGCGCTCACCGTTGTTGCAATTCAGCACGTGCACCTTCTCTCCCTCGATAAGGTTGGCTGCCTCGAGAAGAACCGGGTCGAGGGTGATGCTTCCGATATAGTTCAGGTCAGCCTCCGTAACGGTGAGGCGATGAATTTTCGACTTGAGGACTTCAATCAGCATGGGCCGCAAAAGTAGCTGGTTTTGGGGCGATAAAAGCGCATAAGGACTATTTGCAGCAAGCTCATTCTATGACCTTATTCGCGCCTGCCCCGGCCATGTCCATTCCATCCCTCATCCACGATTTCGGTGCGCTGTTCTTTCCGGAGTACTGCGGAGGATGCACTGAGCCCCTTGGCCGTGGGGAGCGCTGCCTGTGTGCGACCTGTCTGATGCGCCTTCCACGGGCCCGTCTTCATGACCTGCCTGACAACCGCATTGAGAAGCTATTTTGGGGGCGGGCGGATATCCTGATGGCCACCGCCTTCCTCCACATGCCTCGCCGGGGCCTCACCCACCGGCTGGTTCACGAGCTGAAGTACAGGGGTAACCAGGAGGTTGGAGTAATACTCGGGCATCTGTTTGGCGAAGAAATGGGCCGTTCGCAGCGCATGAGTTCATTTGACCTAATCATCCCGGTGCCCCTGCATCCGAAAAAGGAACACGCCCGTGGATATAACCAATGCCACGCTATTTGTCGCGGGCTGAGCAGTGCCATGGACATCCCATGGAGGAGCGACCTTCTTGTGCGAGGAGTGTGGGGAGAAAGCCAGACCCGCAAGACCCGCTTTCAGCGGTGGCTTAATACCGAACAGACCTACAGCCTCGATCAGGTCCACGAGCTGGAAGGGCGCCATGTATTGCTTGTTGATGATGTAGTAACCACCGGCGCCACCATGGAGGCCTGCGCCCGCCTGCTGAATGCCGTGCCGGGTGCAGGGGTGTCCGTGGCCGCTCTGGCTATGCCGGCCTTCAGCTGAGGGTGTTCTTATCTTTGGTGACATTCATGAAGATTCTCCTCCTCCTCCCTGCATTCCTGATCTGGGCATTGAGTATCCATTGTCAGGATAAAATTCTGCTCATGAATGGGTCTGAAATGGATTGCCGGATTGTGGGCGATTCCGGAACGGTAGTGGTGTTTGAGCTCAAGAAGAAGAGCGGTAAGACGAAGACCCGTGAGGTGCACAAGAGCGATGTCTTCAGCATCACACGCAGCAGTGCTCCCGAACGCGTACTCTACATTCAGGATAGTCTCTTCGGCGACATCTATACCATCGACCAGATGCGTATGTACCTTGCCGGTCAGCGGGACGGGCGGGCGCTTTACCGAGCCATGCCCACTGCCGTAGTGGGCTTTCTGATATGCGGGGCTGCTGCCTATGCCGGGGGCGATGGAGTGCTCACAGCTACTGCTCCACCCATTCTGTATATGCTCGTGCAGCTTGCTCCACGCATCCACATCCGGGAGAAGTACATGTCCAATGTCAACTACAAGTACAACGAGATCTATGCCAGTGGATTTGAGCCACCCGCCCGCACCCGCAAGATACTCTCAGCGCTCAGCGGAGGCTATCTCGGGTCGGCTGCAGGGGTTCTGATCTATTTCATCCGAAACTGAGGTATGGCTGCTCCGGACCGACGTGTCCTCCTTACCAATCTGACCAATGGAACGGCAGCTGCGGCTATGTTCACCTCCACGTTTGCTCTGGCCGGTGCGCGGGCAGACACCCATGCGATCATAGCCGCCTGGATTGCAGCGTGCAGTGCTTACTTCGTTTTTCGTCCGGTTCACCACTCCGTGCGCCCGCTGGCATTGGGTATACTTCTTTGCGCGCTGGGCTATCTCCACAGCTGGATAGCCGGCCATTTTCCTCCTTCCATTGATATGGGCAAAAAAGGCATGCTCTATGTGTTGCTCATCCTCGGTTTCGCAGCATTCCTGGGTTATACCCCCCACCTCGTTCTCAACCGCGGATTGAGCATCAGTTTGCGCTCCACTTGGTTTAAGAATGCATCCATAGCCCTGACCTGGACCGTATTTTCCATGATTCCGTGGATGCTCGCTCCCCCGCACAGCGATTACGGTCTGACCGAGCGACTCCTTTCGCGTTTCCTGATGCTTCTTGCACTATCCATTGCCAGTGACGTACCAGATGCCTCGCTTGACCGGGGAAAGCTGCGCACACTCGCTCAACAGCTGGGACCGATGCGCACCGAAATCATCGTGATTGTGCTTCTGCTGCTATCACTGGCCGTTCAAGGGCCTGGAGTTGGTGCTGAGCAACTTGCCATGCTTGCTCCGGTGATGGCCATGGCCCTGCTTTTTATGTTGCGCAATAAATGGGTACGCGAATGGATCCTGGATGGAGCCATTGTCCTGCACGCCTTGGTGCTTATGATTTTCTATACACCTCATCCAGTGCTTCCGTGAAGCATCCGGCAGCCCATTCCAGATCTTCGGGCCGGTGCGCGGCCGAGATGAATCCCACCTCATAACCACTCGGACCGAGGTACACCCCTCGCTCAAGCAAGGCCTTATGCAGTGGTGCAAACAAGTTTACCCCTGCGGGGTCGATGGCGTCGGCCCGGCGTATTTCCCGCGAACCAGAAAAGGATAACCAGAAGATGGAGCCGATGCTGAACATATGGAAGGAATAGCCCTCGCGCTGTGTATGTTGCAGGATCCGCTGCACGAAAAAGTCCGTCTTTTCTTTCAGCTCCTCGTAAAAACCTGGTCGCAGGCATTCCAGCAGTTGAGCCTTGCCCGCGGCCATGGCCACCGGGTTGCCGGACAAGGTTCCGGCCTGATAAACAGGACCGAGCGGAGCCACGCAAGACATGATTTCCTTACTCGCTGCATAAGCCCCCACGGGCAGCCCACCTCCGATGATCTTTCCAAAAGCAATCACATCGGGCTGAATACCATAGTATCCTGTGGCTCCCTGAAAGCCCACGCGGAAGCCAGAAATGACCTCATCAAAGAGCAGCACGATGCCTTCACGGGTGCACACTTCGCGCAGGTACCTGAGGAAATCTCCATCCTGGAGCAGCAATCCATTATTGGCCGGTATGGGCTCGATCGCCACCACGGCAATCTGTCCGCGGTAAGTTGAAACCGCCTGCTCCAGGGCTGCCCGGTCGTTGAGCGGCAGCACGATGGTTTCCCGGGCATAGGCTTCAGGTACGCCTGCTGAACTGGAAGTGCCGAGTGTAGCCAGGCCGCTGCCCGCCTTCACGAGCAGACTGTCCACATGTCCGTGGTAGCATCCGTCAAACTTGATGATCTTATCCCGGCCTGTATAGCCCCGGGCCAAGCGGATGGCGCTCATAGCAGCCTCGGTACCACTGCTCACAAACCGGATCATTTCCACGCCGGGATGATTGGAAAGAATGAGGTGTCCCAATTCATTCTCCAGGCGTGTGGGCGTTCCGAAACTACTTCCCCTGGCCACTGTTTGTTGCACAGCATGCACCACCGACGGATGCGCATGGCCCAGGATCAAGGGGCCCCATGAACAGCAGAAGTCCAGAAACCGGTTGCCATCCTCATCCCACACCCAGGCGCCATCTCCTCGTGCCATAAACAGAGGGGTTCCACCCACAGAGCGGAAAGCCCTCACAGGGGAGTTTACTCCACCCGGAAAAAGCTCCTGCGCTTCGGCAAACAGGGTCTCAGACGTTGTCGTAATCATGGTTCAAAAGTAGGGTTGACAGCATAAACCCATCCGGCTGACAGTTGTTTGCCCAGCCACGGGAATAGGCGAATTCGCTGCATATTGCACCCGTATGTTACAGGAATACACGCGGGAATACGCAATGCGGCTCGATCAGGATGATGCCCTGTCCTCATTCCGGTCAGCGTATCACTTTCCACATCATGAAGGCCGTCCGGTGCTCTATTTCACAGGCAACAGTCTGGGGCTGCAACCATTGCACACGGCCAAGTATGTGCAGCAAGCCCTGGATGACTGGGCGCGCCTGGGCGTAGAAGGTCATTTCCGGGCCAGCCATCCGTGGTATTCCTACCACGAGATCCTCACGGAATCTTCGGCGCGTGTGGTGGGTGCCCGATCTTCGGAAGTGGTGGTGATGAACCAACTCACTGTGAATCTTCACCTCTTGCTGGTGTCCTTCTACAGGCCACAAGGCAAGCGCCGCAAGATTCTTTTTGAGCACAAGCCGTTTCCCTCTGATCACTATGCCTTTGAGTCGCAGGCGCGCCTTCACGGACTGGACCCCTCAGATGTGCTTGTAGAGATGAAACCCCGGCAGGGCGAATGGACCCTGCGTACCGAGGATGTAGTAGCCCGCATTGCTGAGCTCGGTGATGAGCTCGCCTGCGTCTGCTTCGGTGCCGTCCAGTATTTCACCGGCCAGTTTTTCGATATTCCGGCGATTACTGCTGCGGCCCATGCGGCCGGAGCCACCTGCGGCTTTGATCTTGCCCATGCAGCTGGCAACACCCCCCTTTCCTTGCATGATGATGGGGTGGACTTTGCCTGCTGGTGCAGCTATAAGTACCTCAACAGCGGGCCGGGCGGAGTAGCGGGAGCCTTTGTGCATGAGCGCCATCATCGCGATCGGACTTTGGTGCGGCTCGCCGGTTGGTGGGGTCACAATAAAGAAACGCGGTTCCGGATGGAGCAGGGCTTCGACCCGATCACGTCGGCTGAGGGCTGGCAGTTGAGCAACGCCCCTGTGCTGAGCATGGCTGCCCACCGGGCGGCACTTGATCTTTTTGATCGCGCGGGTATGGAACGCCTGCGCGCTAAATCGGTCAGGCTGACGGCCTACCTGGAATTCGTGCTATACGAAGTGAAAGCCGCTACTGGTGTTGATCTGCAGATCATCACTCCAGCGGAAGCTGAAGCGCGCGGATGTCAGCTCAGTGTTGTGGTACCAGGCAGCGATCGCACTCTGGTGACACGCCTGGCTGCTGAGGGCGTGGTTGTGGATTGGCGTGAGCCCCATGTCATCCGCATGGCACCCGTGCCGATGTACAATTCTTTTGAAGACGTGATTAGCTTTGGACAAATACTAACCCGCATCCTCTGAACAGCTATGCCTTACAAAAAATTCGCAGTTATTGGTGCCGGCCGCTACGGTCGGGAGATCTGCCAGCGTCTCTCTGCGCAGGGTGCTGAAGTAGTCGCCTTCGATGTCAGTGACGAGCGCATTGAGGAAATCAAGGATGTCGTGTCCCTGGCTATTACCCTCGACTCAACCGACCGGCGCGTGCTGAAGGCCAATAAGATTGAAGACATGGATGCAGTGATCATCGCCATTGGTGAGGATTTCGAAGCCACTATCCTGACGGCCATCAATCTGATTGACCTCGAGGTAAAACGCGTCATTGCACGTGCCAGCGGGGAAACTCAGCGCAGGATTCTCGAAAAAATCGGCGTGGAAGAAGTGCTCTCTCCGGAGAGTGAGGTAGCCGGGATTATTGCGGAAAAACTGATTAATCCGAGTATCACGGGCTTCCTCCGTTTGCCTGATGAATACGAGATCGCCGAAATCAAGTGCCCGCGTGGTATTGCCAATCGCACGCTGGAAGACATCAATCTCCGTAACAAGTACGGGCTGACCCTTGTTACCCTTAAGCGCAAGTATGAAACCGGTGAAAACGAGGAAGGGGAAATGGAATTCGAGGAGCACATCATCGGCGTCCCGAAGTCAGAGACGGTCATCTACGAAAGCGATACGCTGGTAGTATTCGGAACCCTGCGCGATGTGAAGCGCTTCATTGAGATCAACGAGTAACCAGAAGCCCTGCTCTTATCGCACCACGTTTACGTGACCCGTGAGTTCGATTTGATCGTTCACCTTTCCATCATCATCGCGCAGACGAACCTTCACCTGATAGAGGTACGTGTCCGGTTGTACGTAGAACTCTCCGTTCATGTGCTGCCCAACCCAGGGTTGGCTTATGTCATCGGACCAGAAGAAGAGCTCACCCCATCGGTTCCAGACACTCAACTCGAAGGATTCGATGTTCGTGCCATAAATCACCCACGCATCATTCAGCCCGTCCCCGTCAGGTGTAAAAGAATTGGGGATATAGAGCGTGCCCGGGCAGACCTCTTCTACCATAATTCCGAACGACGCACTGCAATCCAGTTCTGTTGTGATAAGCACTTGATAATAGCCCGCTGCCCGAACAGTGAGCACCTGCTCTGTTGACCCGGTTGACCACAAATAAGTGCTCCCGGCATTGAGCGCATCCAGATCAATTGAAAAGGGAGGAAAAATGAAGCAATTGGCAGTCTCCTCCGAAAATGGACGGAGCGGAAGTGGATTGAAAATCACCTCTATCTCGTCGGATGACTCACAGATATTATTGAACACATTGACACTATATACTCCGGGAGTAGTAACCGTGAGCTGAGGCGTTTCATCCCCAGTGCTCCAGAAGTATTCGAAGCCAGGCAAGCCCGCTACGAGATTGAGTGATTCACCTGCGCAAAGTTCCGTATCTTCTCCAAGATCCACGACTGGATACTCAAAAACCTCAACGCCTATCTCATCGGAAGAGGTACATCCCAGCGGGCTGGTGACGTCCACACTGAAGATACCCGTTTCGCTGACCTCGATGGAAGATGTCGTTGCCCCGTTGCTCCAGTTGAAGGTGTACGTATTGGGCCATCCGGCATCCAGCACCACGCTCTGTCCTTCACAGAGCACAGTATCGGCTCCGAGGTCCGTAGTTTCAAAAAAGTAGTCCACGATCACCTCAGCAGAAACACTGCAGCCGGCGGGGTTCGTGGCCGTGACGACCAGATCTACGGATGCATCCTGTGTGAGCGTAACAGAAGGCTGGTTAGCAGCGCTGACGAAAGCAGGCGGAGACCATGACCAGGTAAGAGCACCGCCAAAGTCGGAGGTTGCGGATATAGGCGTTCCAATCAGATTACAATCTGTGATCTGCGCAGGATCTGCAGTCACCGTGAACGCTGGAAACACCGTCACGGTTACCTCGTCAGAAAGAGAGCAGCCCGTTGGAATATCTACTGCCGTTATGGTGTAGGTCGTTGTAGCCTGCGGTGTAGCCTGTGTAACGGAAGCAACAGGATTGACCAGATCATCTGCCGGTGACCAGGTATAGCTGATGTTCGGCGGACTACCGGGCACTTGCGCGGTAAGCGTGATCACATCACCTTCACAAATTGTATTATCCGAAACGATTGCTGAGAGATCGGATAATGCGCTGACAGCTATGGCTACACTGCCCTCTGCCTCGCACCCTTGCGCTGATGTGACCACCACCGAATAAACCGTGGATACGTTGGGAGTTACTGTAGGCGTAGCCGTGAATGCACCGATGATATTCGTTTGCGGACTCCACTCATAAGTGTAGTCCTCCGGATCTCCAATGTCCGGAATAGCACTCAGTTGTACACCCTGGATATTACACAACACCTGATCTTCGGACATATCGAGAGTGAACGGCTGGCCAACATCTACCTGAACCGAATCCACATACACACATCCATTGGCAAAGTCATCAAGCGTTACGAAGTAGGTGGTGGGTACCACAGGTGAAGCGGAAGTTAAAGGAGTCGTCACAGAGCTGAGTCCAGCGGCCGGAGTCCAGGTATAGTCATATTCCTCCGTGCGCACTGCACCTATATAGCAATTGTCGAGAATCCAGTTATCCTGGCCAGCAGCGTATGTGCCCAACTGTCGCCAGCGGAACCTCGTGGCGGTGGAGAATGCTGCAGGTGGAATGGCCTGAGATACGGCCTCAAAATCGGGATATGCTGCTTCAAAATACGTTTGGATGATGGAGAAGTTCACGCCATCGAGGGAGTATTCCAGCACCACATTATCTCCGGGCTCAGCATTATCGCATGGTGCCACACCGTTGGCCACTTTCAGGGAGAAATACACCGTACCGCCGTCTGTACAATTCAGCGGCGGAGTAGTCGCGCTGCGCACTGCATTGCCGTTGAAGTAAAGGGCATTTCCCGAAACACTGCCACAGGCCGTGCTCTCCTGACCATTTTGGATATTATTCCAGTCGCCCAATGAAATTCCCGGGTCGAAATCATCCGACCATATTTCCTCTTCCGTAACCACTGATAATTCCACTTCGTCACCCAGGCAGAAAAGAGCTTCTTCAGGATTGGCATCAAACCGGGTAATGTCACCGTCCTCAACCGTAAGCGTAACAGTCGCTGTATTGCTCGCACATCCGGTGGGAGTGGTAACTGTCACGGTATAGGTAGTGGTTGTGAGCGGTGTGGCAATCGGATTGGCTATGCTCACATCACTCAGTCCGGCTGCCGGGGTCCATGCGTATGTATAGATCGCTGAGCTGGGCTCAGCACTCACGTTCAGCTGAACACTTTCATACTTGCAAATAGACGTGTTGCCCGGTTGCAGATCTATGACCGGTGGGCTGGGTACTTCCACGCTGAAAAAGAATTCTTCCTCACATCCGGATACGAACTCACTGCCTACGCCCACATAAATCCCATTTTGGATGGGCTCGGGCAGCACATAGGTATATCCTTCCTCAAGGATGGTATCCGGGTCACTCAAGTTGTACCAGTACGGATTGGAATACACGTTTTCGATAGCGAGGGTCACCCCTTCATTCGTACAAAATGCATTGTCGATGACAATCGGAGGCAGTGGGCTGAAGGATCCTATGGAATAGGCATAGCTCTCCGCTTCTCCGTTGCCGTATACATATCCTGTTACCCCACCTCCGGGTGCGTCCAGAGTGTGGCTTCCCGGGGTGATTTCAAATCCCGCCCAGAGCTGACCCGGACATCCCGGGAAGTCAGAAAACAATGCAGGATCAATCGTGACACCGTCAAATGTCACGTTGCCAATATCTTCCACGTTAATGACCACATTCAGGTAGTGGCTGGTGATAACCGTTGACTCTACGGTACTGAAGGTTATATTGTCAATCTTCTTTGTCACATCATCGAGCACCAGCATTGCCGGGTCACCATTTCCACCGCATGAGATGCTCTGCATGTACTGAATGACAGCCACCGGCTCACTCGCCTCCACACAGTGGGGATCAGGCTGATACTGGAACTCTTCAAATTCACCCGCATTGAGGATAAATGGAGCACCTCCGTCTATGGTCACCGAAGTTCCATCCACGCTGGCCAATACCCGATACGTATAGTTGGGCTCTGCAACGGCAAAAGTCGGATTGAGTTCGAATACAAACGGAGTGACGTAGTATTCCGTTCCCCAGACATCAATAGGGAAATTCTGCTCATAGATGTGGTCACAGGCCGAGCAACTAACCGGAATATTCGTGCACACAGTGCCACTGAATACGGCGAATGGCCTGCATGATCCACTTGCTGCAGTGCCCCTGACGATCGTTCCCGTGAGGTCAGCTCCAGAGATTTCACCGGTTGGTGCTGAGATAACCTGATAGGTTTCGCCCTGATCGAGAGAAACCGTAAAGGGAACGCCTGCGGCATTTCCGGTTGAAGTCGCGGCGGATGGAATGATTTCCACCTCGGTATCATCCTCGGTTGCAACGATGAGAAGCTGAGAATCCCAGGGGCTGAGTCCGGGATATGAAGCAACCATATAGTTCGTTCCCAGACTGGGTATGGGAAGAATTTTCGTTCCATCTGCGGTAAAAGGACCAAAGTTGATCGCAAATACGGATACTGTATCCTGGGTTTCAATACGCACACCTCGGCCCTGAACCACCTGGCTATCATATACCTCGGCGATATTGTTAGGTATGGTGACAGTAGTAGTCACATTGGGAGCTACCGTGAATGCCTGAGACCAACCCTGACCGGGGATGGTGACATTTCCCGATGTTGCGACATCAGACACGATGAACAGATTGAGTGCTTCACCGGGCTCTATTTCATAATTCTTCATGAACCCCATCCAAAAGTCCTTTCCCTTGGTAGGAGTAACGCCCTGAGCAAGAGTGTCGGCGGACATGAAAAAGATGAGGATGCCAAACAAGGCAATTCGCAGGTGCGATACAACTGAATTCACCGTGGTGATTATGACCATAAGTGGAAGACCTTACAAACCGTCAATTGGTTGCTATGCCACCTGGTGAAACCACTGGTTCGCGCCTGGGCGCGATCTTCACGATGATTTGTACGACCGCGCAAGGTCGTGGAAATCACTCCGCCAGAATAATGACCTTATTGCGAAGTACTTCGGCAGTGCCGCCGTTGACTTCGAAGCGATGCTCCTTGCCTCCTTCGTCTTTGACCCTTACTACACCCTTCTTCAAGCTGGAGATGAGCGGGGCGTGATTATTCAGAATTCCCAGTCCGCCGTCACTTCCGGGCAAGTACACATAGGTAGCCTTGCCTTCGAAGAGCGTGGATTCCGGGGTGATGATTTCGACGACCATGGGAATATCTCAGGAGAGTGTATTACTTCTTCACCTCTGCCAGCATCTTCTTACCTGCCTCGATGGCCTCTTCAATACTTCCCTTCAGGTTGAAGGCTGCTTCGGGATATTCATCACACTCACCATCCATGATCATATTGAAGCCCTTGATGGTTTCCTCGATCGGAACGAGTACACCGGGGATGCCGGTGAACTGTTCGGCCACATGGAATGGCTGGGACAGGAAGCGCTGCACTTTCCGGGCGCGGTAAACAGAGAGCTTATCATCCTCGGAGAGTTCGTCCATACCGAGGATAGCGATAATGTCCTGAAGTTCCTTATACCGCTGCAGGATACCCTTCACGCGCTGGGCGCAGGTATAGTGGGCCTCACCCACAATCTGGGGAGTCAAAATGCGAGAAGTGGAGTCGAGCGGATCTACAGCAGGATAGATACCGAGTTCGGCAATCTTGCGGCTCAATACCGTGGTGGCATCGAGGTGGGCAAACGTGGTTGCAGGTGCAGGGTCAGTGAGGTCATCTGCGGGAACGTAAACCGCCTGTACGGAGGTGATGGAACCGCGCTTGGTAGAAGTGATCCGTTCCTGCATCGCGCCCATTTCAGTGGCCAGCGTAGGTTGGTAACCTACGGCCGAAGGCATGCGGCCGAGGAGGGCCGAAACCTCAGAGCCCGCCTGGGTAAACCGGAAGATATTATCGATGAAGAAAAGGATATCGCGACCACCGGATTGCTCATCGCCATCGCGGAAGTATTCAGCAACAGTAAGACCTGACAGCGCAACCCGGGCGCGCGCTCCGGGAGGCTCGTTCATTTGTCCGAACACCAGCGTTGCCTGGCTTTGCGCCAGCGCCTGCTTATCCACCTTGCTCACATCCCAGTCCCCTTTTTCCATGCCATGAACGAATTCCTCACCGTACTTGATGACGCCGGATTCGATCATTTCACGGAGCAGGTCATTGCCCTCGCGGGTTCTCTCACCTACGCCGGCAAATACCGACAGACCGGTGTAAGCCTTGGCGATGTTGTTGATGAGCTCCATGATCAGGACGGTTTTACCTACACCGGCACCGCCGAACAGTCCAATCTTACCACCCTTCGCATAAGGCTCAATCAGGTCGATCACTTTGATCCCAGTAAAAAGAACTTCGGCTGAAGTGGTCAGGTCTTCGTAGCGCGGAGCGGCGCGGTGAATGGGGTAACCATCAGCATTGCTCACCTCCCCGATGCCGTCGATGGGAGTGCCTACCACGTTGAACAGACGCCCCTTGATCTGGTCGCCAACGGGCATTGTGATACTCTGTCCGGTTGCCCGTACCTCGGCACCGCGCTGCAAACCTTCAGTTGCGTCCATGGAGATTGCGCGCACCGTGTCTTCACCGATATGCTGCTGGCATTCGAGGATGACCTTTTGGCCATCGGGGCGTGTGGCCACAAGAGCGTCGAGGATATTCGGAAGCTTTTGGCCGGCCGGGAAGGTTACGTCCACCACAGGACCGATGATCTGGGCGACATTACCGATTGCTTGAGACATGCTTTGGGGTTTGAATTTCCGGGCGCGAAAGTACAGCCCGCTTCCCCTTGAAAAAAATAAGATTTCAACTTTATTCTACCGCCTGTCCTCCCGACCTCCTCGATTCCTCTAACTTTCCGCCCTGATGCGGAAGACCTTCGTTTCCAACCTCCTTCTGCTGGTTGCTGTCAATCTCCTCATCAAGCCCTTTTATTTACTGGGAATTGAGGCGGAGATTCAGGACCGGACCGGACCGGAGGCCTTTGGGAGCTATTTCGCCCTGATCAATTTCTCGTACCTCCTGAACATCCTTCCGGACCTCGGAGTGACCAACTGGAATACGCGACGTGTGGCCTCGCAACCTGGTCAGCTCCCTTCCCTGTTTCCTGTGCTGTTGTCGGTGCGCGGACTCATGAGCATGGTCTACCTCGTGTTGGTATTGCTTTGCGGACTCCTGCTCGGCTACTCATCCTCCCAGATGGGTATTCTCGCCTTGCTGGCGGGCAACCAGGTGCTGGCCAGCGCGTTGCTCTACCTCCGCTCCAATCTGGCCGGCCTGCACCTGTTCAGGCAGGACAGCCTGCTTTCTGTGCTGGATCGCGCCATTCTCGTCGTTTTTATGGCTGCTTTACTCTGGTGGCCGGGATCCAGCACTTTCCAAATGGAGTGGCTGGTGTGGGGACAGACAATGGCTTATGGCCTGTCTGTGATCGCAGCGCTGGCATTGGTGGCAAGACATGCCGGTGGTATCCGGTTCCGGTGGGATGGTCCACAGGCGCGTCGGGTACTTCGAGAAAGCATGCCTTTTGCTCTGCTCATTCTGCTTTCGGGCTTAGCACTCCGCATGGATTCTGTGCTGCTGGAGCGTATAGATACGGCGCGCGCTGCCGGTGACTATGCCATGGGGTTCCGGTTTTTTGATGCCGTGACTATGGTGGCCTTTCTGTTTGCCGGGCTTCTCCTGCCCATCTTCTCCCGCATGCATGAGCGATCTGAAGCGATTGCCCCGCTTTTGGGCACGGCCTTCCGCATTATGAGTTCCGGGCTTTGGATTATGGCTTGCTGCGGAGTGGCCTGGCCTGGTGAAATCCTGGCCGTATTCTATCGGAATCCCACACCAGATGCCGTCCATGCCTTTTCCATTCTGATGGTGGGATGTGCTGCTTTCAGCATGCAATACGTGTATGGCACACTCCTCACGGCTATGGGCGCACTGCGCGCGCTGGTCGGCATCGCTGCAGTGGCTTTGGGAATCAACCTTATACTGAATCTGGCGCTCATCCCGCACTACGGAGCCGTGGGCTCTGCGCTGGCCAATGTCGGGGCCCAAACGACCGCACTCGTGCTTCAGGTCATCTTTGTGCATCGCCTGGTGAAGCCCGCGATGGCTCGCGATTATCGCAGGCTATTCGTTTTTGCTGCATGCAGTGCCGCCATACTCGCTGCTGTACTTTCGGGTGCCGGCACAATAAAGGCCCTCGCATTTCCGTATGGGGCTGCGGTGTTTATCAGCCTCTCCCTGCTGGTTGCCATGGGAACGCGCGTGCTGGATTTCCGCGCGTTCCTCAACCTGCTCAAGATGAAGGAATAATCCCCTGTTATCTTTGCGCACCCCTAAACCGGCCGGTATGAATGATTCTGAAAAGCAAGTCTCCGTTGAAATCGAGAACCTGAATTCGGCCAATTTGCTGGTCCTGCTCTTCCGCTGGAGGAAGCCCATTATCCTGGTGTGCTTTTCTGCGGCCGTTGTTTCTGCAGGTGTAAGTCTCGTTATGAAGGAACGGTACAAGAGCACCGTCACCATGTTTGCCACGCAGCAGCACTCTTTCGGCGAGCAGCTTCTGGAAACGGTCAAGAAGGAAGATGTGCTTGCATACGGCGAAGAGGAAGATGCCGAGCGGCTCATGCAGATATTGAATTCAGACCAGATCAAGAACAAGATCATTGAGGGCTTCGATCTGTGGACCGTTTATGAAATTCCCCGTGATTCGAAAGGTGCACGCGCGAAAATTGCCAGGGAGTACAATGAAAATGTGACGGCCCGGATCACCAAGTTCGGGTCTATCGAAGTGGCTGTTCTGGACGAGAAGCCCGAACGCGCGCGCGACATGGCTAACGATATTGCCGCCTATGCTGATAGTGTAAGCAACAGCATCCGGAACGAGCGTGCACGCGATGCATTTCAGTTTGCAGAAGTTTCCCTGCGTTCGCTGGAAGACGAGCTCAAGGTACTCGAAGACTCCATGTCCACCTTGCAGCAGCTAGGCGTTTATAACTATGAAGATCAGGTGGCGGCACTTACCGAGCAATACGGAACGGCCATTGCAACGGGCCACCCCGACCGAGCTCAAAAGATCAAGGAGAACCTGGAATTTCTCTCGCGCTATGGCACCCTGCATCACAAGCTCGAGTCAGAAATTGAAGGCGCTTACGAGAAGCTCGCGGTACTGCGCAAGCGCTATGACCTGATCAAGATCGATATCGAGTCTAATCTGCCGGCCAAGTTCATTGTGGATCAGGCCACGGCAGCTGACAAGAAATCCTTTCCCATCCGGTGGCTGATTGTGGTGATGAGCACAGCATCGGCCTTTGTATTCACCGTGATCTTCTTGCTGATACTGGACACCTTCCGTAAGTTGAAGGCGGAAGGCAAACTCTGATTCCCTTGCCTACGCTCTCCGTCCAGCGCTGGTTCTACCTGGCCTCGGCCCTCTATCTGGCCGCTATGGGCATCGCGTTGTACTGCGAGAGTTTTGTGCCGCTGCTTATTCCGGCGGCGCTCACCGTGCTCTGGGCTGCATTTTTCAAATTGGAGTTCCTCTTCTTTACCATTACCTTTTTCACTCCGCTCTCGCTCAACTTTGAGGAGATGGAAGTGGCTCAGATCGGCGCATACCTGCCCACAGAACCCTTGCTGGCCGGCATTCTGGTACTTTTCCTGTTCAAGGTCATTTCCGGTTCGAGCATTCACCCGTCTGTTCTGCGACATCCCGTGAGCTTTGTCATTTACGCCTATCTGGGCTGGATGGCACTTACCTGTATCACGAGCGAATTGCCGGTGGTATCCCTGAAGTATCTCGCCACACGAATGTGGTTCATTGCCTCCTTTTACTTCATCGCAGCTCACCTTTTCCGCCGGGTGGATAACATCCGCCTTTATTTCCTGCTCTATCTGTTTCCGCTTTTTGCCGTGATCATCTACACCGTAGTCCGGCATTCATTGTATGGCTTCGACAAGGACTCGAGCCACTGGGTGATGGAGCCCCTTTTCAAGGATCATACGAGCTATGGTGCGGTGCTGGCTATGTACTTTCCGGTGCTGGGCGGACTGCTCCTGTCCCGCAAGGGCAGCACACTTCTGCGCACCTTCCTGTTTACCGGCTTTGCGATCCTGAGCATCGGACTCATCCTTTCATACACACGAGCCGCCTGGATATCGGTGGTGGGAGCAGCAGGAGTGCTCGTGGTCATGCTGTTGGGCATCCGGCTTCGCACGGTGATGGTCGGGCTTCTGGTAGCAGGGTCTGTAGCCTATTTCGGGTGGGAGGACATTGCGGTATCGCTTGAGCGCAATAAGCAGGAGAGTTCAGATAAGCTAGAGGAGCACGTCAGCTCCATCTCCAACATTTCGTCGGACGCCAGCAACCTCGAGCGGCTCAACCGATGGAACTGCGCCATTGAACTGTTTCGCGAGCGCCCCGTGATGGGCTGGGGACCGGGCACCTATCAATTCGTGTACGCACCGTTCCAGCGCTCCGGCGACCGCACCATCATCAGCACCAACCAGGGGGATGCGGGCAATGCGCACAGCGAATACCTCGGTCCTCTTTCTGAGCAAGGCTTGCCTGGTATGCTGCTTATGGTGGCGCTTGTGGTATCGGTGACCGTTCTGGCGTTTCGCGTGTTCTATCGCGAGACTGACCGCGAGCGGAGGATCATCATCGCATCGGCCTTTCTGGGGTTGGTGACCTATTTCATCCATGGGGTACTCAATAATTACCTCGATACGGACAAGGCTTCCATTCCATTCTGGGGATTCATTGCCGTACTGGTGGCTATGGATCTCAACGGGCGAGATCAGGCGGCCGGCCGCAGTGCTTCCGGACGGTCAGGCATTTAGAGAAACCTGCAGGTGAGCAGGGCCAGATCATCTACAAAAGGCAGATCGCCCTTGAAATCATTGACGCTTTGCAGGATGATCTCATTCAGATGAGAAGCAGATGCGCCGGGGAATGCCAGCATGAGCTGCTCAAGACGCTCCACACCGTACTGTTCGCACCGTTCATCTTCCAGCTCAACGAGCCCATCGGTATAGCACACCACCGTGCTGCCCGGAGGCACGTGCACCGTGCCGCTCGACAGGCGTGTGAGCTCGTCGAACATCCCCAGTCCGAGCGTTCCCAGTTTGAGGAGTTGTGTATAGCCCCCCGTATCAGCCATTACCGGAGGATTGTGGCCACAGTTTACGTAGTGCAGCATGCGCGTGGTACGGTTGTATGTAGCGATGAAGAGCGTGATATACTTCTCCCCCATAGCCGTATGCATCACCTGCTGGTTCAGTTCGCGCACAGCCTGCACCAGATCCAGGGTTGAATAGGTGAACAGAGCGCGCAGACAGGCCTGAAAGTTGGCCATCAGAAAGGCCGCGCTCACTCCTTTTCCGGATACGTCAGCCATGCAGAATAGCACCTGTTCGCCATTCAGCTCCATAAAGTCGTAGTAATCGCCACCGACCTGCTGGTGGGCCTTGTAAATGGCGCTCACGTCGTAATGCCCATTCTTGGGCAATTGTCCGGGCAGAAGAATCGCCTGCATCTCCGCGGCCAGTTCAAGTTCCCTCCTCACCTGGGCCTGTTTCACCCGCTCCTGCTGGAGCCGGCGGTTTTCGATCGCCACCACAAGCACATTGGTCAGCGTCTGAATGAAGCGCATGTGCTTGATCACCGGACTGATCCGGATTTCCTGCTCGCCTATATCACCTACGAGGATAAATGCGATGGGTACACCATCGTTGGTCACGGGGATAGCCAGATCAAAGGACTCCTGTCCGGCACTGGTCTGCAGACGTACTTCGCCCTTCACCGAAAGCATGGAGGGGTCAGAGAAATCGGGCAGTGAACCCTCGCCGACTCCATATTGCATCAGGCTCTTCCAGCGCTCTTCATCCCGGGCGAAGAGTACCACCTTCTCGATGGACAGCTGCTCCCTGAGGATTCGCTCAAACTGCTTGAGTAGCTCGGCCACGGGCAGGTTTGCATTTATAGCCCGCGTAATATCGAGCAGCGCGTTCAGCTTGAAATCGCGCTGCTTGATTTTCGCTTCGAGCCTTTCCCGATGTGCCATAGGTGCAAAGATGGAAAAAAACGGAAGCGAAGTCGACTGGACGCCCTGCTATCTTCGTCGCATGAAACTGCATCCCGCACAGCGCCTGTCAGACCTCGCTGCCCTGATCCGGTGTGAGTTTGAAGGAGATCCCGACAGTCTGATTACCGGCATCAATGAGATTCACAAGGTAGGAGCCGGCGACCTCGTATTTGTGGATCATCCGAAGTACTATGATAAAGCACTTCAGAGTGCGGCTACGTTTGTTCTGATCAATCAGCGTGTACCCTGTCCGCCCGGAAAAGCCCTGCTTTTTTCCGATGATCCCTGCCGCGACTTTAATGCCTTGAACCGCCACTTCTCTCCCTGGAAAATGCAGGATGACATGCGCGGTACCGATGTGCGCATTGCGGCAACGGCCATTGTCCATCCCACGGTCTGCATCGGCAGTCGGGTAACGGTGGGCGAGAACACCGTGATACATCCCGGTGTGGTCATTTATGACGATGTGCACATTGGCCAGGACTGCATCATACACGCCAATACGGTACTCGGCAGTGATGCCTTTTACTACAAAGCCCGTACGGGAGGTCGTGAAAAGATGCACACCTGCGGCTCTGTGGAAATCGGCGACCGCGTAGAAATCGGCGCATCGTGCACCATTGACCGCGGGCTTACCGGTGATACGCGCATAGGAGAGGGAACGAAGATTGACAATCACGTGCACATCGGCCATGACACGGTAATAGGCAAGAACTGCCTGTTTGCCGCACAAGTGGGCATTGCCGGTTGTGTGGTGATTGAGGATGATGTGATCCTCTGGGGACAAGTTGGTGTGCCCAGTGATATACTGATTGGCAAGGGAGCGGTGGTGCTCGGACAAAGCGGCGTGATGAATGACCTCGAACCCGGCAAGAAGTATTTCGGATCCCCTGCAGAAGAGGCCCGCTCTAAATTCAAAGAGCTTGCGATGGTGCGCAAGCTCCCTGTGATTATCGAAAAGCTGGATCTGTGATCCAGGCTGATTGCAGCGCTTACTTCTTCACGCGATCGTGGTACTGTCCGGTGCTGGTATCCACGCGGATGAAGTCGCCTTCATTGATGAAAAGCGGCACGCGCACTTCCACTCCCACGTCCAGTCTGGCAGGCTTGAATGTATTTGTAGCCGTATCTCCGCGTATGCCCGGCTCGGTGTAAACAACCTGATACTCGACCAGCGTGGGCAACTCGCAGCTCATGGGCTGATCATCCTCCGTATTGAAGAGGACGATACACTTCATCCCTTCCTTGAGGAACTCCGGTGCATTGATTAAACCCTCGGGAATGGAAATCTGCTCGAAATCATCCAGATTCATGAAGTTGTAGTTATCGTCCTTGTAGAGGAACTGATACTCGCGGGTTTCGATGCGCACCACGTCAATCTTAACACCGGAATTGAAAGTATGATCCACGATTTTCCCGTTGCTCAGATTCTTCAGTTTCGTGCGCACAAACGCAGGCCCTTTTCCTGGCTTCACGTGAAGGAATTCAATCACTTTCCAGATGTGCGTATCCATCTTGAAACATAATCCGTTCTGGATATCCGCAGTAGTAGTTGCCATTTTCTCTTGTTTTAGCGGCGGCGAAGATAAGTCTATTTCAAGATACTAGATGCTAGATACTAGATACTAGATACTAGATACTAGATGCTAGATACTAGATACTAGATACTAGATACTAGATGCTAGATACTAGAT
>CANGTU010000024.1 GCA_947456965.1 Flavobacteriales bacterium
ATGAGACCGCTTCGCTGACCCGCCTCACTATAACGGTAAAAGTCAAGTACACCAATACACTGGAACCTCAGCTCAGCTTTGAGAAGTCCTTCACCAAGTTTGCTGACTTTCCCGCCTCAGCCGACCTGTTCACGGTTGAGGAAGAGCTTTGGCGCAGCATCAACGATCAGCTGATTCAGGAGATCTTCAACAACAGCGTAGCTAATTGGTAATGAATAAAGCCAGGATATATGAAGCCATAGAGAATCCCGCTCTGCTCACCGACTTATCGGTAGGCGAGCTGGAAGCCCTTCGCGACGCCTATCCCTGGTTTTCAGCTGCTCAGGTCTTGCTGGCCAAGGCCTATCAGGTGAAGGATGATCACCGGTTCACCGATCAATTGAGGCATGCTGCGCTCTATTGCGGCGACCGTCGCTCACTCCGGGATTTCATTGCTCTGGAGACTTACGGTCTGGGACAAGCTGCACCTACGGCGATAACCGCACTGGTAGCGGAAGCGCCTGCGGAAGCGCCTGCGGAAGCAGAAGTGCGCCCTGGATCACAGGATGAATCCTTCGGGCAGGAGGATCAGGCGCGTGCCGGCGAGTTGGCCCACACCATTCTCGACGATGAAACAGCTCGAGTTGAGCTAACCGCAGAAACGGCGGTCGCGTTGCCCCATGTGCCTATGCGGACCTATGTCCCCGAGGAGGAGCAGGAGGAGCAGGAGGAGAAGGAGCAGAAGGAGCAGAAGGAGAAGGAGGAGCAGGAGGAGCAGCCGGCGGCAGGTACAGCAGTCTCGCCAGCGATCACCCCCGATACTGGCACTGCCGAAGCAGAAGCCGATCCGGGGCCGCGCATGGTCGATGTGCGGGCCATGGACGAACTCGACAAGGCCATCCTTGCAGAAGCCATTTCCGCTTCCATTGGACTGGAAGCCTCAGAAGAAGGTTTGGGGCTGGCTGAATCAGAGCCCTTAGCAGAACAGACCGTGGCTGATAAAAAAGCCCCGATCTCCACCCTTGCACCCCCGGAATCCCAGGATCCCTTTGCCGCCTGGCTCAACCGCCGATCGAGGGAGATCAGGTATTCCGAGCAAACCGAGGAGCAGGACAGTCCTGTCGCCTCAAGGAACGATCCCTCCGTTTCATTTGCCAATCCTCCGGTACTTCGTCCCGAACCCCTGAAGGATCATCAATCCTCTCTGATTGACCGGTTCATCAGGATGGAGCCGAAGATCACGCCCGGCAAATCGGCCGACTATGACACCGGCAATCTGGCCCGTGAAAGTCTGGAAGAAGACTTCGGTCTTGTCACCGAAACCATGGCCATTCTGTTTGCCCGGCAGGGCAAGCTCGACCGGGCCAGGAAGGTTTATCGCAGACTGATTGAGCTTCATCCGGAAAAAAGCGTTTACTTTGCCGCCCAATTGAAAAATCTGAACGCCAACAAAAAAGGATAGCCATGGCCACATTTATCGTCATCCTCATCGTCATCATCGCCATACTCCTTGGCCTGATTGTATTGGTACAGAACCCGAAGGGCGGTGGACTGGCCGTTGGTTTTTCCGGCACTTCCCAGATTGGAGGTGTGCAGCGCACCACTGACTTTCTGGAGAAGGCCACGTGGTATCTTGGAGTAGCCATGATGGCCTTGTGTCTGGTATCTGCCGCCTGGTATGCTCAGGGGGATGAGGCGGGTGGAGATGATCGCCAGATCGAGCAGGCCGTTCCAGCTGAAAGCAATGCCGGAAGCGGCGAAGAAGAAGCCGCTCCGGCTGGTGAGGAGTCCAGGCCCTGAGACCTATAGAGAACAGAAATCAAAAAATGTCAGTGTGACACCCATCGCACTGACATTTTTTTTATCCATTTCTGACAAAACGAACTATTTGCCCGGTTGGCATAATCCCTGACAAGCGGCGGACACAACCAAACAATGTTTAACCATTAAAATCAAATCAAGCCATGTCAGTTCATGTAAAGCCTATCGCCGATCGTGTTCTGGTTGAGCCGTCACCGGCAGAAACAACCACAGCAAGCGGAATTATTATTCCCGACACTGCGAAGGAGAAGCCTCAGCGCGGCACCGTGGTCGCAGTCGGCAATGGAAAGAAGGATGAGCCCATGACCGTTAAGGCGGGAGATGCCATCCTTTACGGAAAATATGCCGGAACCGAGATTACCATTGACGGCAAGGAGTACCTGATCATGAGGGAATCCGACATTTTCGCCATTATCTGAAACCCGTTGAACCTGTAAAAACACACAAATACTATGGCAAAAGAAATCACCTTTGATACCTCCGCCCGCGAGAAGTTGAAGGCCGGAGTAGATGCACTGGCTAATGCAGTAAAAGTCACTCTCGGTCCGAAAGGGCGCAACGTAGTTATCGACAAGAAATTTGGCGCGCCTGCCATTACCAAGGATGGCGTGTCGGTGGCCAAAGAAATTGAGTTGAAGGATCCCATTGAGAATATGGGAGCCCAGATGCTCAAAGAAGTGGCCAGCAAGACTGCTGACCTCGCTGGAGACGGCACCACGACTGCCACTGTGCTGGCGCAGGCCATAGTTACGGCCGGACTCAAGAACGTAGCCAGCGGTGCCAATCCGATGGATCTCAAGCGCGGGATTGACAAGGCCGTAGAAGCCATTGTGGCTGAACTCCGGAAGAATTCCAAGGTAGTTGGTTCTGACAATGAGAAGATCAAGCAGGTCGGCACCATCTCGGCGAACAATGACGAGAACATCGGTGCGCTCATCGCCAGTGCGATGCAGAAAGTAGGAACTGAAGGCGTGATCACGGTGGAAGAGGCGAAAGGCACTGAAACCGAAGTGAAGACCGTAGAAGGGATGCAATTTGATCGCGGCTACCTTTCCCCCTACTTCGTGACCAATGCTGAGCATATGGAGGCTGATCTCGAGAACGCTTTCATTCTCATCTACGACAAGAAGATCAGCAGCATGAAAGAACTTTTGCCCGTGCTCGAGAAGAGCGCTCAAACAGGCAAGCCCCTGCTGATTATCGCGGAAGATGTAGACGGCGAGGCCTTGGCTACGCTTGTCGTGAACAAGATACGCGGCGCTCTGCGCGTAGCCGCCGTGAAAGCCCCAGGCTTTGGAGACCGTCGCAAGGCTATGCTTCAGGACATCGCGGTCCTGACTAGTGGAACAGTCATCAGCGAAGAAACGGGTCTCAAGCTGGAAAATGCTACCCTGAATGATCTCGGACGTGCTGAGAAGATTACCGTGGATAAAGACAACACCACGATTGTAAACGGTGCGGGAAGCAAGGATGGTATTGATGCCCGGATCAGCGAGATCAAGGCTCAGATTGAGAAGACCACTTCTGACTATGACCGCGAGAAGCTTCAGGAGCGCCTGGCCAAACTCGCCGGTGGAGTAGCAGTCCTTTACGTAGGCGCTGCCACGGAAATGGAGATGAAAGAGAAGAAAGACCGTGTGGATGATGCCTTACACGCTACACGCGCTGCTGTAGAAGAGGGGATTGTTCCCGGTGGAGGAGTAGCCCTGATCAGGTCAGGCATTGTTCTCGACACGCTCAAAGGAGCCAATGAGGATGAAAACACCGGTATCGGCATTGTAAAGCGGGCTATTGAAGAGCCATTGCGTCAGATTGTGGCTAACGCCGGTGGCGAGGGTGCCGTCATCGTTCAGAAGGTGCGCGAAGGCAAAGATGACTTCGGCTATAATGCCCGTACCGAAATCTACGAGAACCTCTTCAAGGCGGGCGTCATCGACCCCACCAAGGTGGTTCGTGTAGCCCTTGAGAATGCTGCATCCATTGCCGGCATGCTCCTCACGACCGAGTGTGTCATCTCGGACATCAAGGAAGAGAATCCTGCACCTGCGATGCCCGCGGGCGGCATGGGCGGTATGATGTAAGCCGACTCTTAAAGGATAAATCAAAAGGGGCTCTTCGCGGAGCCCCTTTTTATTTCATTCGTTTGAGGAATCAGAACTACCGGCGGATTGCTGCATATCCCATGGAAGCCAGTTCAGCCAATTCCTTTCCTGAGAGTTTCTTTCCTTCGCGAAGTTCCATGGTTACCGTGCTGGACACCATGCCGGCAAACAAGGCGCTGAGCGCACCTGCCTTAAGCTTACGGAGCTTACCCACCTTCACACCCTCCCGAAAAACATCCAGCACCGGCTGCGAGAAAAAGCCCGGGTCATGGCCTTTACCCGACACAAAAGGAGAGCTTTCAAATTGACGGATGAATGAGAACTCCAGCGCGTGGCGTGAGTACCAGGAATGAAGGTTGAGCCACATCGTTTCGAAGCGCTTGGAGTTGGACAACTTTTCATCCACACCCTGCAGAACAGCGGCTGAAACCTGCTCGGCGCACGCCGCATATAGCGCCCGGATAAGCGCATCCTTGCTTTCGAAGTGGTGATAGATGGTACCTACAGCTACACCTGACCGGGAGGCCAGTTCAGACATGGGCGAATTGTGAAACCCTCCTTCGGAAATCATTCTGAGGGCTGTCTGGAGGATCTTATCTCTCCGGGATACTTGTTTTTTCATAGACACCGAATAACCGTTCGGGGCTAATGTACTCCAAATCCGAGCAAAAGCATCCGTCCGACAACACCTCGATGATGTAAACTTGCAGAAATAATTTTGCTATGACGCTGACCGAACAAATCAACCAGGATATCAAAGACGCCATGAAAAGTGGCGATAAGGATCGCCTGATGGCACTCCGCGATATCAAGAGCAAGCTTCTTCTCGAGGCCACCCGTGAAGGCAGTGATGGGTCCGTAGATGATGCGCGGGCCATGGCCATTCTGAACAAGCTCTTTAAGCAACGCCAGGAGTCCATCACCATTTATCGCGAACAGGGGCGGGCCGATCTGCTCGAGGAGGAAGAAAAACAAGCCGCAGTGATCCGGTCCTATCTGCCGGCCCAACTTGAAGGAGAAGCATTGCGCGATGCCCTGAGGGCGGTCATCTCGGAGGTAGGCGCCACTTCGCCGGCCGACCTGGGCAAGGTCATGAGTGCTGCAACCAAGGCCCTTGCCGGCAAGGCTGATGGCAAGGCCATATCAGAACAGGTCAGGGCCTTGCTTGCTGGACAATGAGTGCCACTCCTGTCGTCATCGGTCGTCGGGAATATGTTGACATCCCGGAACTCGGGGCATACGGCATCGAGGCCAAGGTTGATACCGGTGCATTTCGGACCGCCTTGCACTGTGAGCGCTGCGATGAAGTCGATCTCGCTGGATGTCGTGTGCTCGAAGCCGTGTTCAATCTGGATGGAAAAGGTGATCAAACCTTTCACTTCAGCCAGTACCAGTTACGTACGATCAAGAATTCATTCGGACAAACCGAGCGACGCTATTGCGTTCGGCTTGTGGTGCGCATTGGCCGGAAGAATATACGTTCCGATATCTCCCTCTCCAATCGCTCGGGGATGAGGTATCCCGTGCTGATTGGCCGGAAAACCATTGGACATAAGTTTGTGGTGGATGTATCGCGTGTTCACACTTTGCGACGAAGGACTCGCTGATCACACGTTCTTTTCCACGTAGCGGATGACCTGCGCTGCGATATCCCGGCCTGTGGCCCGTTCGATGCCCTCCAGTCCCGGGGATGAGTTGACCTCGATGATCAGTGGCCCTCGGGCGCTGCGCAACATATCCACGCCCGCAATTCCCAGCTTAAGCGCATTTGCTGCCTTGACGGCCGCGATCTCCTCCTCCTGAGTCAGTTCGATAACCTCAGCCGTTCCACCGCGATGCAGATTACTCCTGAACTCACCTTCCTTGGCCTGACGCTTCATGGCACCTACTACGTGGCCATCCACCACAAATGCGCGGATATCAGCGCCTTTCGCCTCGCGGATAAATTCCTGAACGATCACCCGGGCTTTTACGCCGTTAAAGGCCTCGATGACCGAGCGTGCGGCATTATCGTTTTCTGCCAGTACCACACCCAGTCCCTGTGTACCTTCAAGCAGCTTGATAACCACCGGTGCACCGCCTATTTCATTGAGGATCCTCTCCACATCACGGGAATAGTTGGTAAAGACAGTCTTGGGCAGCCCCAGACCGGCGCGGGAGAGAATCTGCATCGAGCGCAGCTTATCCCGTGAGCGCACTAAGGCCTGTGACTCAACGGCGGTGAACACACCCATCATTTCGAATTGCCGGACGACAGCGGTGCCGTAGAATGTGACCGATGCCCCGATACGTGGGACCACCGCATCGATACCCGTTAGTTCTTCACCGCGGTATATCACTTTGGGGTTTTTCTTTTCGATGACCAGGTTGCACTTCAGGTGATCCACTACCTGAACGTGATGGCCTCGCTGCTGGCCGGCTTCCACCAGCCGCCGGGTGCTGTATAGCTTATTATCCCTGGAAAGAATTGCGATATTCATGGCATTCCGCGTATCGGGCTGGAAATTACTCAAGTGGTATGCCCCATAGGTTATGAGCGGCAGAATATTTCATGCCATTTTATATGTCCTCCTGTCCACCGCCGTGAAGCGCGAAGAGCCGTTGGCTTGCTGCCAGAGCTGCGGGGTTCAGCGCGTGGCCTGATCCATAGGAGAAAGCACCTGCGCATAAGGCGGCATACGCCGTCCCATTCAGCGAAGCGGCCTGCCGAAGAACGGCAGTGAATGCGGATGTATCCAATGGCAGACTCCAGCCCGCGGAGGCATCATACAGGTTCTTCCAGGGAGTGCGGTCACTGATAATCACCGGCACGCCGTGCAGCAGAGCTTCAATAATGGCATGGCCATAATTCTCGCCCCAGGTTGCGAGGTAAAAAAAATGAGCTTCCGAAAGCACGCCGGAAATAAGAGCAGGTTCCAGTTCGCCGTGAAAAGAAATATGCGCGCCAGCCACCTGTCGGGCCATTTCCTCGCATGACTGGAGGTATGCCACATTCTGCCTGGTTCCGTAGATATCGAGCGTTACACCTTTCCCGAGCCCCGCATCACGAAGAAAACGAATCCCTTCCAGGATACCTTTCTCTGGAGACACCCGGGCTATGCACACCAGCCGAAGCTCACCTTCCGGTTTGGGTGGATGGCTGATCGGCTGTGCAGGGATATGCGGAAGATTAGGTGCCACGCTCACCTGCACCGTTCCGAACGCCGATTGGATTTCGTGCCCTTCTGCCTCATTGGTTGCATGCCAGCGAATACCCCGGAACCCGAAATGATTTGTCCGAGAGGCGATGAAAAGGAAGACTTTCTTCTTCCATGACTTCACGGACAGCGCTCCGGGCTTCAACATTCCCCTGGGAGCCAGAATGACCTTTTGTGACCATCCCCTGTCGCGCAAGACCTGAAGCGGCATCAGTGTAAAACGCGGAGAAAACAACGAGTTCAGATAAAACCAATCATACTCACGATCCTGAAGGAGCATTCGGATCCGGCCGGGTTGCATGTGTTGCTCTGACAGATACATCACCCGTGTGCGCTGGTTCCATGGTATCCAAACTCCTTCCTGAATATCCGGGTACGGCACGTCTGAGTGCAGATCGGTAGAGCGGGTGACAATATCAAACTCTGCGTCCACGAGCTCAACCAGGTTGGCCAGTGACCGAATGGGACCGCCTCCCCGGAAGCCCGGGAGAAACCAGTCTGAAAACACCAGTATTCTCGGGACGCGAAATTCCATCATACGATTCGGTGGATTCGTGTCCAATGTCCGAGCACCACCAGCGGCCACAGACGCGACCAGGTCATGGACGGATGTCCGCGCAGAAAATCCTGCCAGGCCGCCATGACCGCACCCTCGCGGAAATAGGGCAGGCGGCCCAGGTACTGCAAATTTTCCTCACAATCAGCACGCATTTCATTCCTCATCCACAATGCCCATGGAAAGGTGAATCCCATCTTTGGGCGATCGATAATCTCGCGTGGTATCCATTGGCCAACCGCATCGGTGAGCAGCTTCTTGGGTGAGTGCGGATACTTCATAGCGTCCGGTACACCCAGTACAAACTCTACCAGACGATGATCGAGGAAAGGCACCCTTACCTCCAGAGCGTGAGCCATACTCATCTGATCTGCATCGCGCAGGAGGACGTTTTGCATATACCCTTTCATTTCCGCAACGGAAACTTTGGACAGCAGTGGGAGCGGCGATGCCTCAACACTGGCGGCTATCTGCGCGAGCATATCGGGTGATGCAGGAAATGCGCTCAGCAATTCACGGATGCGGTTATCCAGGAGCACCCTTCTGGACAGCGGATAGGAATGGATAAAATCAAAAGACTCTGCCTGAAGGAGAGCATTGATCTTCTCAGAAGCTACAGAAGGCTTCACGGCCAGCAGTGCTTTACCGGCAAGAGCCCGGAGCGCGGTTGGAGTGTGACCGATCCATCGCTGTGACTCCAGCCTCTTCATCTGCTTGAAGACCGGATACCCTGCAAAGAGCTCATCACCGCCGAGGCCCGAAAGGGCCATCTTTACCCCTTCTCTGCGCGTAACACGTGAAACCACGAATGTATTGGGGCCATCACCGCTCGGATGGTCCATCGCTTCGAGGGCGGCCGGGAGGTCATGGAGGAAATCTGCAGCCCTTAGCGGGATAGGGTGGTGGCGTGTATTGAACCGGGCGGCGATGAGTGAAGAGTAGGAGCTCTCATCCCATTCCTTCTCGTCAAACGTCACCGAAAACGTATCCACCGGATTTGAAGAAACGCCGGCCATCAGGCCCACGATGATACTGGAATCGATACCCCCTGAAAGAAACGCTCCGAAGGGAACATCAGCGCGCATGCGCAGTTCAACGGCTGAATGAAGCAGGTCTGATATGCGTGAATGCACTTTCGGCAGTTCGGCAGGCACATCCGTACATGCGCGGTCTGCCATATCCCAATAGCGAATGATCCTTCGGTGGGCTGCATCGAACTCCATGAGGTGACCAGCGGGTAACATGGAGACTTGTCGAAGGATCGTGCGCGGTGCATGCACTGTCTGGTATCGCAGATAATCCGTGAGGCCATCCGCATCCAGTTCACGGCTCACACAACCTGTAGCGAGCAAGGAACGCACCTCAGAAGCAAAGAGCATAGAACCATCCACCTCTGCGGTGTAAAGAGGTTTTATACCGAGCCGGTCGCGAACGAGAAATCCCTTGCCTGCTTTGGCGTCCCAGAGCACGAATGCAAACATCCCGATAAACCGATGGATGCACTCGATACCCCATTGACGGTATGCTGCGATAATCACCTCCGTGTCCGTTCCCGTAGCGAAGCGGTAGTGAGGCGCCAGCTCATTGCGCAATTCGACGTAATTATAAACTTCGCCATTGAATGCCAGCACCAGCGTTCTGTCTTCGCTGAAAAAAGGTTGTCTGCCTGCATCAGACGTATCCAGAATAGAAAGCCGGCGATGACCGATAGCGATGCCCGGTGCCGCCCAGCACCCTTCAGAATCGGGGCCTCGGTGGGCCATAGCTGCGTTCATCAACCCCACGAGGCGGGTGCTTTCCAGCTCGCTGGCATGGCCGATGATTCCGTTTATACCACACATCAGCGAAAGGCCGGAATAAGGTGTGAAAGACCTGCTTCAAGGCTGGTGAGATCTCTTCCCAGCAATTGCCTCATTCTGGAGATATCCGGTTTTCGCCGGCTCATATCCCCTTCTGCGAGTGGAGGCAGATGAATGATGGGTGAGTCGGAACCTGTCAGATCAATGATAGTTCGGGCGAGTTCAAGTATGGAGATTTCATGGTCTGAACCGATGTTCACCACATCATTCACAAATTGGTTGGTGCGCCATGCCTTGGCCGTAGCTTCCACATTATCTGCGATGTAACAAAACGTCCGGGTTTGCGAACCATCGCCATATATCTGGAGCCCATTTCCCTCAAGTGCAGCGCGAATGAATCGCGACACGACAAAGTCCAGGCTTTGTCCCGGTCCATAAGTATTAAAGAAGCGGAGGATAGAAAATTCCAATGCATACTCCTTCGCGTAAGACCGCAGGAAGGCTTCTCCCACATTCTTCACGATGGCGTATGGCAACCTGGAGTTGAGCGGGGTGGTGTGCTCATGCTGCGGGATATGAACCGGTTCGCCATACACCTCGCTGCTCGAGCTGAAGACAACGCGAGGTACCGTCGTATTCCTGCATAGGGTCAGGATATTCCGGATTCCATCAATATCGTTCAGCACCTTCACGGGATTCTCCAGCGTTCGTTTTACCCCAACGAGTGCGGCGTAGTGAAACACCACATCGAATTTCCAGTCGTGAAATACCGGTGCTATTTGGGTGAATACATTCACGTCGGCCTGTATGAAACTAACATTCGGGAGTGCCGGAACTTTAGACAACTCTCCTGTAATCAGGTTATCGACGATCACCAAGAAATTTTGGGGATCACCGGCAAGTTCTGCGGCCAGAGCGCTTCCGATAAATCCGGCACCACCGGTGATAAGAATTTGAGCCATGGCCGGGCTAAAATACGGAGGGCTCAGCCAACCCGCTGCCTCTGCACCATGGCCATGATGGATTCGGACCAACTCTCCTGAGAGATACACGAGGCCAGTGCGTGGCTCCTGCTGCCCATCCTCCTCAGTTGATCCCGATCCGCTTTGCACAATTTCAGAACGGCCTCCCGAAAGGCCGGCCAGTTGCCAGAAGGGAAAATCAACCCGTTGACCCCCTCCTCAACAAATGCAGTGCGAGCCCCAACCCGGTCGGATACAATAAGAGCGTAACCCGCGGTAGCAAACTCGTGCACAGAGAGTGCCCAGGGCTCGAACCGGCTTGGCAGGATATTGATTTCGCCTTCATCGATGAGGAGTCCCAGTTCTTCAGGCTGAACAAACCCGTGATGGATGATCCGCGGATGTGCGAGTCGTTGGGAAAACAGAGCCCCGGTACCTACGCAGTGCAGTTCCCATTCAGGTAGATACTGATCGAGCAGGATGGCCATTTCGCGCTGCATTTCCTCCACGCATTTGGCGGAGATATAACGCCCGGAGAACCAGATACGACGCGGCCCCTGAGAAGCAGCTGCTGAAAGTCGACGAGTATAGGCTGCTTCAAATACGCCCTGGTCGCAGCAGTAGAGGCCTTCCGCCACCTGGTTGGCCTGAAACCCCATAGCCCGCGCAAAGCGGAACTGCTCGAGACCAGGTACGAATGCATAATCAAAGTGCCTCACGATCCGTGATCGCAGGTAGATTGCTGCCGCATAGTCACGAAGGCTCCCATGCCATTGCTTATCGAAGGCTAGAACCGAGCATACATCCGGGAACTGTTTGACCAATCTCAGGTAAGCGGGATCGCTCCAGCCCCCGCAGAAGATCAGGTTATAGGAGCGTTGGCGGACCATAGATTGCAGGGAATCTTCGTCCAGTTCGTGACGAGGGCAGATCTTCACCCCGGGGGCAAACTCAAATTCGAATGGAGCTTCGGGATTAACCGGATAGGCGACCACATCCGCTTCCACCTGTCGGGTAGAGCAGAGGTGATTCATACAGGACACCATGTATCCCGCCAGCTCACGGTAGAGGAAGAGAATTCTGGTCTTCATGGTTAAATCCTGCACTTTCTCCTGTTCCTCTCAACCAGAAACCACCGAAGGTACTGTTCCGGGTGCAGCTTCCTGCACCTCAGTCACCTTTCCCTCATGCTCCAGTTCATCGGCGTTATCCTTGGCGAGGTAGAAGAACATCCAGAGAAAGAAAGGGAAGCCGTTGAGGAAATAGTGACCCTGCCGCAGCAGATAAAGCAGTATGATGCATGCCAGCGCATTGGAAATGATCCAGTGCTCTCTGGACTTCGCGCGCGGCTTGAAAATCCAGCATTTCACAAGGAGCATGATGAAAACAGCCAGCCCGTAGATACCCGTTTCCGACATCAGGCGAAGGAGCATGGAGTTCGCATCCATCTTGTTGAAATCAATATCCACTGCTCCGGAAAGATTTGTGAGTGAATACTTGTCGAATGCGGTAGGATGTGAGCCCAAGCCAGTCCCGAAAAGAGGATTGCGCTTGAAGTTCTCCAGTGCCACGTGATAATTGTTATACAAGACGAAACTCGAACCGTGGATATCGTAGCTCTTGTAGTTGTGCGTTGTAAAAATCTCGATGGTCCCATCATACCGGTCGCGGAACTCAGGTACCTTTTCATAGGCATATTGGGACGAGAATATGAGCAGCGGAATGAAGACAATGGCATAGCGGACAAATCCGAAGTTGAGCAGAAGGAGTAATATGACCAGAAACACTCCTGCAATACCCACGCTGGAAAAAGTAAGCAGGTAAGTGATCCCGATGAGGATGCTTTGCCGTTTAGAAATGAATACCGGAGAACGCGTGGACAGATTATAGATACTCACAAAGAAAGCCGGCACCAGCACGGCCGCGTAGTATGACGGTTCAGAAAAAATGGCATTCACCCGGATGCCCAGACCGCCACTTGTATAGCTCCACTTATTGAATATCCATCCGTAATCATAACCCAAAGAAAAGCCCACGGTATAGGAAATCAGCTGGAAAAGTCCAATCAAGGAAATGATCACTGACGTCTTCATGTAGTAACGGAAGAGCAGCTTAATGTCAAAGTTGTACAACTGAATAACGTAGTGAAAGAAGAGGGTAGAGGAGAAGAATCCAATGAATACCTTCCAGAACTGGGAAGCCTCATTGAGCCCCACAGCACTGTAAGTAATACCCGCAATAAGGATAGGGATAAACAAGTAAATCGGGCGCTTGGGCACCCCGTAGCGCATGAAAAAAAAGGGAAACAGCAGTGCGTAAACCACGTAGCTCAGGTACAGCTCAAACGGTTCCCGGAAAAAGATATACGACCAGACGAAAATGCTGGTAAGAATCAGCAGGGTGACGATGGCGCGGAACATGGCTACGGGCGTGCATCCTCACCGCTCAGCACGACTGCCTGTTTTCGTTTGGCCCGGATAAAGGGTTTTTCGAAAAGGTAATAGCTCAGACTCGACACTGCGATGGTTAGGACTAACGACGTTGAATATACAGCCAAATTATGCCTTGCGGGCAGATCCTTGGGCATTTCAAAAAAATGATCGAGCATGTTTATGGTGAACACGATGCATAGAATGTGGTACATGTACAGCCCGTAGGAAATCTTTCCCAGATAATCGAATATCCGGTGGCGCAGACGCAGGATGGTTGCCGGATTGCAGGCCACATTCAGAATAATCACGAGAAAAACAACGGAATAGGCGAGGTGGATAACATTCCAGAAAATAACCGGTGTAAAGAAAATCAGCAATGGAATGGCCAGGTAGCTCAGCACCTGCGTGACCGGATGATAGATAACCCGGAGAATGCGTTGCTTACCTGCGAACACGAGGTATGCCCCTGCTGCTCCCAGAGCCATAGACTCCAGCCGCGACATGGCAAAGAACCTCCGCAAAATATTGAAAAACCGGGAATCCGTTTGGTTATCCAACACCAGCGCCCCCAGCTTGATGACCATAAAGATCCCGATGAACCAGGCCGCGGTTCGGAGCAGGTTCTTCGAATTGCGCATGATCCAGGGCCAGATGAGATAGAACTGTTCCTCAACACCGATGGACCATATCTGACCTACATTCGGCGGAGGCGTGATGAACATCGAGAAAGCCAGATTGGGGAGCATGAAGAGAGCCAGTAAAAGTTGCTCCCAGAAGACAGGCTCGAGGAATTCCCTCTGGACGGGTACGTCAAACCACTCCCAATGCGGCAGGATAAAAAAGCCCAGAAGAATGAGCAGGTAGTACAACGGCCATATCCGCAGGATACGACGCAAATAAAATTTACGTATACTAATAAATCCTGTCGATTCGCGCTCCCTCAGCAGGAGATACGTAATCAGGAATCCGCTGAGCACGAAGAAGCAAACTACACCAAGCGGACCTGCATTGGCAATTACCGGGCTAAGCCAGCTCAGCCGCTTGGTCATCACCTCCTGAATGGGTATGATCTTAACGCGCTCATCCACTATAATCCAGTGACTGGAGTGACCGAGAAGCTTCTTCATGAGCTCCACATGGGTGAAGATTACAGCGAATGCGGCAAAGAACCGCAAGCCGTTCAATCCTGGAAAATATACCCTTGCAGAGGCATTCATACAGTGCAGGCAAATCTACCGCTTCAAAGCGGAAAAGCGACGGATTTCCTTATCCAATTGATCCGCAACCGCTTCCCATCTGTAGCGGTCTTTCACCAGATCAAGAGAAGCAGCTTGCATAAGTGCCAGCTGATCGCGTGGTACCGTGATGGCTTCGGTCAGCGTTTGTGTGAGTAGCTTCTCATCTGCCTTGTGCAACAGCCACCCATTCCGATTACTGACCATGAGATTCACGGCCCCCACATCGGTAGCGATGATGGCCAGTCCCCGTGCCATACCTTCCAGGATGACGTTGGGCATTCCTTCCGCGTATGAAGGAACCACCAGAATATCACACCGGTCCATGATGGTGAGCAATTTCTCCCGATCCGTGACAGCCCCATGGTAGGTGACCTGTGCAGAGCGCAGTCGTGCAGACGGGGGAATGGGGCCTATCAATTCCAGTTCCCATTGGCCATTGGAAGGGAGTGCAGCAACTGCGCGGTGCAGGTCGCCGATCCCCTTCCTGCGCTCAAAGCGACCGAGAAACAGCAAACGTACCGGACCCGTCCGCTTCGGCGCTTCAGGCAAGCACCAGGCATCCTCAATCCCTGAAGGTACTTCCGCGATGCGCGCTAAAGGCACCCCGACAGAGCGAATGATGTCCGTTATTTTTCCGCCATAAGAAAAGACCACATCGGCATGCCTTGATATCCATTTCACCGGAGGACGAAGAAGCAATTTCTCCCACCAGCCTCTCCAACCGGTATGCGTCTGAAACATTTCATAGCCGTGAAATTTGACACCCACGGGAGGGCAGTCCGCCTTACGCCGTATGCGTTGTTCGATGAAATACCAGCCAGTGAAGCCCTTGGCATAGATAAAATCCACCTGATTCAGCATCGGCCTGAATCCGTCGAACAGCATACGCGAAGCGGCATAGGACTCCTTCAGGTAGTGACCGGGCGCCACGCCCAAGGAGGGAAACCGAATGCACGTATGGTGAAATGGTGCATCATCCGAAATACCAAGCGCTTTGGTCACCTCACCGCGCGACGGAAGCGGCGATTTGTCCGTAATCGTATGCCCCAGAGTCACCTCATGGCCACGTGCCAGAAGGTAGCGAACCACATAGGAAGAATGACGCTGCATGCCCCCCACGACAAACGGAAAAATACCGTCAGCCAGCACCAGGATGTGCAATCGGCGATCAGTATCAGCCATGATGTGTGCTAAGGAATTCATGCACGTGTCCAGCCACGTGATCCAGCTGCGAAGTGGTTAGTTCAGCGAACATGGGCAAGGACAGGATACGCGATGAGCGGCAGGCCATAGGAAATGCATCCGCCGTAAATACGCGGTCAGCATAACAGGGCAACAGAGGCAGGGGTGTGGGATAATGGATAGCCGTTTGTACCCCTTTGCTGCTCAGAAAAGACATCAGTCCGTCACGCTGCTCACATTGCACTACATAGAGATGAAAAACATGCTCGAAACCTTCGCGCTGAGAAGGAAGGATCAGTCTGGCAGATGCCAGGTTCAGGGTGTACCAGGCTGCGTGTTGGCGACGCAGGGCGGTCCAATTGTCGAGATGCGGCAACTTAGCCAGGAGGATTGCTGCCTGCAGGCCATCCATCCTCGAGTTGCGTCCTTCTATCAGGTGATTGTGCTTCCCTTGCTGACCGTGATTAGCCAGCATGCGGATGCGAGCGGCGAGGTCCTCATCCGGAGTTGCCACAGCACCAGCGTCGCCATATGCACCCAGATTCTTGCCCGGATAAAAACTGAACGAAGCCGCATGTCCGAAAGTGCCTGTCTTCCTTCCCTTCACTGATGCGCCATGCGACTGAGCACAATCTTCGAGTACGAAAAGCCGGTGCTCGTGTGCGAAACCCATAACCGCATGCATATCTACCGGATTGCCATAAAGGTGCACCGGAATGATAGCCCGGGTGCGGGGAGTAAGCACTTCACGGGCCCGATCAAGGTCGAGGAGAAAATGCTCATCCACGTCAGCGAATACGGGCACAGCACCCACGGATGACACCGCTTCTGATGTACTGATCCACGACATGGCTGGTACGATTACCTCATCCCCGGGACCTATGCCAGCAGCTTTCAGAATGAGTTCGATGCTGTCCGTTCCATTGGCGCAGGGAACAACAAACGGCACGCCCAGCCAATCTGCGAAAGCCTCACCGAAGGCATCTACAGAAGATCCCCCGATATAGGAAGAATGTCGGATAGTATGAGCAACACAGGCATCAATCTCTTCCTTTATGGAAAGGTATTGTGCGTAGAGATCGACAAAGGGAACTACCATGATCTTAGTTTTCGGGCAGGATTACCTGCGTAAATACCGGGAGAAGAAATATCACGTGTCACTACAGCGCCGGCGCCGATCACCACGTGGTCACAGATTGTCACGGGAAGGATGGTCGCATTAGAGCCGATGGAAACCTTATTGCCGATGTTGGTGGACTTCCAGAGATCACGGCGGCCAGCCGCCGGTCCACCCGTGCTGAAAAGATCATTGATAAACATCACACCATGCCCGATAAAGCAGTCCGACCCGACCACTACCAGTTCGCAGAGAAAAGAATGACTTTGAATTCGGGTCCGGTCGCCGATCACCACCCCTTTCTGAATTTCACAGAAAGGTCCCACGAATACTTCGTGGCCCAGGGTACATTCATACAGGTTGCAAGGTTCAACGATGGTGACACCTGCGCCGCAGGATAGCTCGCGGATACCGCTTTGAAGCAGGCGGGGCGTATTCATTCCCGGATACTGGCGTAAATGGTTTCGATGGCCCGGATGCTGCGGATTCCTTCAGCACCTTCTACGCTCGTTGCGGAATTTCCCTCCATATCAGCGATGACTCCTGCGATGACCTTCTCGTGGTTGCTGCTGGTCCCCTGGTACTTCCCATAACTGTTCGGTTTATCGGTAAACTCCAGGTGGTCGGGCAGTGGCATTCCGGGAACGTCCCAGAACTCGAGCTTGTTCAGGTATTCACCGCCGATCCGGATGGTTCCATTTTCCCCGATGAGTGTGACGCTACCCTCCAGGTTTTTCCGGTGCACGCATGTCGTCCAGACGATCGATCCGAGGGCGCCGCTGTCAAACTTCACGGCAGCCACTCCGCTGTCCTCCGTTTCGATATGGTGGTTTTGAGTATCCGCTATGGCTTTGGCTGAAACGACATCACCGGCCCACCAGGTAAGCAGATCGATAAAATGGCTGGCCTGAGTGAACAGAGCGCCTCCTTCCCTGCTGATCCGGCCTCGCCAGGGTGAGTCATCATAATACCCCTGATGGCGGTTCCAGAGAATATTGCACTTGACCATAAATAGTCTTCCGAGTGCGCCAGTCCGGATGGCCTCATCAGCAATGCGCACTGGCACGTTGAAGCGATTTTGCTTGACCACCCAAAGTTTGCGACCGGCCCTTGCAGCAGCATCGTTCATTCTCGCTGCATCAGCACTACTCAGCGCCATAGGTTTCTCCACCAGTACATGAAATCCACGGGAAAGCGCCTCAACAGCCATAGGCGCATGCAGATCATGGGGCGTCACAATATTCACCACATCCGCATCAGTGGACTCGAGCATCTCCGTGAAATCAGCGAATGAGGGAACACCGCCGTAAGCGGCTGACAAGGACTCCCTGGCCTCCTGGTTCACATCGCACAGAGCGACCAGGCTGGCCTTGGGATCGGCGTCCAGAACCGCGGCGTGTCGTTTTCCGATACTACCGCAGCCGACCACGGCGAATTTCACGTTCATGGCTCCAAAAATACGCTTCGGGAGGGCTCAGGAAGCGCCACCGGATCGGGTTAGGATATCCAGGAGGTTGGGATGACTTGTATAAGGATACTCCAGGAGCTCATTGGTCTCATAAAATGCCTCGCCACTCTGGCTGAGTGCCCTTCCGAGCATATCGCGGAGTTCGCTCTCACTCCTGAATACGATATGGTGGAGCGGACTGCCCGGGAGAGGGAAAGAAGGAATAGAATAATTGCCGATCAGCAGTTTATAGCCGCAGAACAAGCGCTCAAAAATCACGGAGGAGTAGGAAACCACGGCTAAATCGGCGAAGTGAAAGGCGTGTGGGGTGGCCACATCGAAAGGAGCGAATTCCAGCCGCACATCCGGAAGCCGCTGATTGTAGTAGGCCACGGAACGCTCCAGCCATGCGGGGTGTTTTTCGCGGGGATGAAGGAAGAGCAGCAGCCGGATATCCGGTCGATCGCGGAGCACCGAGTTGAGATCACGGAGAATAGATTCTTCCGTTTGGCTCACATCCAGGCCATGGTCGCCGTGACCTTCCGCCCGTCGCACCCATTCGCCGTGGGAGTAATAGGCCACGGTGAGCGGCGGCGGCACCGGCCTGGACAGGTAGAACCGGATGTACTCATGTGCGCGTTCCGGTGGCCAGTGCAGGAATCGTGAGCAGCGGATCGTGCTGTGAAAAACCCTGACCTCCTCGAAGTGATAAGCCGTACTCAGCACGATCTCATCGCCGACCAGAATTCGGTTATGCGTGAGAAGCGGGCCGCTGGACGGGACCTTCACGATATGGATGCCCATCTCCCGGGCGAGGATGGTGAGTACATTACCGTCCTTCTCATAAGGAATAAAGTCGAATATCGTCCTGATCCTCCTTTCCCGGCAGATTTTCATGATCCAGGCCAGCTCTACTACCTCCACCACTGATTGAGCCCGGTTGGCCCGGTCCCGGGAAAACAGGCAACGGAAAGCGGTAGAAAGGCCAAATGGCAGCATACCCAGGGTGAACCAGATCCAGGTGGGCCCGGCCTGTCCGCATTCATCCTTATAGACGAAAATGCTCGCTTGTTGTCCCGAGCTGTGTTCGATATACTCGCGGATAATTTCCTGGTTGCGTGCACTGCTGTTGAGAATCAGGACACCGCTGTCCGTGCCGTAGTCCGAATATCCCGGACGGGATGACCGGAGTCTTCTGCAGGCCCGCCACCAGGCGCGGAAGCCAATCAGGCGATCGCTGTTGGCGGAGGCCGGTAACCGGTAAGTCATGTTGTGGCGGAGACACCAGGCCGCCAGGTCAGCATCCGAAGCCTCCAGCCCGGGTTCAGCCTTTCCTGCCCACATCCTCCGGACAAGCCCCAAAACACGCTTCAGTTCACTGCTCATGATAGGCCCTTGCTCGATGCACGGCCGCAAAGATGACTCAGGCCAGCGAAAAACCGATAGCCCCGAGCGACGCCCATTAAAATTGAAGCGGCGACCCGGGCAGACGCCGTCGGGACCGCCAAGGCACAGGACGGTGCAAAATTTTCTTGGGGGGTTGAGGAATTCCTGTACTTTTGGCCCGCATTTAACCCTTTAAAACCGATTTACAATGTCTGAAATCGCCAAGAAAGTAACCGCCATCATCGTGGATAAGCTGGGAGTGGACGAGGCCGAGGTTACGCGCGAAGCAAGCTTCACCAATGACCTTGGTGCTGACTCTCTTGATACCGTTGAACTCATTATGGAGTTTGAAAAAGAGTTCAACATTGCCATCCCCGACGATCAGGCTGAAAAGATTGCCACGGTGGGACAGGCCATTGACTATATCGAAGCGAACGCGAAGTAATCGTTTTCCAAGATTAACGGGCCATGGAGCTCAAAAGGGTAGTTGTTACCGGACTGGGAGCGCTCACCCCGATTGGCAATTCTGCTAGTGAATACTGGCAGGGCTTGATCAACGGTAAGAGTGGGGCTGCGCCTATTACCCGTTTTGATGCCTCCCGGTTCAAAACCCGGTTTGCTTGCGAGCTGAAGGGCTTTCATGTGGAAGATCACATGGAGCGAAAGGAGGCTCGCAAGATGGATCCTTACACGCATTATGCCCTCGTGGTGGTAAAAGAAGCCATTGCAGATTGCGGCATTGATCTGGATGCGGTGGATAAGGACCGGGTGGGAGTGATTTGGGGTTCCGGCATCGGCGGGCTTCTCACCTTTCAGGAGGAGTGCATCAATTTCGCCAAAGGCGATGGCACCCCGCGGTTCAATCCCTTCTTCATCCCAAAGATGATTGCGGACATCGCGTCCGGTCACATTTCCATCAACTACGGATTCCGCGGCCCCAACTACACGACCGTGTCGGCCTGTGCTTCTTCCAACAATGCGTTGATCGATGCCCTGACGTACATCCGTTTGGGTAAGGCCAATATGATTGTCACCGGCGGCTCAGAAGCTGCCATTACCGAGGCCGGTGTCGGGGGGTTCAATGCCTGCAAGGCACTTTCCGAAAACAATGAAGAATACGCCACAGCATCCCGGCCGTTTGACCGCACGCGTGACGGCTTTGTACTTGGAGAAGGTGCGGGCTGCATAATCCTGGAAGAGTATGAGCATGCCCGTGCTCGCGGAGCCAAGATTTATGCTGAAGTTGTAGGTGGCGGCATGAGTGCTGACGCTTACCACATCACGGCTCCCCATCCCGAAGGGCTGGGAGCGCGTAATGTGATGCGCTATGCTTTGGAAGATGCGGGCCTCACCATTGCGGACATCGACTACGTCAATGTCCACGGCACCTCCACCCCGCTGGGTGACGTGCAGGAAGCCAGAGCCATTCAGTCCGTCTTCGGTGATCATGCATACAAGCTGAATATCTCCAGCACCAAGTCCATGACCGGTCACCTCCTTGGAGCTGCCGGTGCTATTGAAGCTATTGCCACTATTCTGGCTGTGAAGCACGGCATAGTACCTCCCACCATCAACTTCGTGCACGCAGATCCGGAGCTGGATGCAGGGCTCAACTTCACCTTCAACAAGGCCCAAAGTCGCACCGTGCGCGCCGCCATGAGCAATACGTTCGGTTTCGGCGGTCACAACACGTCTGCGGTCTTCAAGAAGGCTGAATGAAGTGGTTTCTTTTTCCTCGCCGAAGGCACCAGGCCGAAAAAGAAGTTGAAGACTTTATCCGCCAGTCCTTTGGTATCCGGCCAGGTCACCTCTCCTATTATGAGCAGGCCCTTCGCCACAGCAGCGTGGCTGAGAAGATCAGGCCTGGACTGAAGAACAGTAATGAACGTCTTGAATTTCTCGGTGATGCCGTGCTCGATTCCATCGTAGCCCACTACCTCTACACCAAGTATCCCAGCCTGCCTGAAGGCGAACTCACCAAGATGAAGAGCAAGGTAGTTCGCCGGGAAAATCTGAATCTGCTCGGATATGCCTTAGGGATTGAATCCTTACTCAAGCTCAACCTCGGCAGGCAGGAAATGCATGACTCTATTGTGGGCAATGCCGTGGAGGCCATGATTGGTGCCATTTACCTCGATAAAGGATTTGATGTAACGAGGGAAATTGTGCTTCGCCTCCTGAAGCAGCATGGGCTGGATACCCGTGTACATGATGATGTAGACTACAAGAGCAAACTTCATGAGTGGTGCCAGAAGCACCGCAAGACCCTTGATTTCCGTGTGGTGGGACACTCCAACCGGGGCGGATCCAGTCATTACAAAGTGGTGGTCCGCATTGATGATGAGGACCGCGGAAGCGGAGAAGGTGGATCCAAAAAGACCGCCGAGCAGAATGCAGCCCGCATAGCCTGCGAAGCTATCTTCAAGGGATAATCCGCTATGTGAACCTATACTTGCACCACCAATCCACAACCCATGTACGGAACCTTTCAGGAATACCTCCGGCGTGAACTTCAGTCGATCGAAGATGCCGGGCTGTTCAAGCGCGAACGAATCATCACCAGCCCTCAGGGAGCTGAAATCACCACGTCCGACGGGCGACAGGTGCTGAACTTCTGTGCTAATAACTACCTCGGGCTATCCAGCCATCCGCTCGTGGTTGAAGCAGCTAAGAAGGCCATCGACACGCATGGGTTTGGGATGTCTTCCGTGCGCTTTATCTGCGGCACACAGGACATTCACAAAGAGCTCGAGCAGAAGATTGCTGAATTCCTCCACACCGAGGACACCATCCTGTATGCCGCTGCCTTCGATGCCAATGGCGGCGTATTCGAACCCTTGTTCAGCGAGCAGGATGCCATCATCAGCGATTCTCTCAACCACGCCTCCATCATCGATGGAGTAAGACTCTGCAAGGCCCAGCGCTTCCGCTATCAGAACAATGACATGGATGACCTCAGGAAACAGCTTGAGGCCGCTTCCGGTGCGAGGCATAAGATCATCGTCACGGATGGTGTATTCTCCATGGATGGGTATGTAGCCCAGCTTGACCGGATATGCGACCTCGCAGAGGAGTATCAGGCCCTGGTAATGGTGGATGAGTGTCATGCTACCGGCTTCATTGGAAAGACCGGGCGAGGCACTGTTGAGCTGAAGAATGTACTCGGTCGGGTGGACATCATCACTGGCACGCTGGGCAAAGCCCTTGGCGGTGCTATGGGTGGATTCACCACAGGCCGCAAGGAAATCATCGAAATCCTTCGTCAGCGCTCACGTCCCTACCTCTTTTCCAATTCGCTTGCCCCGTCGATTGTAGGTGCATCCATTGCGGTGTTCGACCTGCTGAGTTCGACCACCGAACTGCGCGACAGGCTCGAGCGCAACGTACAACAGTTCAAACAAGGAATCCGCGCAGCTGGCTTTGCTATAAAAGACGGCGATTCCGCGATTGTTCCCGTCATGCTCTACGATGCTCGTCTTTCGCAGGTATTTGCGGATAAGTTGCTCGACGAAGGCATCTATGTCGTCGGATTTTTCTATCCAGTGGTGCCCAAGGATCAGGCGCGGATCCGCGTTCAGCTCTCTGCCGCGCATGAGCCCGAACACATCGAGCGTGCCGTGGCCGCCTTTACTAAGGTAGGCCGCGAACTCGGAGTCATCGCGTGAGCCGTTCAGCCCTCCTGATCGGACAGGGCCTTGCCGGAACCATCCTCGGCTGGGAGTTGCTTCGTCGTGGCTGGCAGGTACATCTCATAGACCACCATCACCAGGGATCATCTTCTCTTGTGGCAGGAGGACTATGGAATCCCATTTCCTTCCGAACCCACGGCCTCACCTGGCGGGCGACGGAACTTCTTGAGGCCATGGAAAACTGTTATCCTGCGCTGGCCCGGGAACTGGGCCAAGCCATTTACCATCCCCTTCCCTTGTTGCGTGTGCTCAGTTCAGCGGAGGAGGCCAATCGCTGGGATGAGCGTATGACCGATCCGGCATTGCGCCCCTTCCTTGCCGATTCCGCAGTCCCGCCGCAAGGAATACACGCTCCATTCGGCGTGGGTGAAGTCAAACACGCGGGTTGGGTGGATGTGCCAGCGCTTCTTACCGGTATGCGTGACCTCTGGCTGGAGGCCGGAATTCTCGCACACGAGAACTTCGATGAATCCGCACTCCAGACCGGCGCAGATGGAGTGCATTATCGCGGCCTGCGGGCAGATGTTGCGATCTGGTGTTCGGGTTGGCAGGTTGCCGGAAGCAGGGCCTTTAGCTGGTTGCCCGTGGTGCCGAACAAGGGAGAAATTCTCACGTTTCGCACAACACGCTTCTCCTCGGAATCCATCTTGAACTTTGGTCAGTTCATATTACCCCTGGGTGGAGGCCGCTACCGTGCAGGAGCCACGTGGAAGCTCGGCGCGGCCGATGACAGGCCCACCGAACAGGCCAGGCAGTACTTGCTCGGACGGCTGCAGCAGGTGATGATGAGCGAGGAGCCGGAGGTAATCGGACAGGCCTCCGGCTTTCGTCCGACCGTTCCCGACCGCCGACCCTTGCTGGGTTCCCATCCCCACCAGCCACGCTGGCACAGCTTCAATGGCTTTGGCTCGCGCGGTGTGATGCTGGTGCCAGCTATGGCTGTCCATTACGCAGATGTCCTTGAAGAAAAGGCCTCACTTCACCCCGAAGTGAATCTCGAGCGATACAGGACTCGCCTCGACCCGTGAAGAGTACAATCTGACCAGCGCTACATTTGTGTCACAGATCCTCAGATTATCCCGATGGGAATCAAGAAAGCCAGTATATCCTTGCAACCTGAAGCCATGCAGCATCGGATTATTCTGTGCAGGACAGGATATCGGCGGCCTGAATCAGCACCCCTCACCGATGACCATCAAACCGATTTCTATCTGACTCCCCGGCACCGGACATGGGATGCACGCTTGACTGCGCTATACCGAAATGAGCCCGGCGCAGTGCGGTGGTTTGAACGCAACTTGCGTTCAAGCTATGGCGAACAAATGACTGTGCTCCGGGGCTTCGGGGCACTTATTGCGGAAGGTGCCGCCTCCTTACCCATTGAGGTTCATCCCGCGGATTTCTCAGAGCCGGGCAAGCAGGCAAATGACACCAACGCGTACTTCTCAGCCCCCCGATATCGCATGTGCAGTTGGTCCGCCCTTCCCGAGGCTCATTCCATCTGGGCTGATGAAATTGCGGCGCAATACCAGAAGAGAGCATTCTTTATACCAGCCACACCACTTCGCAACCCGAGGCCATAAAACAAACCAGCATGGGATTGTCCAATATCATCGAAACAGGCAGGAGGCTCTACCGGAATCGTCTGGCCAGCAGGCGCAGCGGTGCTGAGGCCTCACTGGACAGCGAGCAAAAGCGCTGGCTGAGCGAACTTCGTGAGAGCGGCATAGCCATGATTCCAGGATTCCTCTCTGCCCAGGCCTGTGCTGAAATACGCAGCGCACTGGATAGCACCATTTCCGGGTCACCCGTTGAAACCCTCGTGGCATCGGGACCTGCTCCCAAAACCGGCTGGCCCACGGCCCACGGCTATTCGATTTGGGCTGATCAGGAACTTTCGGACATCCGCGTGCTGGGTGCAGAAGCCATCCATCCGCTGATCCGCCGGTTCCATGAAGACAGCAGACTCTGCGCAGTGGGTAAGCATTACCTGAGTGAAGATGACCTCCATGTGGTGTTCACGATGGCCAACCGCGTAGTTTACCGCGATTACAATAAAGGATCAGGAGGAGGCTGGCACAGGGATATCGCCTATCGCCGAGGGTTCAAAGCCATGGTCTATCTCTGTGATGTAGATACCCACCATGGGCCGTTCCAGTACATTCCCCATTCCGATTCTGCGCTTTACCACCTGTTCAAAACCAATCATCCTGACCAGTACCAGTTCAGCCACGAAGAGATCCTCCAACTCGTTAGGCGGGATGAAAGCCGGCTGCGTGAAGCCACTGCTTCTGAGGGCACGCTGCTCCTCTTTGAGACCAATCTGATACATCGTGGGAAGCCCATTGGATCGGGGAATACGAGGTATGCCATGACCAATTACCACAATCATTAACCTGAAAAGCGAACCCACGAAGTTCGCTGCGTGTTATTATACTTACAGATAAACCAACGAACATGTTGAACAAGAAAGTTGAAAAGGCCCTCAATGACCAGATCAGGACAGAGGCCGAGAGCAGTCAGACCTATCTCGCGATGGCCTCATGGGCTGATGCTGCGGGGTTTCCGGGCACTGCAGGATTTCTTTTTGCCCACAGCGATGAGGAGCGCATGCACATGCTGAAGCTAATCAAATTCGTGAATGACCGCGGAGGACAGGCCATCATTCCGGCCCTTTCTCAGCCCGCCAAAGACTATAAGTCCTTGCAGAATGTGTTTCGTCTGCTGAATGAGCACGAAGAACGTGTAACAGCGGAGATCCATAAGGTCGTAGATACCTGCCTGCGTGAAAAAGACTACACCACGCACAACTTCATGCAATGGTATGTTGCCGAGCAAATCGAGGAGGAAAGCCTCGCGAGAACCATACTGGACAAACTCAAGTTGTTGGGCACCGACAACGGCGCGATGTATCTCTTCGATCGAGACCTGCCGGGTTTGCGCGCCAGTCAGGCCGACGGAGGAGGCGAATAGCTCCCTCCAGACTAACAGGCGGGCGTGAAGAACCCCGTCTTCCAGACCACCAGTCCCCCAGAGGAGGGGCATAGATTTGGGAGGCGGTGCGGAAACCGCACCTGAACTCCATGCGCCTGTCCGTCATCTTCGGATCTCTGGTCCTCCTTTTTGTCTGCCCTGCTGCCACGCTGGGTCAGAAGGTGGACGAAAGTGATCCGAGGGCGATGATTCAAGCCAATTTCCTTTATCAGTTTGCAGCTAACTGCAACTGGCCGGCCGAGGTGCGAAAGGGTAAATTCACCATTGCCGTCATGGGTCAGCCGGCCGTATTCGATCACCTGGCTGAAAAATACGGCACGAAGCCCATAGGTAACCAGACTATTGACGTGGTGGAGCTGGCTGAACTCCCAACCATTATCCCGCACATCCTCTTCATCGACAAATCAAGAAAATCTGAGTTAGCCCAGGCTCTCCGGGACTTCCGGGGCAAGCCTACCCTTTTGGTGACTAACTGGGACGGGGCCCTGCAGGCTGGTGCCCACATCAATTTCAAGGCTGTTGATGGAAACATCCGGTACGAATTGAACGTTGCTGCGCTGGATGAGAAGAAGATTGCAGCAGGTGTCAAAATACTTCAGTGGAAAGTGGATTGAAATGAGCACGAAAACATTCTGCATACTGCTCACGACACTACTGGTATCCACGATACTGGATGCCCAGCTCGTTCTCACCAACCGGGCGGCCCGGCTGTGTCAGGAGAAGGATTATGCTGGGGCCCGTGAGGCTATTACACTCGCCCTGGAGTCCGAAGATGAAAAGAACCACCCCTATGCGTGGTATGTCAGCGGATTCATTCACAAGGAAATTTACAAGGCACTCGAAACCGGAATGCGCAGCAGCACTGCTCGTGCAGCCGCTGTGCGGGACATGGAGAAATCCCTTAATCTGGATACCGGAGGTGAGTACCGGAAGATGACGTGCGAAGCCCTTCGCTACCTCGCTACCACGTATCTGAATGATGCCTTGCTCATGACGCGCGACATGACTCCAGGGGCGGAGCAGGAGCCCGAGTTGGTGTATTCCGAATTTGAGCGCATCATGGCCATTGCCGATCCTCGCGCTGACCTGTTGCCCTATCGCCTCGAGATGCTTCGAAAGCTTGCCCAGGCCCATTATCTCCTGTGGGAAAAGAATGTAACAAAAAGAAATCACTACGACCTTGCTGTGGGCTATTACCAGCAGGTACTGAAGGTGGAGCCAGCTGACTGCGAATCCAATTGCAACCTCGCCATCCTTTACTACAACAATGGGGTACACAAGATCCGCATGATTTCAAGCACTACAGACATGATGGATCTGATCCTTATCCAGAACGAGTGCATCGAATTATTCCGGCTCGCCTTACCCCTTGCCGAAACCACGTTCAACAGCTGCCCGCCAAGGCTCGACTACTACAAGGCCATGATGTTCATCCATCGAGCGCTGGGCAATGAAGACCTGTATGATGAATACAAATCCCATTCAGAAGAACTTATACGCAGTGGCAAGCTGAAGTATTGAGCGCGATTTATCCATGAAGATCAGGCTCACCATATCACGCAGAATAGGCCTTGGATTCGGCCTGTTTATGCTCGTGGTGCTTGTCGTCATAACCGTCACCAATCGCACCATAACGAAAAGCCGGGAGATCAATACACGAATCAATGAGGAATTTGCCCCTTCGCTCAGCTCCTTGCAGGAGTTGGACAACCACTTGATGCGGAGCAATGACCTCGCCCGGCAATGGGTCTTTGTGCAGAAACGCGATGACGATCCAGATCGGCTGGAATTTGTACTCCTCACGCGTAATGTGATACCTGCGCAGCTCCGAATAGTAGAAGACTATGCGGGGATGTGGGACAATGAGCGCAGGAAGCAGATGGAAGAATTGCGGAAAGGTGTGATGGAGTTACTTGATTACTACAGTCAGATACAAATCCTGCTGCCCGGATTCGACAGCTATGCTGATCCCGTTCAAACGATGATGGCCGAAGAACTTTTCATTCCGGGCACCAGTGTTCCCCTTGTATATGACAAGTTGCGCTGGAATATGAGCGGGCTCATAGAATACCAGCAATCCATCATGAAAACGGAAATCGAGGCCATGAACCGGTCCTTTGCCAAGCTCCGTTTTCTTATGATCAACATCTCGCTGGGCACCTTGATAGCCGGTGTCCTGATTGCCGTGCTCACCTCACGTTCCATTGTGCGGCCTGTGGAATCGCTGCGTCGCAAGCTGCACAACCTATCACAGGGTATTTACTCGCTGCATCCAGTAAAAGCCGGAGACGATGAAATTGGCGATATGGCAAGAGCTGTCAATGTGCTTATCTCCAACTTTGAAAAGACCAAAGAATTCTCTCTTCAGGTAGGTGCAGGCAACTTTCACATTCAGTACTCTCCCCTCTCCGAGCATGATGAACTTGGCAAGGCCCTGTTGAAGATGCGCAAGGACCTTGCATCCTACCGGAATGAGATGGAGCAAAAGGTATCCGAGCAAACCCGCGAAATCCGCATTCAGAAAGAAGCCGTAGAACAACAGAAAGAACAGATCACCGAACTGTATCACGACCTGCAGTCGAGTATTGACTACGCCCAGCGCTTGCAGGAGAGCATCTTGCCCGATGACGCTCTCATTCGCAAGATGTTTCCCGATTCATTCGTGCTTTTTCGTCCGAAAGCCACCGTCAGCGGAGACTTTTACTGGTTCAAGGAATTGGGTAACAAGAAGGTTTTTGCTGCTGCAGACTGCACTGGTCATGGCGTTCCGGGCGCCTTTATGAGTCTGGTCGGACATAATGCCCTGAACCAGGTGACCAAGGTATTCACGCGGCCCGACCAGATTCTGAACAATGTGGATCGCCGGTCCGGAGAAGTCATGCGGCACAAGGGCACCGATGACTCACTGCGCGATGGCATGGACATCGCCGTGTGCGCCATTGATCAGAACACCCTTCAACTGGAATACAGCGGCGCGCATAACCCCGTATACATCATCCGTAACCATGAACTCACGGAGTTGGAGAGCGATCCATTCAGCATCGGCTCTTTCTACCGCGAGGATAGAAGCTTCACGTGCAAGCAGTATCAACTTCGCGAGGGAGATTGTATCTACCTTTTCAGCGATGGCTATGCCGACCAGTTTGGCGGACCTAAGAACAAGAAATTCATGCGCAAGCAATTCAGGAATACCCTGCTCTCCATTTATCACCTGCCGATGGCTGAGCAAAAGTGGCGGCTTGCAGAGACCCTTGATCGCTGGAAGGGTAGCCAGGAACAGGTGGACGACATCCTCGTGATTGGAGTAAAAGTGGAGTAATCAGGGCGTGAAACTCGCCTGTTCCATGACGAAGGTATCCACAGGATTTACACACAAAACAGGAATCTGTGCTTCGTTGGTAATGACTTGCTGTTCGTAGCCCTGAGAGAAAAAGTTCATGATGCTTCCGCCCTGAAAATTCATGATACAGATGAGATCTGCTTCAACGGAAGCCGAATACTTGAGCAACGCCTTCACAAAACCATCCGTCTTGCTCTCTGTAATTTCGACGTCATACGGAATATCCTTATCTTCCAGATAATCCTTGGCGTAGATAATATTTCTCATCAGCTGGTTTCGAAGAAACTCGTCCGTTTCGCCCGGCGAAACCAGAAATACTTTGGAGTTGAAATACTTTGCGATATCAGCAACCAAACTTAATTTCTGTTTGGTTTCCTTGTGAAGGTCGAGTGGCACCACGAGCCGATGGTAGCCGTGAGCGCGAATGGTGCGTTCCTGCACGATGATGAATGGCACAGAGCTTTCGGTTACGATCTTGAGGGCGCGTCCGCCAGTGAGGAATTGCAATCCGCGGAGGCCATGGGTTCCCATGATGATCAGGCTGCAATCCATTTCCACCGCCGTCTTATCGATATCCTCGTAGATATTCCCAATGCGCACCAGTGGATAAATCTCCGAACCTTTGTCGCGTCTGACCCGCTCCTGCAACTCATTCATCTTCTCGCGTGCCTCAGGCACCTGGCGCTTGTGCTCTACGATATGGAGAGCATAGACATCAGCACCGATTGTTTTACCCATGAGTAAAGCGTGGTCCATAGCCACGTCTCCGACTTTGGTAAAATCGGTGGGAAGGAGAATCTTTTTGTCGCTTGGCATAGTTGTAAGGCGTTCAGAAAAACTGGTGTGAAATTACGTCGAATTCAAGCACATTGGGCTCCCCTGTGGCCTCCCCGCGCCAGCAAAAGGGCTCATGCGCTGCCTTGGCCGCTAATGGTGATATTGGAATCAATCAATAAACTTCCGAAGCTCCTCGAGAAATCGCTCGGGAACTTCTGCGTGGGGCCAGTGTCCGGCCCCTTCGAGCACAGTAAATACGGAATCCGGGAAAATGGCGGTGATGGCCCGGTAATCCTCCTCCCGGATATAGCCCGAAAGAGCGCCCCTCATGAACAAAGTGGGAGTATGGACCACCGGCTCGTCCGGAATTGCGGCCAGAATATGTTGGATAGAATTCCGCAGTACAGGCAGATTAAACCTCCAGGCCAGCTTGCCGGGTTCGGTCCAATAGACGTTCTTCATGAGGAACTGCAGCGTGGCCGGATCATCCACGAAGGGCGCCAGCCTGCTCTGCACCTCACTCCGTGATGAAGCCGTTTCTGCGTGCGCGGCGAACAGGCCCTCGAAGATCCGGTCATGATGCGGGGGATAGGCTTTTATCCCCATATCCACCACCACCAGACGATCCAGCAGATGCGGGAATTCGCGGGCCACGTGCATGGCTGTTTTCCCGCCCATGCTATGGCCAACCAGGATCACATCACGAAGGCCTTCCTCAGCCATCAGCCCGATCACATCGGCGGCCATATGCGGATAGGACATATCGGGATGATGCGGGGAACGGCCGTGATTGCGCTGATCCACGAGAAATACCCGGTAGCGGTCAGAAAGTAATCTCGCATGAGTCAACCAGTTATCCCCCGATCCGAAGAGTCCATGGAGAATGATCAGCGGCTGCCCTTCGCCGAAAACCTGTCGGAATAGTGTCATGACCTGAGTAGTTCCCGCTTGTAAATGGCAACGGTATTTTCGAGACCCCAGTAAAGCGCATCGCTGATCAAGGCATGCCCGATTGAAACCTCCAGCAGATTGGGAATATGCGAAGCAAACCAGGCCAGGTTAGTCGCAGAAAGGTCATGGCCTGCATTCACCCCAAGTCCTGCCGCCCCGGCCGCCCTCGCTGCTGCAATAAACGGAGCGATGGCACCTTCCGGATCATTGGGATAGCCCACCGCATAAGATTCCGTGTAGAGCTCGATGCGATCCGTTCCCGTTGCCTGCGCTGCTGCCACTTGTGACGCATCCGGCTCAAGAAAGATGCTCGTGCGGATCCCCCCTTCCTTCAGTCGGCTGATGATCGCTCGGAGAAAATCACCATAGCGGATACAATCCCAGCCTGCGGATGACGTGATGGCCTCAGGCGGGTCGGGCACCAACGTGACCTGTTCGGGTCTGACCTCGAGAACCAGGTCCAGAAAATCCGGAGAAGGATAGCCCTCCACATTGAACTCTGAAAACACCACATTCTTCAGTGCATAAACATCGGAACGCCGGATATGTCGCTCATCAGGACGGGGATGCACGGTGATTCCGTCGGCGCCAAAACGCTGGATTGCCACAGCCGCTTCAACCACATCAGGAATATGACCACCCCGTGCATTTCGCAGTGTGGCGATTTTGTTGATATTGACACTCAGTTTTTTCATGCATTGTTCGTTAACTCCCCGAAGAATGTGCAAAACTCCGAAGGGCTTTGGATGAAATGCGTGCTCGTACCAACAATTTTTGACCCCGGGTCGTTTATTCGTTGAACCTATTTCAACCCTGCCCGTTTTGGGTAGGGTAAGCATATAGCCGCATGTACACCCATTACAATAAGTCCAAGTGGTCACAGCCCAACATATTATGAACCGCCAGGTACCGGTTCTTCATCCACAGGATGATCCTGTGGATGCCCTGAACCTGATGGATCAGTTTCGGGTGGCTGATCTTCCTGTTGTGGAAGATGGGATTTTCTGTGGAATGATATCCGAGACGGCCCTGATGTCGGCCGATGAGGTCATTGGACAGGAACAACTGGCCTTGGGGGCCGGGCTTCTGGTTATCAGTGTCAAGCCGGCAGACCACCTGTACGAGGTGCTCAAGGTTGCCACGGAGAATCACCTGACTGTGATACCTGTGGTGGAAACTGAAGGACAATACATCGGATCCATTACGCTGGAGGATATTGTAGAGGAAGTTGCCCGCATGCAGGGTGCCCATGAGCCGGGCGGTATTCTGGTTTTGGAGATGCCCTCCAAGGACTACAGTCTTCAGCAGATCGCCCGGATTGTGGAAGAGAATGGAGCCAAGATCCTGAGTTCATCCGTTCATCCCACGGGAGATGGATATGTAGATGTTACGCTCAAGATCAACCAGCCCGACCTGAACGCCATTCTGCAAAGCCTGGATCGCTTCCGGTTCACCGTCAAGCGCAGCTATCAGGAGGCGGAGTACAGTGAAGGATTGCAAAAGCGCTACGAGGAATTCATGCGATTCCTCAACATCTGAAGAGGTAGGCTGGTGCAGGCTTACCTTCGCGTCAGACCCCACATAACGGCATGAACATCTGCGTTTACGGAAAAAAATTCGACCCCCAATATGCCGCAGAGGTGGTTACCCTGCTTGACAACCTGATCGGGCGCGGTGCCCGGCTGAGGGTATATGACAGATTTTACCGGTTTCTTACGGAGCATACCTCTATACGCCGGGATCTAGCTGTTTTCACGCGCGATGAAGATCTGAGAGGATCTGAATTTGTGGTCAGTATCGGGGGCGATGGCACCTTGCTCGATTGCGCCCGCATTGTGGGCGGGTTGGAGATTCCTGTGCTGGGGATCAACACCGGGAGGCTCGGCTTTCTGTCCACGGTTGGGCTCCCCGAGTCGCAGGCCGCGATTGAGGCCATATACGCCGGCAGCTATCACGTTGACCGCCGGTCCATGATTCAGGTAGCCTGCAACCAGGTGGATCTGGGCGAGCGTCCGTACGCTCTCAATGAGGTCAGTATTTTGAACAAGGACCGCAACAGCATGGTCCGGATCCACACCCATGTGAATGGCATTTTCATGAACACTTACTGGGCCGATGGTCTGATTGTGTCCACACCCACTGGATCCACGGCCTATTCGCTGAGCTGCGGCGGGCCTATTGTCACGCCTGACTCTGAGACCTTTGTGCTCACTCCGATTGCTGCCCACAACCTCACCGTGCGACCGGTGATCATATCCGACAGGCACACCATCACGCTGCGGGCTGAGGGGCGATCACCATCCTTCCTGCTCACCATGGACAGCGGCCATGTGCAGATTGGACCTGACGCCACTATCGAGCTCAGTCTGGCCCCGTTCCGCTTCCACCTGGTATCGCTGGGCGGAGCCGATTTCTTTCAGACCATCCGAAGCAAGATGGGTTGGGGTGCTGACAAGCGGAACTAGTCTGCGCCCATGCCTTTCCCGACCTACCTTTGCGGCCGTTTTTATGCGTCAGGCAATAAACCAACCGAAAATCCGATTCCGGGGCATGCGGCTCCTCTCCCTCATGCTATGCTTGCTGGTGTCGGCAGGCCTCTTTGCGCAGGCCAATAAATTCGACCGGAGCAAAGAGATTGGATTTCATGTGGGCACCGCCTATTACCTCGGCGAGATCAATCCCTACAGGCACTTTGGAGGCCGTCTCCGGATAGGAGGAGGTTTCAGTTTTCGCAACAACTTCAACCGCCGATGGACCATGAAGCTCGGCATCCTTTACGGTCAGGTGGAGGCGTGGGATGAAGACAGTGACGACCCCTGGCGGCGCAACCGCAATCTCAATTTCAGGAACCGGTTTTATGAAGGCAGTGCGCAGGTCGAGTTAAACTTCATGAATTACCAGATTGGCTCAGACGATTGGATATCGCCTTATTTGTTCACGGGACTCGCCTACTACTCTATGACGCCTGAGGGTTTTTTCCGGGATAGCTGGAAGCCGCTTCAGCCAGCGGGTACAGAAGGTCAGGGCCTTGAGAACTTCGATCCGCTTTACCGCACCACGGGCATGGCCATACCAGCAGGTATTGGGCTGCGCATGAATCTTTTTGCCATTTTCGGCCTATCCCTCGAATGGGGAGTTCGGCGCACCTGGACCGACTATTTCGATGACGTCTCGGGAGTATACCCTGACCCCAACCTGCTGATTGACGAGCGCAGCAGGCTTACAGCCGGTCTTTCGGACCAGAGCCTCGATCCCGAGTTGGAGAATGGCACGAATACCGGGCTTCAGCGAGGAGATCCCGGCCGGCGCGATCTCTACTTTTTTGTGATGGGCGCCCTTACTGTGCGCATTGATAAAAGGGCCAATACCTGCTGGCAATGAAACGCCCCAGCCTGCCTTACTTTTGCCGCCGGCTTTGCCTTTGACCCACACCATGGAATTGTTTGACCAGATTGACCTGAGCCGCGTGCCCGAGCACGTAGCCATCATCATGGATGGCAATGGCCGCTGGGCCAAGAGTCAGGGACGAGAGCGCATCTTCGGGCACTTCAACGGTGTAGAGGCGGTGCGGGCCAGTCTGAAGGCCGCTACCCGCTCAGGGGTTCGTTATCTCACCCTGTATGCCTTTTCCACCGAAAACTGGAACCGTCCCAAGGAAGAGGTGGATGCTCTGATGAATCTGCTGGTTCAGACCATCGTAGGTGAGGTCGATGACCTTGACCGCAACGAAGTGCGCCTGCACGCCATCGGGGACCTCGAGAACCTGCCTGATGCTTGCCGCAGCGAACTCTTTGGCGCCATGGAGCGCACGCGGGACAATGAGCGCGTAAACCTCATTCTGGCGCTGAACTACAGTGCAAGATGGGAGATGACCCATGCCGTGAAGGAGATTGTGGCATCAGGAATACCCGCCTCAAGGATTACCGGTCAGGTCATTTCAGATCATCTGAGCACCCGATCATTTCCCGATCCCGAGTTGCTTATCCGCACAAGCGGGGAGATGCGGATCAGTAACTTTTTGCTTTGGCAGATCGCCTATGCTGAACTTTATTTCACCGACATCCTTTGGCCGGACTTCAACGAGCAGGAATTCTTCAAGGCTCTGATCGATTTCCAAGGTCGCGAGCGTCGGTTTGGAAAAACGTCCGAGCAGATAACCCCTCGCACCGGACTCAATGTAATCCGGAGGAGGAAAACAGGAACATGATACCTGCACTTTCTTTCCGCCACCACCTTCGGGTTATGCTGCTCATGCTGCTTGTGTCGAGTGGTTTTAGTACCGCCCGGGCCCAGCCAACGGCAGCTGAGCCCCAGCGCTATCGTATTGCCGGGATCACTGTGATGGGCACGGAATACACGGACCCTCAGGCGATCAAGCTGTTCAGTGGTCTTAAAGAAGGAGAGGAAATTCTCCTTCCTGGAGAAGACATTGCCGATGCCATCCGGTTGCTGTGGAAGCAGAAGCTCTTTGCAGACGTCTCCATTTACGCTGCCGAATTCAGAGGCACGGATGTATATCTCGTCATCCGGCTCACGGAGATGCCCCGTCTTGGCAGTTTTGGCTTTCCGGGATTGCGGAAGTCGGAGGCTGAGAATCTGAGGGAGAAACTTGCCTTGGTCAACGGCACTGTGTGCAATGAAAACCTGAAAACAACGGCCATCAGCAGGATTCGGAAATACTACGTGGAGAAAGGGTTTTTCAACGTTAAGATTGACATCCGGGAAACCCCTGACCCCATTCTGCAGGACAAGAATTACATCCGGCTTGACTTTTTGGTTGAACGCGGCAATCGCGTGAAGGTCGGAGAAATCGCACTGGTCGGGGCATCGGAAATAAGTCCGGCCCGGGTCAGGCGCTTCATGAAGAACACCAAGCAGATGGCCTGGTGGCGCATATTTAAGTCATCTAAGTACATAGAAGAAGAGTATGCCACGGATAAGGCCGCGGTCATTGCCAAGTACAACAAGGAAGGATTTCGCAATGCGCGCATTGTGCGGGACTCCATCTATACCATTGCCCCGGGCCGCATTGGCATCTACATGAAAATTGAAGAAGATCGTCGGTTCTACTTCCGCAACATCTCCTTTGCCGGTAATACGAAATACTCTGGTGCAGCGCTTGACAGTGTGCTCAATATCCGAAAGGGTGATGTGTACAATCTCGAAATGTTGTCACAGCGAATTGAATTCAACCAGAACGGCCGCGACATCTCATCGCTTTACACGGATGATGGTTACCTCAGCTTCTATGCATTTCCAGTAGAAACACTTGTACAACCCGACAGCATCGACATTGAGATACGCGTTTACGAAGGCAATCAGTTCCGGATTGGCCGAGTGACGGTGACTGGCAATACCAAGACCAATGATCATGTCATATTCCGGGAGATCCGCACCCGGCCGGGCGACCTCTTCAACAGGTCCGATGTAGTGAGGACACAACGCGAGCTGGCCGCACTGAACTACTTCAATCCCCAGGCCTTTGACGTGAAGATGAATCCTCGAGAAGACAAAGGATTGGTGGATCTTCAGTATGTGGTGGAAGAAAAGCCCTCCGACCAGATTGAACTCAGTGGCGGATGGGGAGGAGGTCGCATTGTGGGCTCGCTGGGGCTTAGCTTCAACAATTTTTCCATGCGGAATATTTTCAAGAAAGACGCCTGGACACCTCTGCCATCCGGTGACGGGCAGCGCTTCTCTATCCGCGCCGTATCCAATGGTTTATTCTTTCGGTCATATAACCTTTCCTTCACCGAACCATGGCTTGGTGGACGGAAACCCAACTCACTCAGTGTTTCGGCCTTTCGTTCTGTACAAACCAATGGACTGCGCCGTCGGATCAATAACGAAATCAATCCCGCTTATCAGTCCCTTGTGATTAATGGAGCCTCGGTATCGTTTGGGCAGCGCTGGCAGCGTCCTGACGACTGGTTCCTGTTTTACGCCGGTGTATCCTACCAGCACTTTGAGCTGAACCGGTTTGGCTCGTTCTTCAGTTTCAATGAAGGGTTCTCCAACAACCTCTCCTTCAATGCCACGCTTGAGCGCAACTCGGTATCGGATCCCATTTATCCCACATGGGGATCCAAGATTACACTGAGCACAAAATCGACCTTGCCCTATACCTTGATCGGACAGCGCGTGCTCGGCCAGCAGTATGACTTCGAGAACATGCCCGATCAGGAGCGTTTTGACTGGGTAGAGTATTACAAAATCAAGTTCACGGCTAATTGGTATACTGCGCTCAACAAGCACAAGACCAACAAATTTGTACTCCACACGAATGTCGGTTTCGGTTTTCTGGGTGCGTATAACCGACAGCTCGGAGAATCACCGTTTGAGCGCTTCTATCTCGGCGGGGTCTTCCTCAGCGGCTTCCTGCTTGACGGACGGGAGATTGTGAACCTGCGCGGCTACGACGACCTGTCGCTCACCACGCCGAGTGATCGTGTGGGCGCTCCCATCATTACCAAGTATGGCATGGAGCTCCGTTACCCCCTGTCCACGAATCCCAGTGCAACCATCTTTGCACTCAGCTTCCTGGAGGCAGGGCGCACATGGGAAGACTTCGGTGACTACAACCCCTTTAATCTGTATCGTTCGGGTGGGGTAGGCCTCCGCATCTTCCTTCCGATGTTTGGTTTGCTGGGCTTTGATTATGGATGGAGACTGGACGAATTGCCCTCGAGGCCGAACATGTCCCGCGGTCAGTTCCACTTCTCCATTGGTATGAATCTTGGCGAGCTCTAACCCCTTTTGTAACTTCGCAAATCTTTGACTGTCATAGCCCTGAATCCATGAAGCACGCCCTCCTGACCATCGTCATTTTGCTCACCTTCGGGCAGCTTGCCAGTGCCCAGAAGTTCGGGTATGTCGACTCCAAGTATATTCTGAGTCACATGCCGGAATACCAGGCCGCGCAGCAAGAGATTAACAAGCTGAGCAGCCAGTGGCAGAAAGAGATTGAGGAGAAGTACAACACCATTGACAAGCTCGAGAAGGCTTACCAGGCAGAGAAGATTCTGCTCACGGATGAAATGCGCAAGAAACGCGAGGAGGAAATTGCTCAAAAGCGGACAGAAGCCAAGGAAATGCAGAAACAGAAGTTTGGTGTGGAAGGTGAGTTATTCAAGAAGCGCGAAGAACTGATAAAGCCCATCCAGGACCAGATTTATCAGGCCATTCAGGAAGTCGCTTCCCAAAGTGCATTGATGGTGGTTTTTGATCGTGCCAACCAGAGTAACATTTTATACTCCAATCCTAAGCACGATATCAGCGATAAGGTTCTCAAGAAGATGGGACTCAAGCCCGGCGAAATCATCGAAGAGGAAGAGGGTGGAGAGACCCCCGAAGAGGAAGGTGAAAAGCCAGGAGGGGCGACCGAACCCAAGGGCAGCAAGGGAGGAGGCGGAGAGCGAGCACCTGCACGAAAATAAACAGCAACATATTGGCCTCATTATTGAAACAGGCCAACCAAATAAATCCGTGAAATGACTATGAAAACCCTGATTGCCGCCGTCACACTACTATTCCTCTCGCTTAGCACTTTTGCCCAAAAACTCGGGCATACTGACGGACAGGCCCTTTTGCTTGCCCTACCAGAGCGCGCTGCCATTGAAGAGCAGTTGCAAAAAGTTGCTGCTGAATACGAGAACACACTCAAGACCATGAAGACCGACTATGATGCCAGGGTCAAGGAATTCGAGGCCGGACGCAACAGCTGGCCTGAAGCCATCCTGCAGAGCAAGGCCAAGGCGATAACCGATCTTGAGCAGAACATGTACGATCTGCAGCAGACGGCCAATGATGATCTGGACAAGCAGCAGATGGCGCTTCTGAAGCCGCTTATCGACAAGGTCAACAATGCCATTGATAAAGTGGCCGTGGCCAATGGGTACAGTTACATCTTCGATGCTGGTGTTGGCGCACTTCTGTATAAAGGCGGAGATGACGTTACGGACCTGGTGAAGGCCGAGCTCGGCATACCGGTCACCAATCCGGCTCCGAAGAACTGATTAAAACTTGACGCATTTGATTTGAAATCCCGGCCTGACCGGGATTTCCTATTCTTGTCCGGATGAAAAATGAGCAGCGCCCCATTGGCATCTTCGACTCAGGCATAGGCGGCCTGACGGTTGCCAATGCGATTCGCAAGGTATTGCCGCATGAATCATTTATTTATTTCGGTGATACAGCGCACCTCCCGTATGGAGACAAGTCACCGGAGAGTATTCGCGGCTATGCCCTGCGCATTACCCGCTTTCTCCTTGAGCGACGATGCAAGGCCATTGTCATTGCGTGCAATACCGCATCGGCACATGCCTATAAAGAGGTAGTCCGCCTGTGTGGATCAGAAGTACCTGTGATCAATGTAATTGATCCTGTGGCCCGGCACACAGCGGAGCGATTTGATCATGGACAGGTAGGTGTAATTGGCACAAAGGGCACGATTCAGTCGCGTGTATACGTGCAGCGTATCGAGCGTCTCAATCCCCGCCTGAAAGTCATTTCTAACGCCACGCCATTGCTCGCGCCCATGATTGAGGAAGGATTTTTCAATAATCAGATCTCCCGAACGATTATTCGGAATTATCTCGAGCGACCGAATTTCAAGAAGATCAGAGCCATCATTCTGGGATGCACGCACTATCCGTTGATAGCCCGTGAGATTCGTGAAATTACGGGAGTGGATGTGGACATCATTGACAGTGCTCGCGTAGTAGCGGGAGAAGTGAAGACAGTTCTCTCAGCTCGTCATCTCTTGAATCCAAGTGCTTCAGCTCCCTCTTATCGTTTCTATGTAAGCGACAAGACGGCTGCATTTGAGAAGAGCACCCGCATCTTTTTCCGGGAGCAGATTAAACTGGAAAAATCCCGCATCTGGGAGCGAGGCTGATGCGGGAATCAGTCCTGTTGCTGTGACGCTGTCACCCCGCTGTTGGAGTCAGGTGATTCATCCACGGCAATCACTGCGTTTTTGGGATGTTGCGGAAAAAAGCGCTTCTGGAAAAGCAGGATGAGCAAAATACCGATGGTGATGGCTGAGTCCGCGATATTGAACACCGGCGGAAATAGCTCTCGCGTCTTTCCTCCGATGGTAATCTCCTTAGAAAAGTGCAGCATATCCACCACATTTCCCATCAGAAAAGGAGCGTAACCTTCGCCGTCCATTTCCGCCTTTCCGAAATACATAGTGTAGTCCCCAACGTCAGGATCGAAGCGCGATCCCTTGTTGAAGATCAGTCCGTACGCGGCACTGTCCATAATATTCCCCAGCGCACCAGCCACGATAAGCGAAATGCTGATGACCAGTCCGGCATGCGCTCCCGAACGAATAAATTTCAGCAGGTAGTAAATAATAACGAATACTACGATGATACGAAAGATGCTCAGGGTAAGCTTACCCGCCTCACCGGGAATCATCCATCCGAAGGCCATACCAGGGTTCTCGACAAACTGAAGATCGAGCCATCCGGGGATCAGTGTACGTGATTCACCGTAGTGAAAATGGAGCTTGATCCAGAACTTCAGCCATTGATCGGCGACCAGGACGAGCAGGATCGTAAGGATGGCCTTCTTCACTGTGAATCAGACCGGGTTACTGCTTGTTCTTGGCCTCGATACTGAGCGTGGCATGCGGCACCAGGCGGAGGCGCTCCTTTGGAATCAGCTTGCCAGTGACACGGCATATGCCATAGGTCTTATTCTTGATCCTCAGGAGCGCATTTTCAAGAGAAAGAATAAACTTCTCCTGCCGTGCGGCAAGTTGTGCCACTTCTTCACGGCTCATGGTATCATTACCATCTTCCATCATCTTGAATGTGGGAGAGGTATCGTCCGTGCTATTATCACCCTCGTGTGACAGAGACTGCCGCAGTTCGTCCAGGTCGGACTTGGCCTGTGCAAGTTTCTCCTGGATGAGCGCCTCGAATTCCTTGAGGTCCTTATCCGAGTATTTGGTTGCTTCGCTTTTTGGAGCTTCTTCTGCTTTCTTCTTTGCCATACATCAATTCAGTTTTAGGATATCAATTCGGGTGGTTACTCCATCCTCAATCTCCACGGGCTCCCCGCTCTTCAGGTCTTCAACAAGGTCAAGTTCACCTGCCAGCACCTGGCTGCGAATATATTCCGAATTCGCCCGGACAGCCTCGTCCACGGCCGGGTGGGACTGAATCCTGACCCGGATCCTGTCGGTAACGTCTAATCCTGCGCCTTTTCTGAGGTTTTGAATCCGGTTGACAAACTCGCGGGCGATTCCTTCGGCCTTCAATTCCTCCGTAATAGTGATGTCGAGGGCTACGGTCAGGTTACCCTGGTTAGCCACCTTCCAGCCGGGTATATCTACCGGCACGATTTCCACGTCATCCGGAACCAATTCGATCCGGTCACCTTCTACATCCAGAGCGAATACTCCGGCTGACTCGATCCCAGCGATGATTTGCTGGCTGTTGCGGTTAGCGAATTCCTGGACTGCCTTCATGTGTTTTCCGCACTTTCGTCCAAGAGTTTTGAAATTGAGTTTGAGATTCTTGACGAATCGAGCTTCTGACTCGTCCACCACATCCACTTCCCTCACATTCACTTCGGCACAGATCAAGTCGGCCACGGCCGCTACCTGAAGACGGAAGCGGCTGTCCAGAGCCGGAATGCGCACCTTTCCAAGCGGCTGCCTCACCCGAATACCTTCCTTCTTCCGGATACTCAGTACCATAGATGAAATATCCTGAGCCAGTTCCATCCTCTGCTCCAGATCGGGCAGGATAAGTGTTTGCTGAGGTGCTGGCAGGAGAGACAGATGCACGGAGTCGTGGACGCCGGAAAAACCGGCGTTCCGAACAGGCCTGGTGAGATTGAGGTAGAGCCAGTCCGCGAAGAAAGGAGCGATTGGGCTCATCAGTTGGGACAGCGTGGTCAGGCAGGTGTGAAGTGTTTCGTATGCCGCCTGTTTGTCGGGCGTCATCTCGCCATGCCAGAAGCGTTTGCGCGAAAGGCGCACGTACCAGTTGGAGAGATTGCGATCCACAAACTGTTCGATGGCCCGGGCTGCAGGAGTTGGATTATAGTCATCGAGGAAGCCCTTGACCTGTCCCACGAGTGAATTCAGGCTCGATAGAATCCAGCGGTCCAGTTCGCTTCGTTGAGCCGGCGGGATTTCAGGGCTTTTTCCGGGCACGAATGCATCGATATTCGCGTAGATCGTGAAGAACGAATACGTATTGAACAAGGTGCCGAAGAACCGCCTCTGTACCTCTTCGATTCCACCGGCATCGAATTTCAGGTTATCCCACGGCTGAGCATTGGCGACCATATACCAGCGCGTGGCATCGGCCCCGTAGCGCTGCAACGTTTCAAACGGATCTACGGCGTTGCCGAGTCGCTTGGACATCTTGTTACCGTTCCTGTCCAGCACCAATCCATTCGACACCACATTCCGGAAGGCCACAGAATCAAAGCACATGGTAGCGATTGCATGCAGCGTATAGAACCATCCGCGGGTCTGATCCACACCTTCGGCGATAAAGTCGGCCGGAAAGTGAGACCCCGAATCTACTTTTTCCCGATTCTCGAACGGATAATGCAGTTGAGCATAGGGCATTGCGCCGCTGTCAAACCATACGTCAATCAGATCACTTTCACGCCTCATGATCTTGCCTGACGCTGACATGAGTATGATCTCATCCACAAAGGGCTTGTGCAGATCGAGCAATGAATAATTCCCGACCGAATGATCGTTCGGTACAAAGTCAGTGAGCGGATTGAACGACATAAATCCGGCGCTTACAGACTTGTTGATTTCATCACGGAGTTCCTCTACAGAAGCAATACACTTTTGCTCACTTCCATCTTCTGTTCGCCAGATTGGCAATGGAATGCCCCAGAAGCGGGAGCGGGAGAGATTCCAATCGTTGGCATTTTCGAGCCAGTTTCCAAACCGGCCAGTTCCGGTTGACTCCGGTTTCCAGTTGATCGACTTATTCAATTCAATGAGGCGATCACGCACAGCGGTAACCCGGATAAACCAGGAGTCCAGCGGATAGTAAATAACTGGTTTATCAGTGCGCCAGCAATGCGGATAATTGTGGGCGTACTTCTCTTTGCGGAACAGTTTGTTTTCCTGCTGAAGTTTCAGCGTGATGCGCTCGTCCACACTCAGGTAGGACAGTCGTGACGTATCGCGAATAAATCCGGCGAGTTTCTCCTTCTGGTGGGTGAGTTCTTTTTGCTTTTCCTCCTCTGAGTAGTAGTCTTCCTTGACGTATTCATCGCCGTATAGAAAGACTCCATCCTGAACAACCGGAAGAAATCTTCCACGGCGGTCAACCAAGGTGAGCGATCCGATTCCATGCTGACGTGCCACGCGAAAGTCGTCGGCTCCGAATGAAGGCGCGATATGGACGATACCTGTACCATCTTCAGTCGTGACAAAATCACCTGCGATAATCCGGAACGCATCACCATCTTCGGGTTGTGCAAACCGGAGGAGTTGCGTATAGCGGAAACCCACGAGATCTTTTCCGGCGAATGATGCGATCACCCGGAAAGGCACCTGCTTATCTCCGGGCTTGTAGGCATCCCATTCAAGTTCAGCATTTTTATCCGGAAAAAATTTCGATACAAGGTCTGCGGCGAGAATCACTTCAACCGGATCACCTGAGTATGGATTAAAGGTGCTGACCAGTTGGTAGGTGATTTGGCTACCCACTGCCAGAGCCGTGTTGGAGGGGAGAGTCCAGGGCGTCGTAGTCCATGCCAGGCAGCACACAGGCAGTTCTGAATCCGGGAGGAAAGCAGGGCGTTCGGTCAGGGTGAACATGGCCACTGCCGAGGTATCCTTGACCTCTCGGTAGCATCCCGGTTGATTCAGTTCGTGTGAACTGAGTCCGGTACCTGCGGCTGGAGAGTAGGGCTGGATGGTATATCCCTTGTAGAGCAGGCCTTTTTTATCCAGTTGAGCGATCAGCCACCAGACTGACTCGATGTATCGGTTATCGCAGGTCACGTAGGGATCTGACATATCCACCCAGTATCCCATCTGGCGGGTAAGCTCTTCCCAGAGGTCTGTGTACTTCATCACCTCCCGGCGGCAAGCCAGATTATAGTCGGCCACGGAGATTGCGGTTCCTATGTCTTCCTTCCGGATGCCGAGCGTTTTTTCCACGGCCAGTTCGATGGGCAGGCCGTGAGTATCCCATCCTGCCTTGCGGTGAACCTGTTTTCCGAGCAGAGTCTGGTATCGGCAGAAGATATCCTTGATGGTGCGTGCCATCACGTGGTGGATACCCGGTTTCCCGTTGGCGGAGGGTGGGCCTTCATAGAAGACGAATGACGGGCTGCCGGAACGTTCGCTGATACTTCGCGAGAAGATGTCATGCTTCGCCCATCGCTCCAGAACTTCCTGGTGAATAGCCGGAAGGTCCAGTTGCCTAAATTTCTCGCTATACGTGGGGTTCATACCGGTCCGGAATAATTGGACGCGCGAAGATAGAAAAGGATAAGGGGCCTGACGGATGACCTATTCATCTGCAATCCAGCGCATTAATTCTGGAGCGTGAATTAACATACCGCTCTGCAAAACATCATATCCCCTTCCATTAAACCCGGTGGGCTCATGATTTCCTTTACACCATCCCTCGGAAAAGCCACTCCGTTGGCCCTGCTGCCTTTCACCATTGGTATCCAAAACCCTGCAGGGCCTGACTGGACGGTAGTTCTGTGGTGAATAACTAAGACCAACGTCGCCCTCTATGTCATCATTCTACGCCTGTAGAATTTTCTTCCTGTCAGGCCTGACCGTACTTCTGGTCCTGTTTGTCCACCTCCATACCGCGCTGCGCCGCAGCCCGTCAGGAACCGGTGTCCAGTCCAGGCACTTATCGCACTGCTTGGAGATTCAGTCCGGTACCTCACAAGCCGGTTGTTTTACAGGGTCCATTTCCCGGCCGGTCCTTTATGCCTATATATATAGTCCATTCGAGCCAGCCGCTGTGACGGCAGGTTGGGGAATTTCCGAATCGCGACTCGTACGGAACGAGAATGCGGAAAATCAGGATAAAGTGCAACCCTTGAAGCACAATCATCCGTATAAAGCGACGGGCCAATCGGAATTTGCGAGCGCCATTAATCCCATCATATCAGATGTGAAGGGCTTTGGCATTGCACCTCCACCCGGCACGGCAGGAGTTACAGGCTCTGCCGAAGCAGACTATAACCAAATGACGAAGACCTTGACCATCCTTCGCCCTGAGCGCGATGTCATGATATTCTGTTTCCTTATGAATTCCGGGACGTCTCCGGTCCAATCCGAACGCGCATGAAGACCGGCCGCCGCATCTTACCTCCTTTCATCGACATGCAAAGAACCAGCCCAATGGTAAATCCGTTGACGATTCTCCTGACCCGCTCCAACCTGCTTGCAGCGCTGCTCATCACCATTTCCACGCTCATGCCGGGATTGACCTTCGGGCAAATCACGCTGGACAACCTCGGGCTTTCGGCGAGTGAACCAGCTGAGGTGGCCTTCTCCCTGAGGAAGATGAGTACGGTGTACACCGGCCCGGCCATTCAGGTGCGGAGGAGCAGTGACAATGCCACGCAAAACATAGGCTTCACTGCGGGCGGCGATCTCGATCAGGCCGCGCTTCTTGCCTTTGTAGGAAGTGGTAATGGATTCGTTTCCATCTGGTATGACCAGAGTGGCAATGGCCGCGATGTTACCGCAGCCATTGCGAACCAGCCACAGATAGTGCAGTCAGGTGTTGTGCTGACCAACAGCACCGGTAAGGCAAGAGTTCTTTTCAATGGTACTACAGCATATCTCACCAATACCACATATGTTCCAACCACGCAGCCGATAGCCTTATCAGCCGTGTGGCAGTTCAATTCCCTCACTTCACCCGGGGCAGAAATCTGCGGATGGGGAGCTAACTCCGGAGCTGGCAGTCGTTTTGGCGCATGGATTCACCGGGTGAGTAATACACAGGGAAACTTTGGAATAGAATATCAGGGAGCTGGATTGGTCGGCCAGAGCGTCATAGCCAATGCCTGGTACATTAGCACACAGGTACTCCCCACCGCAAGCACATCCAGTTTGACGCAGCGTTTGAATGGTACACCTGAAACGCTTACTCAACTTGGCTCTCCTGGAACCTTCAACATCACTGCTGCCAGCAGTGAATTTGCCATAGGGACAATACCGATTGCCCGCTCCCAGGGGTTGAACGGAAGCATTCAGGAAATTGTCCTGTTTGCATCCACGCTGAGCACACCGCTGCTGCAGACCATTGAGAACAATCAGACCTGTTATTACTCCACAGTCCCGGCCATCACCTTCAACACTAACATTGGCGTACCGATAGGGGCTACATCCGCGACCATCAACTACACCAACCCTTTATTCAGTCCCAACACCTACAGTATCTCTTGGAGTGCAGCAGCCCTTGCCGCCGGTTTCACCGACATTACGGGGGCTGCGCTGCCTGCCGGCAGTATCAGCCTCAGTGTTCCCGCCTCGTTGCCCGGAGGCACCCCTTATACGGGAACACTAACCGTCATGAATATGAGCGGTTGCGCCGGGGTAGGCGTGCCGCAGCCCTTCAGCGTATCCATATTGAATCCGATTCTGGGGACCACACAATTGGCGGAAGCAGCCTATTCAGTGCGAAGACTTTCCCCTTCCTACACTGGCAATGCAATCCGGGTTCGGAGAAGCAGTGATAATGCGACTCAGGACATTGGGTTCACCGCTTCGGGCGATCTGAATGAGACAGCTCTGCTGGCCTTTGTGGGCACAGGCAATGGATTCATCACAACCTGGTATGACCAAAGCGGTTATGGCAGAGATGTGGTTCAGGCCACTCCGTCCAATCAGCCGCGCATCGTCAATGCAGGTGTCGTACAGATACAGAATAGCCGGCCTGCGCTTTTTCTGAATGGTACCAGTTCCTTTCTCACTCAGGCCACGACAACAGTGTCGAACCCCTATACGGCCAATGTCGTTGCTGCACGAACGGCTTCCAGTACGGGATACCAGCGCCTTGTCAATTTCGGAGCCACGTCTGATGGCTTTGGCTTCATTGGAACCCTCAACGGCAACTTCGCCACATTTGTCGGGGCCGGTGGTACTTTTAATGACATCAACGCAAACACGCCCAATACCCCGGTTGGTGCGAGCTCAACGGTCTTGAGTATGACGGTCAATGCTGGAAGCACGGGGTTAGTACCTTATCTGAATGGCACTGCCATTGGCACCAAGAACGGAACGGTCAACACATCCACCGGCTTCCAGATTGGTTCGCCTTACGCCGGCAACCTCAGTCAGTTGTGGACCGGCAACATCCAGGAGTTTACGCTCTTTGCGACCTCTCTCCCGACGTCAGATCGCCAGGCCATTGAGAACAATCAGCAGTGCTACTATTCCGTATTGCCCTCGCTCAATGTCTTCGAGATACCCGGAGTTCCTGCTAATGCGCCTGCAGCAACGCTCGAGTATACTTCCTTGAGCAGTGGCGTCACCAGCTACAGCATAACCTGGAGCGCGGCTGCACTGGCGGCCGGTTTCACCAATGTCGTGAACGCGCCCATCACTGCCAGTCCGATTGCGGTAACCTTGCCTGCTGTCACAGCGGCCGGAGGAATGTTCACGGGGAACTTTACGGTGGCCAACAGTTGCGGGGTGACCAGCATCAACTACCCCATTTCCGTGAGGATTCTGCACCAGATATTGGGCACTAGTCAACTTGCGCAGACCGCCTATTCCATCAGGAGGTTATCACCTACCTATACAGGCAGTGCAATCCGCGTAAGAAGAAGCAGTGACAGTGCCAGTCAAGACATAGGATTCACGGCAGCAGGCGACCTTGATCAGGCTGCCTTGCTTGCATTTGTGGG
>CANGTU010000025.1 GCA_947456965.1 Flavobacteriales bacterium
GTAGCTGTGCCTGAAATGGCAGCAGCAGTTCCGGCCCAGGCGCAGATGCAGTTTGAGGTGCAATCACCTGTGCGCCCACAGGCCGATGGACTCAGTGCAGAGGAGATTGCGCGCCAGCAAGCAGCTATTGCATGCTCGCTCGACAATCCGGACAGTTGTGAAATGTGTAGCGGTTGATTTTGTTTATACCTGACAACAGAATGAAAAACCCCGCCAGCCAGCGGGGTTTTTTAATTCGTAATCTTGATCCGATAATGGGGGAATTGAGCCCGGTGCAAGTGGAAATGACTACTTTCAATCGATGGAAAAGTGGATTGTGGTTTACACGGCAGTTCATGCAAGCGAGGTAAGTGTACTTCAGGCTTTTCTTTCGCTGCATGACATTGACTGTCGCTTGCGGGATGAGCACACCATTCAGGCACAACCATTTTACTCGACTGCTATCGGAGGGGTAAAAGTGGAAGTCCCGGCTGAACAGGCCGATCGTGCATTTGCGCTTTTGCATGAAGCCGGGTATTCTGCCGTACATCCGGGATCTGAAGATCCGGAAGCAGCGCATGATCGTGCGAAGCAGGCAGAAGCCCGGTTACAACGAGGAGTGCGCATGACAGCGATCATCGCGGTGATGGTTATAGTATTGGCTTTTATTTTCTTCTTCAAAAAGGAAACACCTGATCTGACGGGTCAACGATGGTGCGTAAGTCTGGTGGAATGGAAGGGCAAGTACTATGCGCCGGAAACATTTCACGATGGGATATCTATATCTATTCTGGGGTGTGAGGAAACCTTAAGGTTCCATGCAGATGGTACGATCAGCTTGCCTGGCTTTCAATCCCCGACGGTAAATGCCTTTTGGAAGTACACGAATGATGGTGTGGAGATTTATGAGGCGTCTGATTTTGCCTCAGTGTACGAAGGAGAGTACGCCATTGATTGCAGGGGAGGCAGCTTAAAGCTCATCTCTGACAATACGGTGATAGAGGCGGGAGAGGTGGAATTCGCCTTACCGTAGCATTTTTTTATGTTGATGGTGCAGCGTTTTCCAAAAATGCCTGTCATACATGCAAACCCCATCCAAAACCCGTGACCGAGTGGCATGACATTATCCGGCGATGCCGGAGCGAAGACCCGAAGGCCCAGATGGAGGCCTACCGCCTTTCATGGCGCATGGTGTTCCCCGCGGTGTTCCGCGTGCTGCGTAATCGGGAGGAGGCAGAAGACATTATGCAGGAGGCCTACATCAAAGGATTCAGGCGATTGCGCGAATTGCGTGATCCGGAGAAGTATGTCGGCTGGCAAAAGCAGATCGCCGTGCGACAGGCCCTCAACCGGCTGCGGCAGTTGAGACCTGAGTCCGTTCTTCCCACTGATGTCCTCCAACTGCCGGAGGAGGAAGAAAGCTGGCCACTGGTGGACCATGACATTTTGCGGCAGGCCGTGGCCATGCTGCCTGATGGATACCGCATCTCAGTTGAGCTGCACATCATGGAAGGAATGAGCCACGAAGAAATAGGCGAAGCCCTGGGCATACAGAGCTCTACAGCCCGCTCACAATATGCACGTGCTATACAGAAACTCAGACAACAATTAGCGTCACATGCAACATCCTGAAGATATTCTCCGCCAGGCCTTGTCGGGCGAGCTGGAAGGCCCTCATGCAGGTCACGAGCAGCGCTTCGAAAAAAGGCTGCTGCGCCACAGCGAGCACGCGCTGACAACGGGTATCCCGGCCTGGGCCTGGATGTCGGCTGCCGCGGCAACCATCGCCGCTCTGATCATCGTGCTCGTGGTTTCCGAAATCCGGAAAACCAATGAAGAATACGCCCGGATGCGGCTGTCAGACCTTAACTACGAAATGGCCCGCACGGAGGCTTTCTATGAGCAACGCCTTCGCGAGAGAACACCCGTGGTCAGCAGCCCGGATCAGAACATCACCCGGCTGTACTCTGAGCTCCGTATTCTCGAAGGCGTGTACGATAAACTGGAGCAAGCCCTCGCGGCCAATCCGGGAAATCAGCAAGTGGTGGATGCCATGGTGGATAATTACCGCAACCGCCTCCGCATCGTGGAGTTGATTCAGAAGTACATGGAAATTTCAAATAACCTGAAAAACAAGCAACATGAAAGCATGGATCTTTAATCTGATCGCAATTGTTCTCATCGCCTCTCCGGCATGGGCCAGCGATGATTCTCCAACCGTAATTCGCAAGAACTTTAAGGTAAACAGCAACGTTGTACTCGACCTGCAGACATCCTTCGCCAACGTGGGGGTGACCACCTGGCCAAAGAATGAGATGGAAGTGGTCATCACCATCACGGTGAACACCCGCTCGGAAGAGCGGGAGCAGGAAGTACTGACACGGGTCAAAGCGTCCATTGAGGATGGAGCTCAACAGGCTCGTGTAATCACAGAACTTCAGAGCTTCAGATCGCGCGGTACGGAGAGTCTGGACATTGAAGTAACAGTCAAGATGCCGGCCACGGGATCAGTACAGGGAAATGTGGAATTTGGCCTCGTGCAGCTGCCTAACCTCGAGGGGCCCGTGAAACTTGTAGTAAGCTATGGCAACCTGGTTACCGGTGATCTCCTTTCCTCAGCCAACTCCTGCACGGTGGTTTTTGGCAATCTGAATGTTAAGCGTTTCTCCGGTGGCAAGATCCGCACAGAGTATGGCAACGCTGATGTGCAGCGGATCACCGGACCGGGTGAGGTCCGCTCCGAATTCGGAAATATCGAGATCGGATCCATCACGATCCCATCAGGTGAATTGAAGCTTCTTGTGGAATACGGATCGTGCGAGATCAACTTCTCTGAGGGTGGCGACTTCACTTACGAAATCCAGTCATCCTTCGGTGAAATCGATCTCCCCTCCGGAACAAAGGGTAAGGTCACCAAAACTGACTTCTCCACTGAGTCAGCCAAAGGGCGTGTGGGCGCTGGCGGTGGATCGCATGTGATTATTCGCTCGGAGTTCGGAAATGTGAATGTGAAGTAGCCTGTCACCGGACGGATGAAATGATGAAGGTCATAATGGTGTTTGACAGGAGTTAACAATCCGGCCTTCCGCTTGAAAGTACTTTGGCGCCATGTTCAGGCGCCTGCTTTCATCCCTGCTGTTGAGTCTCTACCTGTTCACAGGTACGGGGTTAGTGGAATGGCTTCGCCTGCCCGCGCTGCTCAGCCATTATTTCGACCATTGTGATCAGAAGGAAATAGGGTTCATGGAGTATCTGGCGCTCCATTATGTGGATGGGAACCATGCGGATACCGGTGTCCATGATGGCCGTCACCTGCCCTTCAAGTCGCCGGATACGGGCCTGTTCACAGCCATTCATGCAATATTGCCGGAGGCATATTCCGTAGCATTCGGATACCGGCCTGATCCCGTCAGCTCTTCAGCCGTAGCAGCGATCTGGTTGCCGCAAGGGTTGTATGCCGGTGCCATCTGGCAACCGCCGAGAGTCATTTAGAACTGATGCACCCGCCGCGTTTACCCGGCGGGTGTTCCTTTTTCAAGCGGTTCTTCCTGATCAACACATGTTCTATGCTGAATGCTATCATCGGATTTTCTATCCGCAACAAGCTCGTCGTGGGCCTGGCCGTGCTGGGTCTGCTATCCTGGGGCTCCTATGAGCTCACTCGCCTGCCGATTGACGCAGTGCCCGACATTACCAATAATCAGGTGCAGGTGATTACTGTGGCTCCATCCTTTGGCGCCACGGATATCGAACGGCTTGTAACATTTCCGGTAGAGCAGTCCATGAGCAATATCCATGGACTGGAGGAAATGCGCAGTTTTTCGCGCTTCGGTCTCTCGCTGGTGACCTTGGTATTTACGGATGACACGGATGTGTACTGGGCCAGGCAACAGGTGTCGGAGCGCCTTGTCACGCTTCAGTCTCAAATACCCGACGGAATCGGAAAACCAGAACTCGGACCAGTGACCACGGGCCTTGGAGAAATTTATCAATACATGGTGCGCGCAGCACCGGGGTATGAGTCCAGGTATTCGATCACGGATCTGCGCACGATTCAGGATTGGCTGGTGCGGCGGCAGCTTCTGCGCGTTGAAGGCGTAGCTGAGGTCAGCAGCTTCGGGGGAAAACTCCGTCAACTCGAGATAGCACTGGATCCCGCGCAGCTCGCCGCCCACGGAGTATCCGTAGCGGAAGTTTTCGACGCGGTTTCCCGCAATAATCAGAACTCCGGAGGGGCCTATATCGAACGGGGGCCGAGCGCAGTCTTCATTCGTAGCGATGGTTTGGTGGGTAGTGCAGAGGATCTTGAGAAGATCGTGGTGCGAGGCCATCCTTCGGGACCCGCTCTGCTGCTACGCGAGTTGGGCCAAGTGCGCGAGGGATATGCTACGCGCTTTGGCGCGATGTGCTACAATGATGAGGGTGAGGTGGCTGGGGCCATTGTGATGATGACCAAGGGCGCCAATAGCAGTGAAGTGATCAGCAAGGTCAAAAACCGCATTGTTGAAATACGCCGGATGCTTCCTGAAGGGGTCATCGTAGAGCCCTTCCTGGATCGCACGAAGATGGTGAACAACGCGATTCATACGGTGGAGAAGAACTTGTTGGAAGGTGCGCTGATCGTGGTTTTCATCCTCGTCATCTTTCTGGGTAATATGCGGGCGGGCCTGTTGGTGGCCTCCATCATTCCGCTTTCCATGCTCTTTGCGGTCATTCTCATGAACACCTTCGGGGTGAGTGGCAACCTGATGAGCCTGGGGGCCCTCGACTTCGGACTGATCGTGGATGGTGCGGTGATTATCGTGGAGGCGGTTCTGCATCAGTTAGCGATGCGTATGAAGCCGGGCACATCTTTCCTTATCAGCCGAAAGGAGATGGATCAGGAGGTGGGATCATCAGCCGGACGTATGATGAACAGCGCGGTGTTTGGTCAGGTCATCATTCTGGTGGTGTATCTGCCTATCCTCTCGCTGGAGGGCATCGAAGGCAAAATGTTTAAGCCCATGGCTCAGACGGTGGCTTTTGCGTTGCTGGGTGCATTCCTGCTTTCTCTCACCTACGTGCCGATGATGGCCTCGCTTGTGCTGAGTCGCAAGGTGAGTGGTCATAGGAGCTTATCGGATCGGATCATCCATGCGCTGGAGGCCCGATATGCGGGGTGGCTGATCAGAAGTCTGCGCCATCCGCGCATGATTCTGTCAGGGGTTGTGGTGCTCTTTGCCATGGCCATTTTTACCCTGAGCCGGATGGGTGGTGAGTTCATTCCCACACTTGAAGAAGGTGACTTTGCGGTGGATACCCGAGTGCTCACAGGGAGCAGTCTGACGCACACGATCGGTGAAACACAGAAGGCCGCAGGTGTTCTGCTGGCGCGCTTTCCAGAAGTCGAGAAGGTCGTTACCAAGATTGGAAGCGGTGAGGTTCCTACCGATCCCATGCCCATGGAGGCCAGTGATATGATGGTTATTCTGAAGGATAAATCTGAATGGACCTCTGCGCACACTTTTCCGGAACTGGAAAAGAAGATGGGCGAGGCGCTCGCCGATGTTCCAGGCATCAGCACCGGATTTCAGTTTCCAGTGCAAATGCGCTTCAATGAGTTGATGACAGGGGCCCGTCAGGATGTCGTGTGCAAGATCTTCGGGGAGGACCTTGATACACTCGCTGCGCTGGCTGCGCGGCTTGGCTCAATCATCTCGGATATCGAAGGAGCTACTGATCTTTACCTCGAGCCGGTGACAGGTGTATCGCAGGTTGTGGTGCATTTTGACCGGGATGCGGTAGCTCGCTACGGGTTGGACATTGAATCGCTCAACCGCGATTTGTCCCTGTCCATGGCCGGCGCTCCGGCAGGCCTTTACTACGAGGGTGAAAAGCGTTTTGATATAGTGGTGCGACTGGCGCCTGATGACCGCTCGGAGGTAGAGGATGTGAGCCGCATTCCCGTGCAGTTGCCTGGAGGCGGTACCGTGACTTTGGGCAATCTTGCACTCGTTGAAGTGGGCCAGGGCCCCAATCAGATACAGCGTGAAAATGCCCAGCGTCGCATCGTGGTGGGTTTCAACGTGCGCGGCAGGGATGTGCAGACTGTAGTGAGCGAATTGCGCCAGCGGGTAGAACGCGATCTGCTTAGGCCGTCAGGGTATTCGATCACCTACGGCGGGGTATTCGAAAATCTGGTAGCTGCCAGAAAGCGCCTGTCGGTGGCCGTGCCTGTGGCTTTGCTGCTGATCTTTTTCTTGTTGTATTTCGCATTTCATTCCATCCGTCAGGGCTTATTGATATTCAGCGCTATCCCACTTTCTGCCATCGGGGGAATCGGATTTCTTGCGCTGCGCGGCATGCCGTTCAGCATCAGCGCGGGTATTGGATTCATCGCGCTGTTTGGTGTGGCCGTGCTGAATGGGATTGTGTTGCTCGCGGAATTTAACAGGAGGGCTTCACTCGGCACGACCAACCGCTTTCGTATTGCACTGAGTGGTGCACGCACACGATTGCGGCCTGTGCTCATGACGGCTCTTGTGGCCTCGCTTGGTTTTCTGCCTATGGCGATCAGCAACGGCGCAGGGGCCGAGGTGCAGCGCCCGCTGGCTACAGTGGTCATAGGTGGCCTTGCTCTGGCTACGCTCCTGACCTTGTTTGTGCTTCCTGCCTTGTACACAATCAAACCTGTCAGACTTCGGATCAGGCGTGCGCCCGGCGCGCTGTTCTTGCTGGTGCTCCTCGGCTTTATGGTGAAGGCGGAAGCGCAAACTCCCTGGACCTTGGATATGGCGCTGGACAGCGCAAGGTGTTTCAACTTGTCCGTGCGTGAATCGGCCTTGCGCACAGCCGGGCGGCAGTCGCTGGAAGGTACTGCTTTTGATCCCGGACCGGTATCGGTATCGTTGGACTATGGTCAGTATAACAGTGTGTATATGGACAATCGTGTGGGTATAGCTCAGTCTTTTCCATTACCTCCTCTGGTGGCAGCCCGACGTGAATGGTTGCGCTATGAATCTGAGGCAATCAGCGCACAGGAGGCCATTGTGCTCCTCGATGTGCGCAAGGAAGTGTCGCGGCGATTTCAGGAGGTGCTGCTGCTCGATGAGCGCATCCGCTTGTGGAATGGCGTGCTGGCGGACAGGCAGGAGGCTGCGCGCATATTGTCGGAGCAGGCGAAGGCAGGTGCAGCCCATGCGCTCGATGATGCGCTGGCTTCCACAGCGGCCATGCGCATGGAGGTCGCTTGCCGTGAGCTGATATCAGCCCGACGGGCAGCGCTTGAGTCGCTTCGGCTTGCTATCGGCGTGGCTGCAACACCGGCAAGGGTAAGCGGCGAGTTGCTGATGACCTTAACCATGCGCTCCGATTCGACGATCTCCTCTTCTCATCCGGCTCTTGCTGAGGCCAGGGAATGGGAACAGGCTGCGCTGGCGCGCGAGCGCGTGGAGCGTCAGGGGAGATGGCCTGTCGTCACCCTTGGTTTCAGCAGCACAAGCATCACGGGTATAGGCGCAGATGATGTGTATTATCCCGTTGGTCGCCGGTTCAACACCGCTTTTGCAGGCCTGGATATCCCTCTTGCAGCAGGGGCCCAACGTTCCAGAATACGCGCCGCGAAAGTGGCTGCAGATGCTGCCGGCCTGGAGTCAGAACGACGTCGTTCGGAATTGGAAATGGCCCGGAGACTGGCTGCCATGCGGTTTGAACAATCAATCGATGCGCTTGCTGCCTGGAACTCTGGTCAGCTTGCGCGACTGGAGGAGTTGCGAAGTCTTGCCACAACTCAGTTTCGCGCAGGAGTGCTTTCTGTGGCTGACTGGGCTGTGGTCCATGATCACTATCTCCAGGTCTATGATGATTACTTTCAGTCAGTCAGGTCCTACAACGAAGCAGTACTGGAACTTCAATACCTCACACAACCATGATTTCTACCCTGTATCCATATGCTCTTGGCATCATCCTGTTTCTTCCGGCTTGCAGTCAATTGCCGGAAAACGCCACATCAACACGTGATTCCTCGTCGCCACAGGCCGAGTTGGTTCTTTCAGAATCGCAGGAGCGTGTATCTCCCATTACCTGCAGTGTGCCTGTCAGGCGCATGATGCGCAAGGAAGTGTTGCTGCGGGGCGAGAGCGCGCTGATGCCTGGTGGCAGTTATGCCATTTCCTCTCCATTCGGAGGTACTATACGCGCTCTGGAGGTCATGGTAGGTCAGCCGGTACAAAAAGGGATGATCCTGGCTGTACTTGAGAATCCGGAGTTCATCAGCATACAGGAGGATTACCTCAGTGCACTTACACGACTTGCTGTGGCCGAGGCCGAGTGGAAAAGGCAACAAGACCTGCTGGCGTCCAAAGCTACAAGCGAGCGTCAGGCTGAGTTGGCCACCGGCGATATGAAGGCTGCGAAACTGGCTGTAGCTGCGGGTGCTGAGCGCATGCGCCTGATCGGTCTGGAACCGGATTCATTTACCATCGGACAGGTGAGTTCACGCATTTCACTTCGTGCAGCTTCTGGTGGAATAGTGTCGGGGGTAAATGGCATTCCCGGGCGTTTTGCAGAGGCAGCACAGCCCATTGTGGAGGTGGTGAATCCATCGGCCGTGGTGGCTACATTGGTGGTGTATGAACGCGATTGGCCAGGGATCAAACCTGGTCAGGAGGTGATTCTCTCTTCTCCGGGATGGGGTGAGTGGAGCGGACAGGTGAAGTACGTAGGTGGAGCGCTGGGGTCGCAAAAGTCAACCGTAGTGCAATGCCTCGCTGATGATGCGGCGAGAATGCCGATGCCGGGAACGTTGGTCGAGGGTAGAGTCCATCTGGCCGGCTATGAGGCATGGGCGGTGCCTGAGGCGGCTGTGATGCGCGAGGATGGAAAGGCCTTCGTCTTCCTGCGCAAGGCACCGCGCACCTATTCCATGACAGCTGTGGAAACCGGTGTCGTGTCTGATGGCTATGTGGAGCTGGTCAATTTTGCTCCGGGTTCGACGGCTGAAGTGGTAACCGGCAATGCCTTTATTCTGCTCAATACCCTGAGAAATGTACCGGATGAGTGAAAGAGAAGTGGCGCCATTCACCGGAATGATCCGGCAGGATGAAGGGGTGAAGGCAGTTCAGTTGATGGCATCACCGCGAAGGATGCGGAATTGTTTCCGGGCCTCTACCACGTAAAGACTGCCCGGGAATTCGGTGATGAGGCGCTCATAAAGTTGCATGGCTAATGTATGGTCGCCATCGATCTTATGAGCGATTTCAGCAAGGCGGTAAAACGCATCATCGGCGGTGATATCAGTGAAGTGATTGTCCACCACGCGCTGATAGAATTCTTTGGCTTTCGCAAAATCTCCAAACCGGGCGTACTGTTTGGCCTTGAGCATGTAGATCTCATCCGTCAGACTGTGCATGGGATACATGTTCAGGACAGAGTCGAGGGCGGCGAAACTCAGGTCAATGCGGTTGCGGAAGGCCAGCAGGTCGGCACGGGCAAACATCTCCATAGCCACCGTGGTGGTGTCCATATTGAAGTTGTCCGTGATCAGCAGGGAGAGCTCAATAGCATCATTCGAAATAAGCTTCGTGGTGGATGCTTTGAGCACATCGAGTTGTCCTTGCGCCCACTCGAAGTCTCCCGTGTAATAGGATATCCGGGCGTTGCGAAACTTGGCCTCATGCCCGAGAGGATCGTCTTTGAAGTCGAGCTCTACCTGAGAGTAAAGCAAGCTGGCGTCCCATACTTCGTTGTTGAAGAGCAGTACATCAGCAAGTTCGAGTTTGATGAGGGCGAGGGTACGTGCGTACACACCGGGCAATTCACATGCCTGTCGCAAATGGGTGATGGCCTCCTGATTTTTATCGAGGAAAAACGCCTGAATGTGTCCGAGTTCTTTCAGCATCAAAGCGGTCTCGGCTTTCCGGCCAACTTCATCGAGTGTCTGGATATATTCCTGCTCCAGCAGGCCGTAGGCCACGCGGTCAATGCCGGGACGCTCCGACAGCTCTGCTGACATCACCTGCAGTTTTTCCATGCGGGCGGTGATGTAATAGGGGTTCACGGGCCCTTTGTCTATTATGTATTGATAGGCTCGTTTGGCCGTTGTGTAGTCCTTATTGGTATGCGCGAGCTGCGCCAGGTTGATGATTCTCGAACCGTTTTCGGACAGGCGTTTATCGAGTGATGTGGCTTGTACCAATGCAGAGTTAAAGTCTTTCTTCTGCAAGAAAAGCCAGGTGAGCATTTCGGCGAAGATGGTCTGTTCGGGATATTTCTGTGCTCTGCGAAGGAGCTTTCCGCGCAGCATATCCAACTGCTCGGGATTCTCATCGTAGTTGAGGATCCGATTCAGTGAATTCTGTACAGTCTGCAGGTAGTTAGGCTCTTCCATCAGGAGATCGAGGAACGACTCGGTCATGGATTCGAAGTCGCCGAGGTTGCCCTGCATATTGGCGATTTCGTAAGTGTAGGTGTAGCCGTCGCGGCTTTCCTGCTTTCCTTTTTCATAGGTGCGCAGGGCATATTGGTACTCATTGATCCGGGTGAACTCATTGGCAAGACGGATCACGTTATTGCGCGTGGCATTGAATTTTGACAGCGCCCGTTCAAACTCCGCCTTTGCTTCATCGGGCTTATTGAATCGCTTGTATAATTCGCCGAGCTGGATATACGCGGTGCCGTCATCGCTGTCGGTCTTGAGTCGCTTCTTGACAAGTTTCTCCGCCTCCTCGAAATCATCCAGCGCGATGAGTGTATTCAGGTAGTTGGTGTAGACCCTGTTGGTCTTGTTGGTCTTGTAGATCTTGTCATAATAGAGCCGGGCCTGTTCAAACTGCCCCTGGTTGTAGTAGTACTCGGCGAGATCAAGATCGTCCTGGGCATGCCCCGCAACGGGCGCCAGCAGTATGCCTGCCAGACACAGGAGAAGAGCTGTGAGGAGTGTACGAATCATCGGTTGCTATTATTGAAATCCGGGCTCATCGGGCTTGGGTGGTATACTGTCTACCCAGAATCTGACCTGAGGGAGCAGCTCATGGAAGTTATCCATCATGGGTACGCTGCGCTGAGTCACGAGATCCATTTCCTTGATGAGGGCTTCGGCCGCCGCGCGCTCGGTTGAAAGGAGCTGGTTCACATATTCGATGGTGAGCTTGTTGCCGGCGGCATCATGCGTATAGTCGCCGCGAAGCGCCTCGCTGAGTTTTTCCAGCTGGCCTCGCGTAGTGGCTATGGACTTCTCCACCTCGGCTTTCCGCCGGGAAGCGTCGGGCACCAGCTTGCGCAGCGAACGGTAGTTGGCCATGTGCCTGGCCATATCGCGCTTCATAGCTCCCTCGTAGTTGGCCTGTACGTATTCAAGGTGGGATACAATAGTATCGTGGATGCGCTGCAGACTGTCGCAGTCGACCGCTGAAAAGCGTGCATGGGAAGAGTCGAGCTGGATGCGAAGCGAATCTACTGTTGAGGCCTGAGCTGAAAAGTCGGGCCTGGTGCACGCTGTATGTGCGACTATGAGGGCAGCCATTGTCCCTGCCATGAAGAGGTTCTTCATCCGGATTGCCATTGCCGCTAAGGTAGCGGTTGGCCCCTGGAGGCCGTGTAAAAAAACTCCAAATCGGCCAACCCCCGGCGGTGGATTTACGCGCGGGTAATCCGGTCAAATCCGCAGTAGGGGACGAGCACGCTCGGAATGGTGATGCCGGATTCATCCTGGTTGTTTTCCAGGAGGGCGGCAAGGATGCGAGGAAGGGCGAGGGCGCTGCCGTTGAGCGTATGCACAAGCTGTGTCTTACCATCCTCTCCTTTGAACCGGCACTTGAGGCGGTTGCTCTGGAAGGTTTCGAAGTTGGAAGTCGAACTCACTTCGAGCCAGCGCTCTTGCGCACCACTGTACACTTCAAAGTCGTATGTCAGGGCAGAAGTAAACCCCATATCACCGCCACACAGGCGGAGTATGCGGAAGTGCAGCCCCAGATTCTGCAGCAGGCTTTTCACGTGCTCTACCATATCCTCCAGCACCTGGTAGGATTTGTCCGGATGCACGAGTTGCACAATTTCTACTTTATCAAACTGGTGGAGCCGGTTGAGCCCGCGCACATGTGCACCCCAGCTGCCGGCTTCGCGGCGGAAACAAGGCGTATAGCCCGTCATCTTCACGGGGAGCTCATCCTCCCGGAGAATCACATCGCGGTACAGGTTGGTGAGGGGTACTTCGGCCGTGGGAATAAGGTAGAGGTCGTCGGCGGTGACGTGGTACATCTGGCCTTCCTTGTCGGGAAGCTGCCCGGTGCCGTATCCGCTGGCCTCATTGACCAGGTGAGGTGGCATGAATTCCCGGTAGCCGGCTTCTTGTGCCTGGTCGAGGAAGTAGTTGATCATGGCCCGCTGCAGGCGCGCGCCCTTTCCTTTGTAAACCGGGAATCCCGCACCGGAGATCTTGGTGCCAAGTTCGAAGTCAATGAGGTCGTACTCTTCAATAAGCTCCCAGTGTGGCTTTCGGGAATTGCTGAGCGCAGGCTTTTGTCCCCAGGTGAATACCTCCACGTTATCTTCGGCAGAACCGCCGGCGGCCACACTTAAGTGGGGCACATTGGGTACGGTGTAAAGCAGGTCCCGGAGCTGGCCTTCAATTTCGCCGAGCTGGGCGTCGAGCTCACGGCTCTTTTCCTTCAGGGTGGCTGTGGCTGCTTTGCGCAATTCTGCTTCTTCGCGCTTTCCCTGTTTCATCAGGTCGCCGATTTCTTTGGACAGCAGGTTGGCTTCACCCAGGGTGCTGTCCAGGGCGGTCTGAATGCTCTTGCGCTTACTGTCGGCCTGCAGTATGGCTTCGATAGCAGGACCGAAATCCTTGTTGCGTTTGGCCAGTCCGGCCAGCACATGGTCCTTGTTTTCGCGGATATAGGGTACTGTGAGCATAGTTAGGGGGAAATAAAAAACTCCTGATCCAGCACAGGGGCATGACCAGGAGTTTTCGTAATCGTGAGCCGATCCCGGTTAAGCCTTGGCAGCTACCACCGATACATACGACTTGTTGTCTTTCTTCTTGCGGAACTCCACTACTCCATCCGCCAGGGCGAACAGCGTGTGGTCCTTTCCAATGCCGACATTCACCCCCGGATTGTGGCGGGTGCCGCGCTGGCGAACGATAATGTTACCAGCGATACAGACTTGTCCACCGTAAATCTTCACGCCGAGGCGCTTGCTTTCCGATTCGCGGCCGTTCTTTACTTTACCTTCACCTTTCTTGTGTGCCATGGTATTTCAGAATTGGGGATAAGCCAGAGGCTTAGCCGATTTTCTCAATTTTCAGTTCTGTGAGATACGCACGGAATCCATTCTTCTTCTGGTATCCCTTGCGGCGTTTCTTTTTGAAGACGAGTACTTTGTCTCCCTTGAGGTGTTTCACTACGGATGCGGTCACCTTCATACCTTCAATAGCGGGGGCGCCAACAGACACTTTGCCACCATCCTCTACCAAAAGAACACGGTCGAAGCTCACTTTGGAGCCTTCCTCGTCCTGGAGGCGGTTGACATAAATCTGCTGATCTTGCTGTACTTTGTACTGGTGCCCTGCTATCTCAACAATTGCGTACATGTTGGATGAGTTTTGGGTTGTTTATTAAAAAGGGCTGCAAATATAGCAGGATTTCCCGCCCCGGCAAGGGGTTACTCCCCCTTTTGGGGCCCCGGCATGCGGATCAGCCATACGCCGGCCAGTATAGCTCCCCCGGCAATCAGATGAAGGGCGCCCAGCTGCTCGTGGTCCAGCAGCCCCCATCCCACCGCTACCAAAGGCATCAGATAGGTCACTGACGCTGCAAACAGGGCGGAGGTAGAATGGGTCAGCCGGAAGAAAAGGACATTGGCGAGCGCACTGCCCAAAGCACCAAGCACCAGCACAGCTCCCAATCCGCGCCATCCCCATGGATGGCCGAGCACAACCGCGCCGGGATGGCTCCACCACGCGATGACCGAGCAGGGTATTGCCGCCAGCATCATGGACAGCGCCGCAATGCGCAGACCGTTGAGGTGCGCCAGCCGGTGTTGGATGGTATTGACACTGATTCCATAGCACAAGGTAGCCAGTACCACCAGCAGTGCCCACCCGCCGTGGGTCGTACCATCATCACCGGCGCGAAGCCAAACCAGTGAGGCCGTGCCGCAAAGGCCCACAACAATTCCGGCTACCTGATGCTTGCGGAATGCGGATCCAAACAAGACCCAACCCACCAGCATCGTGAACAAGGGAGTGAGGGCGTTCAGCATACCAGCCACGCTGCTGGCCATGTGTTGCTGTGCCAGGGTGAACAGAAAGGCCGGGATACCGCTGCCACAAATGCCCACCACGGCCAGCCATGCCCAGTCGGAACGCCGCACGTGACGTATGGTGACCACCGCAAAAGGCAGGAGCACAACACCGGCAATGGTCATGCGGAGTGAGGCTACCTGCACCGGACTGAATACCTCGCCACCCATAGGATCGCGCAGGGCCCGCTTCATCAGAATGAACGAGCTGCCCCAAACCACCGCAAGCATTACCAACAGAAATACCTGAAGGGGCGCAATTCGGCGCGGAGAATCCATAATGCAGCAAAGGTGGGGCGGTTTGTTATTTTTTAACGGGGTGATTCATACGGGCCTGGCTCGTGTGCGTATTTTCGACCTGTCAATTCATATTCAATGAAGACTCTCGCTGCCATCTTTAGTACCGGACTCCTGCTCTTCTTCACAGCATGTGGACCATCCGCCCCAACGGCTGAGACGGCCTCCCCCGCTGAGGTTACCCGCATCGTAGTGACTGGAGATGAGGCTCGCACCGTGGCTGTGATGTCCATATCCGGGATGACCTGCGCACATGGCTGTGGAGGTAAGATTCAGCAGGACCTCCGCGCTCTCGAGGGCGTGCTGTCAACTGATCTGAACTACGCTGATGGCCGGGATGCGAATGTGGTTTCTGTTCAGTTTGATCCGGCCCGGATGGATGAACAGAAACTGATCCAGTGTGTGAATGGTATTGCCGATGGACAATACCACGTGATGGCCGTAGAAGTACAAACCGTAAAGCCGGCTTCAGCCTCATCGGGAGGTTCAGAGATGGATCAGCCGCGCGGAATGGATCTGGATGTTTTTTTTCAGGTCTTTAACCTGTTGTCCAGCTTCCTCGAATTGGTGAGCTGAGAGGTGCCCGTTCATCCGGGTAGTGCGAGCCGGCCACTACCTTCGCCGGGATGAAATCTGATCTCTTCCTCCGCCGCTCTGCGCGGGTATCCCTGGTCCTCTTTTTTTTCGTCATTCTCGCCGGCAGTATCGTGCGCACCACTGGGAGTGGTATGGGCTGCCCCGACTGGCCAAAGTGCTTCGGCTATCTCGTCCCGCCTGTTTCCATCGATCCCTTGCTTTTTCAGCCGGACCATGCCTATGAGGCCGGCCAGATGGTGGTGCGCCATGATACTCTCTGGGTTGCCCGTGCACCTTTTACCTCGGGCGATACCTTCAACGGCGCAGACTGGTTGAAGTATCCCAAGCACGACTACGCCACATTCAACGCCCTGCAGACCTGGATCGAATACATCAACCGGCTGGCTACAGCTGTATTTGCCATACCTGTGCTGGTGATGGCTTTTCTGGCTTTCCGCAGATGGCGGCGCACAGGTGATACGGCCACCATGGCACTGGCCACAGGCGCCGTGATATTCATTGGATTTGAGGCGTGGCTCGGGAAGCTGGTCGTTGACGGGAACCTGAAAACCTCAAGCATCACCTTGCATATGATCGGATCGCTGGTGATCATCTTGTGTATCATCGGTGTGCTGAACAGGATTCGCGTTGCTGAGCAACCCGGTCCGGATGACCGCCAACTGCCAGGATTGGCCTGGATGGGAGTAGCTCTGGCCATCGTGCAGATATTGCTGGGTACACAAGTGCGTGAGGAGATTGATGTGGCTGCTGTCGCTACAGATGACCGGTCACTGTGGGTGGGAATGCTGGGATGGATCTTTTACATCCATCGGAGTTTCTCATTGCTCGTGATCGCCATCGCCGGCTATACCTGGTACCGACTTCGTCAGGGTGCGCATCGCAGCTGGGGAAATGCGCTTCTTGTGCTGGTCGGAATGGAAGTGCTCGCCGGTGTAGTGCTGGCCTACCTCGATATGCCTGCCTTCATGCAGCCTTTGCATTTGCTCTTTGCTGTCATGTGGTTTGCCTTGTCTGTGCAGCTCGTGATTCTGTCCCGAGTGCAGATTCACAAGGCCAAATGATCAGCGCTTGTTCTTGAAGATGTTGAACCGGAGCGAGAAGACGTTACTGTAAAGCACATCGCTCAGGTTGCCCACGTCGGACAGGGCATAGTCCAGCTGGAGCTGACGGATCCTGAGTCCAATGCCGATGTTAGGTTGGAAGGTCAAAGATTCTGATCCGTCGAAATCCTGCACGCGCTGCACGTTGCCCACGCCCATTCGAAGGAATATGACGCGGTTGTAACCGACTTCAACGCCGAGTGTAGGATCGATGCTCACGGGATCTGCTGATACGAGTGTATTGCGCCGGCCATCTGTGGTAAGCATCGCATTGCATTCGGCGAGTATGCTCACCTTCTGGATGTTGAACTCACGGGCTACACCCAGGATCACACGGGGTAGCGCAATTTCCAGCCCGTTTTGCGGAATCTCGTTGTTCGTTTGCTCGAAGACCTCCCGGGTGCGGTCATCCAGGGTAAATGTCCAGGCATTGAAGGTCGATGTGATGTCCCGCGCCATCACTCCGAAGAGCCACTTGCGGTAGCCAAACTGCGCTCCGGCATCGAGACCGAATCCCCATGCGTGGGCAAAGTCACCGACCTGGCGATAGATCACCTTTGCATTGGCACCCCACCGGAATCCCTGAAGCCCCCCCGAAGTTCCGGCGCGGGCAGTGGCTCGCTGTGAGGGTTTCCAGGGCAGTCCCTTACGGGAATAGGAGAAGATGAATCCATAGTCGGCAGCGCTGAACGTGGTGATGCGGTCGTAATTGATATTGCCCGAGGGGTCGAACAAATCAATCGTATTCGGAATATCATCGACCCCAAAACGAATGAAGGAAATGGCAGCGGCGCTAACGCTGTCAATGGGCCGGGCAATAGAAGCGTAATCATACTTGGCAATACCGGCGAAGTATTCCGCGTGCATGGCTGAGACTTCCAGATCGCTCTGCACGCCCACCAGTCCAGCAGGGTTCCAGTAACCAGCGGTGCCATCGCTTACACTCGCGACCTGGGAAAGGCTCATGCCCAGGGCACGAGCTCCCACGCCGATGTTTAGGAATTCGTTGACATACTTCGGGGCAACAGTGCTGGGGGTGGATTCGACCAGCTGCGCAAAAGACGGCATGGCGCAAGAGGCCAGGGCAACAGCCAAAAGGGAAGAGGCTATGCGCTTCATCGCGGTAAAGGTACTCCGTGTTTGGTGACCGGCTACGGCGGGGATTAACTCACCAATGCCTCTTTTATTGCCAGCAGCAGGGCTTCATCAGAGGTTCCGCGGCTCACGGTTACCTCCGCCACTGCATGTTCGTGGAGCGCTGAAGCCGTGGTCTTGCCGAATGCCACGACCTTCTGCATGGATAAGATCGTATTGGTCTTGAAGAAGGCGTGCACATTGGAAGGCGAGGAGAACACCAGCACATCGGGGTGTCCGATGGGCGCGGGATCCTCCTTCGTGCGGTAGCATACGATATCGGTCACCTGTGAGGCCGGCAGGGCCTGCTGCACGGTGCGCACGCTTTGCTCGGATACAGGGAACCACACCTTGCGGCGGCCGGCGACTTTCCGGAATTCACGGGCTACTGCGGAGGTGTCGGAGGAATGGCCGGTGAAGTCCACCTGACCATATTTGCGCAGTGCACGGGCCGTTCCCTCGCCAATGGCGGCCAATTGGCATTTTCCTGTATCGGGCCGGTCCGCGAAGAAATGGCGTACTCCTTCTTTGGACGAGAAGAATATCCAGCCCGAGCGCAGTGCCGGACGGTCAAACGGCACGGACTCAGTGCTGATCATCGGTCTGGCGATGAGTTCGAGGCCTTCTGCCGCGAGGATGTTCATCAGGTGATGGCCTTCGGGCACCTCCCGGGAGATATATACGGTCATACTCATTGCGGCTTGATTTCCCGGAGTATCCAGAGAACAAGTTCGTCCGGATCTTCCCCCATGAAGGTGAGCCGTCGAAGCGGAGCATCCCATTGGGAGGCCACGGCCACGTGCACCACATAATCGCCATCGCTCTGCTCCGCATATACACCGAGGGGAAGATGGCAGCCGCCATTCATGCCAGCGAGCACGGCGCGTTCAATGCGCACCTGGGCTGCTACGTCAGGATGGTGGAGCGAACGAAGCAGCTCCTGCAGGCCGAGGTCTTCGTTTCGGCACTGGAGAGCCAGCACACCTTGCGCAGGGGCGGGCACAAACTGTGTGGGATCAAGTCGCTGGACCTTGAGATCTGTCAGGTCAAGCTCCAGGCGATCCACTCCTGCACTGGCAAGCAGGATGGCATCAAACTGTCCGTCGCGCAGCTTCTGAATACGGGTGGGCACATTGCCACGGATATCGCGCAGGTGAATATCCGGGCGGAATGCAATCATCTGTGATTTACGGCGCGCAGAAGAGGTGCCTACGATGGCTTCTTTCTTCAGTCCGAATGACTGAGCGGGGTCATGGCTTTCGGGCCGGCACAGCAAGAGATCGGACGGGTTGGCCCTGTGGCTCACCGCCGCGATGATCAGTCCGGCCGGCGAGGTCGTTTCCAGATCCTTGTGGGAATGCACAGCGAGGTCGACCTCACGGGAGAGCAGTGCGGCTTCAATTTCTTTGGTGAAGAATCCCTTGCCCTCGATCTTATCAAAGCTGAGCTCTTGTTCCTTATCCCCTTTAGTGTTGATGATGTGGAGGGTGGCCTGAAGACCATGGCGCTCCAGCTCTGCTTTTACAAAGCGAGCCTGCCAGAGCGCGAGATCGCTGCCCCGGGTTCCTATTCGAATCGTCTGGTCCAATGGGAGTTTAGTTCCTGGATACGGCGTCCAAAAGTACTTCGCGCGCCATCTTCATGGGCACCGAGATATACTTTTTCTCCATGTAGGCGATGATTTTCTCAAGCACCTCGCGGGAATTCTCATCAAGCTGTTCCAGATCGCGCGCAAACACGGAACCCAGGGCAGTGGAGCGGATTTCCTTGATGGCTTCGGGGATAGAACGCATGGCGCGTTCCACTTCGCGCTCAGCAAACATGCGCTCAAACTCACGCACTCCGCTGGTAATAATGGGCTCACATTCTGCAAGCGCTTGCTCACGACTGGAAATGTTCTCTGATGCTCTGCTTTGTATGGTCTCCATCCCGACGTAGTGCACTTCCGCAGAGGAAGCAACTGCGGCATCAATATCAGCAGGTAATGCGAGGTCGATGATGAGCTTGCGGCCGCTTTCTCCCCGGATCAGCGAGGTATAGAGCGACTCATTCACCACAGCGCCTGGTGCTGCAGTGCAACTGACCAGCGCATCCAATCCTTCTTCATATGAAGTGATATCAGCCAACGAAACAGCTCGCGCTCCAAATTCTGCAGCGAGGGTCATGGCGTGTCCGGGAGTGCGGTTGACGATGACCACCCGATGGTAGCCATTTTCATTCAGGAACTTACAAAACGTGCGGATGATCTGTCCGGCTCCAATCAGCAAAACGCGCTGTGATGGCTGAATACCGAAGTTCAGAAACTCCTGCCAGGCCAACGATACAACGCTCACCGGCTTGCGGCTCAGGTCGGTGAAAGTGAAGATTTCTTTAGCGGTCTTTACACACTGCTTTACTACGAGGCGAAGGTTATCTCCGGTGAGTCCGGCCTCACGACTCGCTTCATAGCTGGTTCGCAGCTGGGTGATGATCTCGCGCTCGCCGATCACAGCAGATTCAAGACTTGATGCCACGCGCAGAAGATGCTCGACTGCTTCAGGACCATTGTAACGCGCAGCAGCACCGGCTACCTGACGCACTTGTGTTTCCTGCAACTCGGGCTGAAGAGCCTGAAGTATGCTTGCGGTGAGTCCGGGACACACATAATGTCTCAACGTGAAGATGATTTCAACCCGGTTGCAAGTGGCCAGATACATTAACTCATCCATCCCGAACGCATCGCGGATGGCCTTGAGGCGTTCGGCGCGGGCTTCCGGAGAAAGGTAGAATTGACCTACGGTTTCCAACGGAAAGTCGCGGTGCGTGATAGCGATAACCCTAATCTCGTTCACAGTGCTTGCAGGATTTGGTTGCAAGTTATCCGTGCTTCAGGCTGAACATTGTCATCTAAGTGTCATGCGCTTCTGAGCAGGCATTCCTTCATACCGAATGGGACGCGGATTGTAATGTGATTCAAGGAGATAGGGCAGTCATGTGATCAGCGAAGATCGTTATCAGGATGAGATATGACGCAGATCATTCACCGATTCCGATCATAGCGGAAGATATCGAAGGAAAAGGCGTGGCGCTCATCTGTGCCATGCGAATTCAGAAGGGTACGCCTCCATTCCCCGGGGAAGAATTCGGGGAAATGGGCATGGGCATCGGGGTATGCGGCATCTACATGGGTGAGGTACATGGTGTCTACCACATCATGCTGCAGGGCAAGGGCATAGATCTGTTCACCACCGATGATGAACGCCTCCTGTTCGCCGTTATCCTCTGCGGTATGCAGAGCATCCTGCAGGGATGAGCACACGATACAACCCGGTGCATGGAAATCAGCATTGCGGGAGATGACCACATTGGTGCGTCCGGCAAATGGCCTGAACCGTTCCGGAATACTCTCGTAGTTGCGGCGGCCCATGATCACATAGTGGCCGAGTGTAGTGTCCCGAAAAAATTTCATATCAGACGGCAAATGCCAGAGCAGGTCATTGTCCTTGCCAATTTCCCGGTTGCGCCCGAGGGCGGCGATCAGACTCACCTTCATACTCAGATGGCCACTTCGGCCTTGATGTGGGGATGGGGATCGTAATGGAGCAGTTCGAAATCTTCAAAACGGAAGGCGAACAGGTCCCTCACATCTGTATTGAGTTTCATCTGCGGTAGCGGACGAATATCCCGGGTGAGTTGCAGCCGCGCCTGATCCACGTGATTGGAATAGAGATGTACATCACCACCGGTCCAGATGAACTCACCAGGAGCAAGGTCGCAAACCTGAGCCACCATCAGCGTGAGCAGAGCATAAGATGCGATGTTGAACGGCACACCGAGGAAGGTGTCGCAACTGCGCTGATAGAGCTGACAACTCAGCCGGCCCTGAGCAACATAAAACTGGAAGAGACAATGGCACGGAGGCAATGCCATCTGGTCAATGAAGGAGGGATTCCACGCAGAAACAATGTGCCTGCGGCTATCGGGATTCTTACGCAAACCGTCGATGAGCTTGACTATCTGATCGGTATGTGTGCCATCGGGATTGGGCCATGAGCGCCACTGGTAGCCATATACCGGGCCGAGGTTGCCCTGCTCATCAGCCCATTCATCCCAAATGCTCACGCCATTTTCCTTCAGGTAGGCGATATTGGTTTCACCCTTCAGGAACCACAGCAGTTCATGGATGATGGATCGCGTGTGGAGCTTCTTCGTAGTGAGCAGAGGAAAGCCCTCGTTGAGGTCAAAGCGCATCTGATAACCGAATACACTGAGGGTGCCGGTACCCGTGCGGTCACTCTTCGGAGTGCCGTGATCCAGGAGGTGCCGGAGAAGATCATGATACTGTTTCATCGCTTTGCGAAGCTACGTTTCCCGGTGCATGCCTGCCGGCCTGTTGAAAAATTGGAAAACAATTCTGGAATGCGCGGGTTTGGCTTGCATGGCAACTTTTCTCGTTATCGGCGCTTCGTCGGGTATCGGCCATGCCCTGGCCGGCATGCTCGCCGGCCAAGGTCACCGGGTGCTGGCTACCTACAATACCCGCAGCCCGCAGCCCATTTCAGGAGTCGAGTGGTTTCCTCTGGATGTCCTCAACCCCCAGGCCGACTGGTCATTCGTGCCGGAGCAACTCGACGGACTGGCCTACTGCCCTGGGGCTATTAACCTGAAGCCTTTTGCCCGGGCGACACCGGATGATTTCAGAAAGGACTTTGAGCTCCAACTCATCGGTGCTGTACGTTCCATCCAGGCATCATTGCCTGCTCTCAAGAAATCCAGCAGCGCATCCGTGGTGCTCTTCTCCACGGTAGCTGTGCAATCCGGGTTTGGCTTCCACGCTATCGTCGGCGCTTCGAAAGGTGCCGTGGAGGGCCTGGCCCGATCTCTTGCCGCCGAATTGGCCCCGGCTGTGCGTGTGAATGTGGTGGCTCCATCCCTGACCGATACGCCTCTTGCGGCTCAACTGCTCTCCAATGAGGAACGGCGCTCGGCCAGTGCTCAGCGCCACCCGATGAAGCGTGTAGGAGTGGCCGGCGACCCCGCAGCCGCTGCGCAATTTCTGCTGGGTGATGGGTCTTCCTGGATCACCGGACAGGTGATCCATGTGGACGGCGGAATGGGTGTACTGCGATGAGTCCCATCACCCGCCCGCGGGGATCCGAGGGTTTTCCTGCGGAGTGGAAAGAGATCCTCGACAGAATCGATCGCATCGATCCCATCCGGTATGGCACTACAAGAAACCATGGCGATGGCGCAGTATCGGTCCTTTCGCCCTATATCTCCAGAGGAGTCGTATCCACCAGATTTGTCGCGGAACGTCTCCGGGCCGTCGGTTACCGGACGGAAGATCTCACGCCCTTCATTCAGCAAATGGCATGGCGCGAGTACTTTCAGCGGGTCTGGCAGGAACGCGGTGATGACCTGAACCATGACCTCAAGCACTCGTCTGACCATGTTGTTTCATCGTCCATGCCACGTCGGCTCATGGAAGGCCAGAGCGGAATTCACTCCCTGGACGAGATGGTGAACCAGTTGGTTACCACCGGCTATATGCATAACCATTACCGGCTTTACCTGGCTTCGGTGGCGTGTAATGTCGGACAAACAGCATGGTACCAGCCGGCTCGCTGGATGTATTATCATCTGCTTGATGCTGATTGGGCAAGTAATGCTTGCAGCTGGCAGTGGGTAGCCGGTACTTTTTCTTCCAAGCGCTACTACGCCAATCAGGATAACATCAACAGGTTTTCTTCGACCTCCCAGCGAGGGACATTTCTCGACCTGACCTATGAAGACTTAATGGTAGCGGATGTTCCGGAGTTGCTTCGTGAGCGATGCTCTCCTGCGCTGACCACGCCTCTGCCTGAGGCTACCTCACCTGAGGTCAGGACGGAGAGGCCCACATTTATCTACACCTTTTATAATCTGGATCCGCAATGGCATTCGGGCGAAGAGGGCAACCGCATCCTGCTGCTCGAGCCGTCCTACTTCAACCGGTATCCTGTATGTGAGCGCACCATGCAGTTTGTGCTGGCCCTGTCGGCAATGATTCCGGGAATACAGGTCGTGGTGGCGGAGTGGGATGAGTTCATTCGTGATGCACGTCCAGGAAAGGTGCTGTATCGAGAGCATCCTGCAAATCGTCATTTCCGGGGTGACGAAGAACCGCGCGAGTGGCTTTTCCCGGAAGTGTCGGGTTACTATCCTTCTTTCTTTGCTTACTGGAAGCGGTGCGAGCGATTACTGCGACACCACCTTTAGGGTGTCCATCACATCGCGCGCTATCCTGCGGGCTTCTTGCGGTGAATCATGAACGATGGTGACGTGTCCCATTTTGCGAAAGGGCCGTGTCTCGGTCTTTCCATAGAGGTGTACATATACACCAGGCCAGTGCAGGACTTGTTCCAGTCCGAGATACTTCACCGGGCCGCTGTGCCCTTTTTCACCCAGAAGGTTGATCATCACACTGGGGCGCAGGATGGAGGGATCTCCGAGGGGCAGTCCAAGTATCGCTCTCAGGTGCTGTGCATACTGGGAGGTGACATGGCCTTCAATGGTTTGGTGCCCGCTGTTGTGCGGCCGGGGTGCAACTTCATTTACCCAGAGTGTTCCATCAGACAGCAGGAAGAGTTCAACGGCGAGGATGCCCGTTAGCTCGAGGTCTTCGGCCAGCTTGCGGGCAATCCGGGATCCTTCTTCCTCGACGGCGGCCGGAACTTCTGCGGGGCAGCTCAGCATCTCCACGAGGTTGGCCTCCGGATTGAAGACCATTTCAACCATAGGGAAAGTCCTGATTTCTCCTTCTGCATTTCGCGCTACAATCACCGACACTTCCTTTTCAAAAGGGACAAAGGCCTCGAGCACAGAGGGCGCATCAAACGCCCGGGCGTGGTCATCGGTATTGCGTAGCGGAGTCACGCCTTTCCCGTCATACCCTCCTCGCCTCAGCTTCTGCATGTAAGCACCCCGTGAGGCTATGGCAAGGGCTTCGGCTTTGTCTTCGGCGAGGAAGAATGGCGCTGAGGGAATGTGGTGGCGATGGTAGAATTCTTTCTGCAATCCTTTGTCGCGAATCATGCGCAGCACAGCGGGATCGGGCGCCACCGCCAGACCTTCTTCCTTCAGCCGTTCGAGTGCTTCAATGTTGACGTGTTCAATTTCAATGGTGAGCAGGTCCACAGTCTTGCCGAATTCATAAACATCCCGGTAGCTTGCAAAGTCGCCTTGCGCAAAGCGGTGTGCAATTGCAGCGCACGGAGCGTCGGGGGAGGGGTCGAGGACATGCACACGCACGTCATAGTCAATTGCTTCCTGGATGAACATGCGGCCGAGCTGACCTCCACCGAGGATGCCCAGCCGGAAGGTGCCGGAGTAGAAGGCATTCATAGCGCGAAGCTACTGAAGGCCCGGCTGTGAATTCACCTAATTTAGCGCTCATGGGGATTCAGGTATCGGTAGTTATGCCGTGTTATCGCGCAGCAGCATTTGTCCGCCGTGCAGTGGAGTCCGTAGTCGCACAGGATTATCCCGCGATTGAGTTGATATGTGTCAACGATGGCAGTCCGGACAATACCCTCGAAGTCCTCGAGGCCCTGAAGCAGGAATTTTCCTCCCGTCTTTCCTTTCGGGTCATTGACCAACCCAATGCAGGTGCTTCAGCAGCGCGGAACCGAGGACTTGATCTGGCCGAGGGTCAGTACATCCAGTTTCTGGACGCGGATGACTGGCTTCTTCCATCCAAGCTGACTTCTCAGCTGGCACTTGCTCAGGAGGCGCATCCGGCCTTTGTGGTGGGAAGCTATGAGCGTGTCCGTGAGGATGGATCGAAGCTGTATTCACGTCGCTATGACGCACAGTGCAGCGACCGGATCTGGTCGCTCCTGCTGAATACGAATCTGGGCATCACATCATCCAATCTTTTCCGCGCTGATGCATTGCGCTCAGTCGGCGGCTGGAATGAAGACCTCAGTAGCTCGCAGGAATATGATCTCATGTTCCGCCTTCTTCAGTCAGAAGGAACCGTCGTGTTTGATCCCTCAGCGTTTACCATCATCCTGCACCGATCGCAAGGATCAATCTCACGGTCCGATGAAGGCGCCAACGCGCAGCGCTACGTGGATCTGCGTCTGCGCATCCGTGAATACCTCGCGTCCATCGAGGATCACCGCCATGTAACTGAAGCCAACCTCGCACTCTTTGATGCTCTTCGCACTTTATGGAGGTACGATCATCGGCTGGCTGAACATCACTACCGCGTGCACTTGCCTGCAGGATTTAATCCTGGCGTTCGCAGCGGGGGCGGCAAAGTGTACAGTCTGCTCCTTCGCTTAGCCGGGTTTCCGCTTGCCGAGCGAATCTATTCGCTTGCAGGCAGGTAGGGCTCAGGAATCATAGTCAGCAATTATTTTTTTTACGTCCCCTCCCGCAGTATTTGATCATTTTTGGATCATGAAATACGTCCTCATCTTCTTTATGCTGGGTTTCCCTATAGGGGTTATTGCTCAGCAGCTCACAAATATTGAGTCGGTAGAATACGATCCCGTGCAGTCACGCTTCCTGGTGTCCAATGGCAACCGGGTGATTGAGGTAGATGGCGATGGTCAGCCTGTGGGTTACTTCGGAACTGCTCCACGTGCCGATTTCGGCATGGAAGTCATGGATGGAAAATTGTTTACGATTGTCAGCAGCTCAGTGCGCGCCTATGATCTCGCTACATCGCTTCAGGTGATGAATACTCCGGTTTCGGGTGCTCAGTTTCTGAATGGCATGGCAAGCGATGGCAATGGCCGGATCTGGGTCACGGATTTTACCGCCAAGAAGATCTACGAACTGGATGTTTCGGATCTGAATTCACCGGTAGTTACCGAGGTGGTTTCATCGACCGGGCAAACGCCCAACGGCGTTACGTATGATGGCGCTAATAACCGCCTTGTGTTCGTGACGTGGGGGGCACAGGCTCGCATCAAGCAGGTGGATCTGACCACCTATGAGGTATCGGATCTGTTGCTGACTTCCTTGACCAATATGGATGGAATTGATCATGATGGTGAAGGCAACTTCTATACGAGTTCGTGGCAGCCAACACCGCGTATCATGCGGTTCTCCGAGGAATTTACTGTAGAGGAGCAGCTCACCGCACCTGGCCTGTCTTCTCCGGCGGATATCTGTTACGCTATGGAGATTGATACATTGGCCATTCCCAATTCGAGTTCCAGCACTGTGACCTTTTTGGGTTTCTCCTCCGCCTCTGTGGTGGATCGCAGCATAACTCCTGATCTGGTGTGCCATCCCAATCCGATCACCGAGTCATCGTACCTGGAGTTCATGCTTCCGCAGTCGGGCCTCACCCGGATCGTGCTCACTGATCCGGCAGGAAGAGAAGTGATGGTTATCCTTGAGGAAAACCTTTCGGCCATTCGTCACAAAATAGCGCTCACGGGTTTGGCGATTCGTCCGGGCGTATACATTTGCACCGTTCGCCAAGGGAGCTATGTGGCTTCTGTACGGGTGAGCAAAACCTGACTCTGACCCTGCAAGGAATAGAGTGAAACCAGCTGGGCCCCGCATGTGCGGGGCTCTGTGCTTATCTTTCGGACTATGCGTGTTGTAATCTTGTTGATCGCTTTCATGTCAATTCTCACAAGCGGCAGGGCTCAGGGTCCTGGTGATGAATATGCGCTGCCCGCAGCATCTCCGGTTGGAAATGAAAAGAAACCCCTGCGGGAGCGGCTGGTCTTCGGTGGCGGACTGGGTGCACAGTTTGGCAACTTCACATTCATCCAGCTCGCGCCACAGGTGGGTTATCAGACAACAGAACGCTGGGTGAATGGTGTGGGTGTGAACTACATGTATTTCAATACACAAGGGCGATCCACAAGCATCTACGGCGGAAGCATCTGGTCGCGTTATTTCGTCACCTCAGGTGTATTCATCGGCTCTGAACTGGAGGTCCTCAACAGAGAATGGTACACTCCACAGAAAGGTTTTCACCGGGCCAACGTGCCTATCTGCATGGTTGGGGCCGGGTACTTTTCAGGCGGTCAGGTGGGAGTGGGTATCCAGATCATGTATGACGTGATCGGAGATCCGGCATCACCATATCAGAATCCCATTATACGCGGTGGTCTTATGCTTGGCTTGTAAGCCGGAAGCAGGAGGTTACTGCGGAGCGAGACTATCGGGCTCCGCTCCCGCGCCCGCTTCTTCGGGAGGGCTAACCGGTCCGGTGTCCGCAGGCAGTTCGTCTGCGCTATTCTCCAGTTCATCTTGCACGGGTATATCCGATTCCGGCACACCGCGCAGTTTTTCTTCCATCTCTGCTTCTTCACGCATACGCTTTTCTTCGGGCCAGTCATTGCTGTATCGCTCGAAGTAACTGTCGCCGATCAGTCGCATGAGCCGGGTAATCTGCGACTTGCGTTTCTGGAGGTAGCCGCCGGGTTTTCCGGGATTCATTTTCTTTGGATTGGGCAATGCACCGGCAATCAGCGCTGCTTCATCCCGGGTGAGCCGGGATGCATCCTTGCCGAAATAATCGAGGGCAGCGGCCTGTACACCGAACTTACATGGACCTGTTTCAATGACGTTGAGGTACACTTCCATCACACGCTCCTTGGGCCAGAAGAATTCAAGGAGGAACGTGAAGTAAACTTCAAATCCTTTGCGCAGCCAGGAGCGCGCTGGCCAGAGAAATACATTCTTAGCTACCTGCTGGGAGATCGTAGAGGCGCCGCGTTTTTTCTTGCTCTTCTCGTTGTGCTTACGCGCTTTTTCAATCGCACCCCAGTCGAAGCCCTTGTGCTTCATGAAATTGTTATCCTCACTCGCCACTACAGCGAGCTTCATATAGAGGGAAATCTGCTCGCCATCCGCCCATTCCTTGTGATAGGTGGTGCCTTCGGGACAGTTACATGACTCACGGATCTGGAGATAGGTCGTGGGGGGATTGACCCAGCGATACAGCATCACCCACGAGATGGTGATGATGAAGAACCACATCGCTGATTTCCACGACAGCCGCCAGATGCGACGTGCCAGCGAACGTGCGGTAGTCTGGCTACCCGATGCTTTACGCCGAAGAGGATTTCGCATCATCCGATGCCCAGTTTTTTCCTCAGCACAGGATTGAGTGCGTCCCGGTGCACGTAAATGCAAATGGTCTTGTAAAAGAAATATGGTCGCGACATGTACAGGAAGCCTTTGTAAGCATTGCCTGTTCCCCAGGAATTCTTGGTGATGTAGTACATCGACCCATTTTGGTCCTTGGCCGTCCCGGTGATGTGCATGAGGTGATCATCGGTAGTGCGCAGTTGCTCATACCAGCGCTGCCTGCGGGCAGGGTCTGAAGGAAGCTCGGTGACAATAGTGCGCGGAGCTGAAGAGAGTGCGGTATCGGCGGGCAGTATGGCTACACCCGACTGGTGAGAAAATCCCGGCTCGCTCACATCACCATCCCAGGATACGGTGAAGCCCGCATTCAGCGCGGCATCTGTTGCTTCTATCAGTTCGGCCATCGGGAGGTTGTAATAGGTGCCATGCGACCAGTTGTCGGGCACCTCCACCACCATCGGTTGATACCAGGGCTGATGGGTGAAGGATGTGAGCCCAATGTATTCTTCTGCCCGGATATTCATCGCATCTCGGAAGGTTATCGGGGTATGCTTCGAATTGTTGAACTGGAAAACAGCGGGCGGCACTCCGAGATAGCTGTCCAGGATAGCCTGTACCGGTTTCATCCACTCCTGATTCTTCTCGAACAGCCTTTGCTGGAGAAGGGTATTGGTAAGCCCTGCGATCAGGGCGTCCAGCGCACTGTGGTCGTGAATGGTTGCATTGCCCGTGTAAGCAGACTCTGGAACCATTCCGAAATCCCGGATGCAAGCAATGACATCATGGCTCAGTCCACCTTGACTGAGCTGGTTCTTGCCCTGGTAGCGCAAATAGCTGGAGATCTTGCGGGGATACATCATCCTGACCTGGTACATCTCGGACAGGTCTACAACTGGTCCTCCCTTGCGCTGAATCTCTGATTCCAGAAAGGATATGGTGGCAAAACTCCAGCACGTTCCCGTCTGGCACTGGTCTTCAACTGGTGTGGCTTTATTATCGCGAACCACCGTAAATGAGTAGGGCGAATGCTGAGCGAACAGGCCAAGAGGCAGAAAAAGAAGAATAAACCGTTTCATTGAACAAATATGGGGATGGATCATATTCCTTCGCCTTCCAGCACGGCTGTAATGAGCTCGGTCTTGTTGATACCCGCCACGGCAGCCTGCTGAGGGATGATAGAGGCCTCAGAGAATCCGGGCACAGTGTTGACTTCCACTGCAAAGGGCTCGTCACCGCGGATGATCCAGTCGACACGAATCATTCCCCGGCAGTTCAGGCGCTGGTAAATGTCTTCGCATGACTGCCGGATGCGAAGCGCAACTTCATGAGGTATCCGGGCAGGTGTGATTTCCTCTGATGCGCCTTGGTACTTGGCTTCGAAGTCAAAGAATTCTTTTTTACTCACAATCTCTGTGACAGGCAATGCGGTGATCTTTCCGTTACGCCGGATCACGCCGCATGTTACCTCGGTGCCTTCAATGAACTCCTCGATGATCACCTGATCATCTTCATGAAATGCTTTCTCGAGCGCAATATGAAATTCTTGAGCACTGTTCACCCGCGACGTGCCAATGGATGAACCGCCGCAATTGGGTTTTACAAATGCGGGCAGACCGAGCTGCTGGGTGAGGTAGGTGATGCTGTATGGCTCGTCTTTGTGAAGTGTGATGGACTTCGCAACGGAAAAACCCAGTGATCCGAGCAGTCGGGTGGTGGCTTTTTTGTTGAATGTAATGGCCATGTTGAGCACATCTCCAGTCGTATGCGGGATGCCGAGCATAGTGAAATAGCCTTGAAGGAGGCCATCTTCGCCAGGGGTACCGTGGATAATGATGAATGCGCCGTCGAACCTCATTTTTTGGCCGTGGTGAGTTACGGTGAAGTCATTTTTATCCACGACCACTTCTATGCCGTCGAAATCTGCGAACCATGCCGTGCGGGTGATCACAATCTTGACCGGAGTGTACTTCGTGCGATCCATATGATTCATAATCATGGATGCGCTGCGCATGGATACCACGGACTCTCCGCTGTATCCTCCGCAAATCACTGCGATACGTTTCATGGGTATGGTTGACCGTTTGAATTATTTAAGGCGTCCCGGATTGTCTTTCAGAAATGCACTCCATCCACTGTAGGACTTGCCACCGGCGAGCGGTGCATGGCTCTGGTAGAAGTGGCAAAGCGCTACAGCGAGTCCGTCGGTGGCGTCCATCTGCGAAGGCATATCACTGTCGGGGATGGAAAATATGCGCTGGAGCATCGCGGCTACCTGCTCTTTGGCTGCGTTTCCGTTGCCTGTGATGGACTGCTTGATTTTTCGCGGAGCGTATTCCACTACGGGCATTTTACGGCTCAGTGCAGCGGCAATGGCTACTCCCTGTGCGCGTCCTAGTTTGAGCATGGACTGCACGTTTTTTCCGAAGAAAGGTGCTTCAATCGCAAGTTCATCAGGATGAAAGCCGTCTATGAGTTCAATGCATCGCCTGAAGATCATCTCAAGTTTCAGGTGATGATCCTCCAGTTTTTCCAGATGCAAAACACCCATGGAGATCATCTCTGCCTTCTTGCCACTGCAGCGGATGATGCCATATCCCAGAATTGTGGTCCCGGGGTCAATTCCGAGGATTATGCGTTCGCTCACAGCCAATGCTCTTTCTTTGTGGGGTAAAGGTACAGGCAGGGCATGTGGATCATTCTGGCGATATACGCTTTTGTTTTGCTCCGGGCTTCCGCTGCATTTTCCCGCCTCCGTCAGCCGGCTGCAGGTGCCCCCAGGTCATGGTCTTTTTCCGTTTTAGTGCTCATCCCCGCCCGCAACGAGGCATCCGCGCTCCCGCTGCTTATCGCTGATCTCAAGGCTCAGGGCGGACTGCTGCCTCCGGTGCGCTTCCTGGTGATCGATGATCATTCTCAGGATGGGACCTGGGATGCAGCGCTCAGGGCTATCGGTGATGATCGGCGATTTGAGTTATTGGCTCTCACAGATTCAGAGGGAAAGAAGGCCGCTCTTCGGCAGGGTATATCGACCGGTAGTGAGGAGCTGGTCATTACGCTGGATGCCGATGTGCGCGTGGGTCATGATTGGCTGGGCTGCATCGCGTCATTCTTCCAAACCAACAGATGTGCCCTGATCATTCTTCCGGTCATGTTCAGCAGCCGTGGAGGACTCACAGGGCGGCTGCAAGGAGCGGAGATGCTCGCCCTGCAAATGCTGACTTCAGCCACGGCCGCCATCGGTCGCGCTGTCATGTGCAACGGCGCTAACCTGGCCTTCAGAAGGTCGGTCTGGGAGCGCTGCGGCACTGATCGCTATCAGTCAATTAGCAGTGGCGACGACCTGTTTCTTCTGCAGTCCATGCAGCATAAGGGGTTGGGCCCGATTCACTGGCTGCATGATCGCCGCGCCATGGCCGTGACGGATCCTCCGTCAACGCTCGGTACACTCCTGTCCCAGCGGATTCGTTGGGCATCTAAGTCAGGACACTATGCCAATCCCTTGTTGCTTTTTCTGACCGGACTCGTGGCCGCGATCAACCTCGCAGGTGTGCTTGTTTGGGTATATGCAGCAACGGGCTGGATGTCGTGGGGCGAGGCCATCAGCTGGACCGCTTCTCGCACAGCGGCCGAGATGATCCTGCTGGCACCTGTGGCCTGGTGGTACAGGAGACTGGATGCATGGCTGCTGATGCCGCTAGTGGCGGTCATTTATCCATGGTACGCACTTGCTGTAGCCATCGGTTCATGGGTGATCAGGCCGCAATGGAAGGGAAGGAGAATCAGTTTGCACACCCGAACTGCAACATGAGCGTAAAGCCCGACAGTCCCTGGAAACGTTTTCGCCGTAATCCAATGGCCATGGCGGGTTTGGTGTTCATCGTGCTATGCGGGTGTGTAGCTCTCGGCGGCCCGTGGATTCGTCCTGACGGTACGCGCCACGCCAACCATCAGCAACTCGCCATATCCCGCTTGAGGCCGTGGAGCCGGGTGGACGTGGTGCGCATACCGAAGGAGACTATAGGCTCTGGTGTGGTGCGCATGTGGTGGGAGGGCGGACGTGAGTTGTCCTGGTTAGAAGTGCCCGTGGTGGTGCTGGGCGAGGCGACTGACAGTGTCTGGGTGAGGCCAGTGGACGCTGCAGACACGTTGCGTCTCCTATCCCTGAGTGCCCGGGATGAGGCGGGGTGGAAAGTTTCCCTGCAGGATAGGTCTTCCCGGCTTTTTATCCTCGGCACGGATACCTACGGCCGGGACGTCTTGTCTCGCCTGATGGCGGGTACTTCGGTTTCCCTTTCGGTCGGGGCAATTGCTGTGTTCATTTCACTGCTGGTCGGACTTACGCTCGGATTGTTCTCCGGATATTACCGCGGCTGGGTGGACGCTGTAGTGATGTGGTTTACCAACGTCGTGTGGGCTGTACCCACCTTATTGCTGGTCATGGCCATCACGTTTGCATTCGGTACAGGATTCTGGAAAGTATTCCTCGCGGTGGGTCTCACCATGTGGGTTGAGGTAGCCCGCGTTACCCGAGGTCAAGTCCTCTCGGTACGGGAAAAGGAATATGTGGAGGCGGCGCGTGCGCTGGGTCTTTCTGATCGTAGGATTATGATTCGCCATATCCTGCCCAACATCCTTTCGCCCGTAATCGTAATCTCAGCGGCCAATTTCGCGTCAGCCATCCTTATTGAAGCGGGTTTGAGTTTCCTTGGCCTGGGGGCGCAGATTCCTGCACCAAGCTGGGGCAATATGATCCGCGAGCATTATGCATACCTCACCACGGATCTCGCTTACCTCGCGATTGTGCCCGGCATCATGATCATGTTGCTCGTCTTGTCATTCATGATGATCGGAAACGGACTGCGCGATGCGCTCGATGTGCGACGGTAATGTTCAGGATTTTCCAGCCCACCTCCATTGGTCGGGGCTGGCTACCTTCGCAGACATGAATCCAGCGTCCAGAATCTTCGTGGCAGGTCATCATGGAATGGTCGGCTCGGCCATTGTGCGGGCCTTGCAGCAGGCGGGCTTCACCAATCTGCTGGTTCGCACGTCTGCTGAACTCGACCTGATCAACCAGGAGGCGGTGAACACGTTCTTCCGTGAAACGAAACCGGAGTATGTCTTTCTTGCTGCTGCCAAGGTGGGCGGCATTCATGCCAATAATACCTATCGCGCTGAATTCTTGTACAACAACCTCATGATTGAGGCGAATGTCATTCACGCGGCATATGTATCGGGTGTAAAAAAACTGCTCTTCCTCGGATCGTCGTGCATCTACCCGAAGCTCGCACCTCAGCCGCTAAGAGAAGAGAGTCTGCTCACCGGATTGCTCGAGCCTACCAACGAGCCCTACGCCATTGCCAAGATCGCCGGAATCAAGATGTGTGAAGCCTACCGCGATCAATATGGCTGCCATTTTATCTCGGCTATGCCCACCAATCTGTACGGCCCGAATGACAATTATGATCTTCAGAATTCACACGTTCTGCCGGCATTGATCCGCAAGTTCCATGCGGCCAGGGAGCAGGGTCTGGAAGTAGTGGAGGTATGGGGCACAGGCACTCCCCTGCGGGAGTTCCTGCACGTGGATGACCTTGCAGAGGCCTGCCTGTTTCTCATGACGCACTACAACGATCGGTTGTTTGTCAATGTGGGCACAGGAACCGACCTGAGCATCCGGGAGCTTGCAGAGCTGATCGGTACGATTGTCGGCTTCAGCGGAGAAATCAAGTGGGATACGACACGTCCTGACGGTACACCGCGCAAGCTGATGGATGTGAGCCGGCTCCATGCTCTTGGCTGGAAGCACCGCATCGGACTGAAAGAAGGCATAGAGCAGGTTTACCGTGATTACGTCAAACACCTTGCAACGGCCTGAAATGATACTCCGCTCAGTCCTTTCGGCCATTCTGCTGCTTATCGCTATCCATGGTGTTGCCCAGCAGCAGGTAATCCTCCCTGAGAGGCATTTCTATCGGGAGATTCAGCGCGCAGTTCAGCGTGATTCTTCTTCGGCACTTCATATGGGAATGAGGCCAGGTCTTCTGCGCAGGGTGAATAAAGAGAAGGTCTTCGGATACCGTAAGGATTCGTCGAAGTATTACTATTGGGTCACGTCCCGGCTGCTTCGCGACCACTTTGTGGAAGTGAGGGAAGGCGAGTTCCGGTTTACCATTGATCCACTGGTGGATCTTCAGTTGGGTTGGGACTTTCTGGACTCAACCGGATATACGGATTCAACAAGGTTGTATACCAATTCGCGCGGTCTTCTGGTGCAGGCCGATATCGGCAGCAAGTTGTCTTTTCAGACGGGTTTTATCGAAACCCAGGCATTCCTTCCGGCCTATTTGCGGGAGTGGGTGGATGACCGGGGAATCGTGCCGGGTATGGGCCGGGCCAAGATCTTCAAGGGCCCGGGGTTCGACTATGCCCAGTCATTTGGAACGGTGAGCTATTCACCGCGTGACAATCTGAACTTTCAGATGGGCTATGGAAGGCAGTTTGTGGGCTTTGGCTACCGCAGTCTTCTCCTTTCCGACGCAGCATTCAACTATCCTTTCTTGAAAGGTCAGGTGCAGTGGTGGGATGGACGCATGGAGTACACCTCATTTGTAGCGGTGATGCAGAACCTGACGCGTCTGCCCACGGGGGAGGTGCCCGAATCGCTTTTCCGACGAAAGCTGGCCGGGATTCATTACCTCAGCATGAAGGTCACTCCGCGGTGGGAGGTGGGCTTGTTTGAAGCCACCATCTGGGAGCGCTGGACGGAACAGGGAGGTGTACAGCCCATGCCTTGGCAGCTCGGTGTCCCGGTATTCGGAATCGGCACGGCAACGGAGGGTTTTAGCGGAGTGAACAATGTGCTCGTGGGATTGAACACCAGGGCCATGGTGGGCCGCCATCTGGAGATTTATGGACAGTTGGCGGCAGATGATCCTGAATCGGAGCGCATCGGCACACAGCTCGGTGTATCTGCTTATGATGTCGGCTTGCTCAACCTCGATGTTCAGGTTGAATGGAATTCCACGTCTTCTTTTCTCTATGCCCATCCCACTATTCTCCAGAGCTACTCCAACCACAACCAGCCGCTTGGTCATCCGGCAGGCGGAGGCGTGGATGAATGGCTGGGGATTCTAAACTACAGATATCGCCGGTGGATGCTACAGGTCAAGGGCAACTATCTACTGCAAACGACCGGTCCTGAAGGCCAATGGGACGCCGATCCGGATGCTGCTCCCACATCAGATGTGCCATTTGAACGCGAGTTGAAGCAGGTGGAATCCACCCTCAGCTTCTTCCTCAATCCGAAGACCAATGCCCGCCTTTCAGTGGGATATCTCTATCGCGAAGAGACTTTTGCGGAGGATGTCGCGCGTCGCACCGGATTTCTGACGTGCGCGCTGCGTATGGCGGTAATGAACCGCTACGCAGATTTTTAACAGAGTATCGGATGTGTTCAACTGAACCTATTGTATATTCGAAACCATCCAGCGGTTCAATACAGATGGACCGCTGCCTAAACTAAGACACCGTGCTGCCGGATCTGGTATTCAGTTTTCTGACGGCCTTCTTCCTGGTCGTGTTGGCGATGCCGGCCCTGATAAAAGTGGCCAAGCTGAAGCACCTCGTCGACGAGCCTGGAGAAGCCCGCAAGCTCCACCATCGGAGTATTCCCACCATGGGAGGCATTCTCATCTTCGCCGGAACAATCATCGCGTACTGCCTGTGGTTCCCCTCCAAGTCGGAGTGGCAGTTTGGTCAGAACTACCGCCTCCTGGATGCATTGAATGAGTTCAAGTACCTCGTGGCTTGCATGTTCATCCTGTTCTTTATGGGGCTGAAGGATGATATCATCGGAGTATCGCCATCCAAGAAGCTCTTTATTCATCTCTTCGTAGGCATGATCCTGGTGCTGATGGCGGATATCCGCCTGACGGAATTCTGGGGCTTGCTCGGTATTGAAGAGATTTCTTACCCGATGAGTATTGGACTATCCCTCTTTGTGTACATCGTCATTGTAAATGCGCTGAATCTGATTGATGGTGTGGACGGTCTTGCAGCGGGCATAGGACTGATTGCCAGCATGACCTTCGCTTATTGGTTCTACCGCACCGGCGATTATCCGCTGGCACTCCTCGCCGTTGGCCTGGGAGGCAGTCTGATGGGATTTCTGCTGTTCAACTTTCAGCCCGCACGCATCTTCATGGGTGATTCCGGTTCACTCATCATCGGGGTGGTCATCTATGTACTCACGATGAAAATGATTGAGTTTCCATCCCAGCGGATGAGTCATACCATGATGAGCGTTTCGAAGCCCGTTCTGGCGATGGCCATACTGGCCTATCCGCTCATTGATACGCTTCGGGTATTTATCATTCGAGCGGTGCAGGGCAGATCTCCCTTTTCAGCCGATAAGAATCATATTCACCACAAGCTGCTTTCATTGGGGCTGACGCACAGGCAAGTCTCTCTGGTGCTTTATGCATATACGGTGTTCATCATTATTCTCACATTCCTGACCCCGGCCAGCACGCCCAATCTGTCCTTCATCATTGTAGGGAGTGTTGCAGTAGTGCTTGCCTATTCCGTGTTCCTGATCCGGCCTGGCCGCTCAGCGAACACTTCCTCCAGCACTAACGGAAATGCGGTACTGCATAAGCCTTGACTGCTTTATCATCGATGGCCTTAGGGCACAGGATGACCAGGCGCTCCATCACATTCCGGAACTCGCGCACATTGCCCGTCCATTCTAACTCTTGCAAGGCCTTAAGTGCCGGGGCCGTAATTTCCTTCCTCGGCTGTCCGTATTCCTCGGCGATCTGGTTGAGGAAGTGATCTGCCAGCAGAGGAAGGTCTTCCTTCCGCTCCCGGAGTAAGGGCACACGCATCACAATGACAGAAAGCCGGTGGTAGAGATCTTCCCGAAAACGCCCCTCTGCAATTTCTTCCCGCAAATCCTTATTGGTCGCAGCCAATACGCGCACATTCACCTTCATATCCTTTTCGCCCCCCACCCGGGTGATTTTGTTCTCCTGCAATGCGCGCAGCACCTTGGCCTGAGCAGCAAGAGCCATATCGCCGATCTCATCGAGGAAAATGGTTCCCCCATCCGCTAACTCGAATTTTCCAGGGCGGGTTTTAACCGCAGAAGTGAAGGCGCCTTTCTCGTGTCCGAACAACTCACTTTCAATCAACTCCGAGGGTATGGCAGCACAATTGACTTCGATAAAGGGCCCTGCGGCCCGCATACTTTTTTCATGAAGCTGGCGGGCCACGAGCTCCTTCCCGCAGCCGTTGCCACCCGTTATGAGTACCCTGGCCTCGGTAGGAGCCACCGTATCAATCATCCTCTTGATTTCCATGATCGCTGAACTCTCGCCCACAATCTCAGAGCCGGAAATCTTGTTTACCTTCTTCCGGAGCGTCTTGGTTTCCTTCACCAGCGTGGACTGGTTGCTGGCATTGCGCACCGTTACCAGAATCCGGTTCAGGTCGAGGGGCTTCTGAATGAAGTCGTAGGCACCCTTCTTGAGCGCCTCCACGGCGGTTTCCACAGAGCCATGCCCCGTGATGATCACGACCGGACTTTCTACTCCGCGTTCCTTCATCTTCTCCAGCACCTCCATGCCATCCATCCTCGGCATCTTGATGTCGCAGAAGATGAGATCAAAACTCTCCTTTTCAAGGAGCTTCAGTGCAGCCTGGCCATCCTCGGCCTCCCGGACGGTATAATGCTCATATTCGAGGATCTCGCGAAGGGCACTCCGGATCGAAGCTTCGTCGTCAATAATCAGGATATGGGGCATAATCAGGAATTTTGGTGCACCCGGCAAGCAAGTTTCGGGCCGCGCCATGCGAAAATAGCGGAAATGCTCACAGGTGAGCCCGGATGCGCAGGGTGCGCCTATGGAAAACTCCTCAGCAAACGAGGGCATTCAGCCCTCCATGCCATAGTAATTTTGCTGGTAGATGAAGACGGATGCCTCCTACCTGAATGGATTGAACAGCGCCCAGTATGAGGCCGTGACCTATATGCACGGCCCGATGATGATCATTGCCGGAGCAGGATCCGGCAAGACCAGGGTTCTCACCGTCCGTGCAGCTCACCTGATCAACCAAGGCATCGACCCGTTCAACATCCTCGCCCTCACCTTCACCAATAAGGCAGCCAGGGAAATGAAGGAGCGTATTGCACGCATCATCGGCGAGGAAGAGGCGAAGAATATCTGGATGGGAACATTCCACAGCATATTCGCCAGGATCCTGCGCATCGAATCCGAGAGGATTAATTATCCGCGCAATTTTTCCATCTACGATACCTCCGACAGCCGGGGTCTGATCAAAGACATAATCCGTGAAATGGGGCTGGATGACAAGATCTACAAGCCCGGAATGGTGCATAACCGGATCTCTTCATGCAAGAACAACCTGATCTCTCCGCAAGATTATGCAAACGATACGGAACTGGTGAACGAGGACCACACCTCAGGTAAGTCTCGGATGGCTGAAATCTATGCCAACTATGACCTGCGCCTGTTCAAGGCAGGTGCTATGGATTTCGATGACCTGCTATTCAAGACTAATGTCCTGCTGCGCGACTTCCCGGATGTCCTGCATAAGTATCAGCACCGGTTCATGTTCATCATGGTGGATGAGTACCAGGACACGAATTTCTCCCAGTACATGATCATCAAGCAACTGGGAGCCGTGCATGAAAATGTATGTGTGGTGGGCGATGATGCACAGAGTATCTATGCCTTTCGCGGTGCCAACATCCAGAACATGCTCAATTTCCGAAAGGACTATCCAGAGTACGAGCTGTTCAAACTGGAGCAGAATTACCGAAGCACGAAAACCATTGTGCAGGCCGCCAACAGCATCATCGAGAAGAACAAGGACCGGATCAAGAAAGATGTCTGGACAAGCAACGAAGAAGGCGAGCGAATCCAGGTATACCGGGCCACCACCGACAATGATGAGGGCATGTACGTTGCGAACCAGATCTTCGCCCGGCAGCGCGAAACTGGCGCCACCTTGGATCAGTTTGCGATCCTGTACCGCACCAATGCGCAAAGCCGTGCATTTGAAGAAGCCCTGCGAAAACTGAATATTCCTTACCGCATCTACGGAGGCACCAGTTTCTATCAGCGAAAGGAAATCAAAGACCTGCTGGCCTATTTCCGTCTTGCAGCCAACCACCATGACGAGGAATCTCTGAAACGGATCATCAACTATCCGGCGAGGGGAATAGGAAAGACCACGCTCGACCGCATCATTGTCGGTGCGCAGGAAAGGGGACTGAGTTTGTGGGATACCCTTCCGCTGGCGGGAGAGCTCGGAGCGGGATCTGCCGCCAGCAGGCTTCAGGATTTTGTGATGATGATCCGGAGTTTCCACGCTGAACTGGAGTCGCGAAATGCTTATGATCTGGCTCACCACATCGCCAATAGCAGCGGTCTGCTCAAAGAACTTTATACCGACCGCACACCTGAAGGCGTGGCACGATACGAAAACGTTCAGGAACTGCTGAACGGAATCAAAGAGTTTTCGGAACTGGAGAACCCGCTATCTCCGACGGGCCTTAACTCGTTGAGCGACTTCCTCCTGGATGTCGCCCTGCTCACGGATGCGGATAATGAGGACGAAGGTGAAAGGGAGAAAGTGAGTCTGATGACCATTCATGCCTCCAAAGGCCTCGAATTCCCCTACGTGAATGTGGTGGGATTGGAGGAAAACTTATTTCCCTCCCAGATGGCTCTCCACTCCCGGGAAGACCTCGAGGAAGAACGGCGCCTCTTTTACGTTGCTCTTACACGGGCAGGTAAGGATGTGTCGCTGAGCTATGCCCTCACGCGATATCGGTGGGGACAACTGACCTATGGGGAGCCCAGCCGGTTCATCGAGGAGATCGATCCGCGCTATGTCCAGCTGCCAGCTCCGGAATCACGCACTCCTTCTGCACGTCCTGCCGGTGGTATCGATTTTCGCGCAGCCCGGACCGCCTTCTCAGGCTCACCTCAGTCCACCGCTGCAGATGAACAAAAGTCCACCCCGGCCGAAGGCCCCCCCGCAGGCTTCAAAAAGGTATCAACGGCATCGCCCGGGGCTGCCCAACTCTCAGGTGACTTTGCACGTCCAGAGGATATCGAAGTGGGATCCGAAGTGATGCACGAAAAGTTCGGAAAGGGTAAGGTCACACACCTCGACGGCGTAGCACCAGACATCAAGGCCATGATCTTCTTTCCATCCTCCGGGCAAAAACAGCTCCTGCTGAAGTTTGCCCGTCTGCGCCTGCTCTGAGGGGCCATTCCTCCGTACATTTGCTCTCCTTCAGCAATTCCATGAGAGCTTCAAGTTCATTTCGCCTGCCCGACGAAAAGGCATCCCCACATAATCTGGAGATGAACAGCCAGCGGCCCGATCTGATTATTCCGGAATACGGCCGGAATATCCAGCGCATGGTGGAGTATGCCATGACCCTCGAGGACCGCGAGCAACGCAATCAGTGCTGCAGGGCTATCTTGTCCGTTATGGGGCAGTTGTTTCCTTATCTCCGGGACATTGATGACTTCAACCATAAGCTCTGGGACCATCTCTTCATCATGAGCAATTTCAAACTCGATGTGGACAGTCCCTACCCTCGCCCCGCCGAAGAGGAACTGGACGCTCCTCCCCAACGTATCCCCTACCCGCAGGCAGATGTGAAATTCGGTCACTACGGACGGTACGTCGAGAAGCTCGTGGACAAATGCTCTGAACTGGAAGAAGGCCCGGAAAGACAGGCCTTCGCTCTGGCCATCGCCAACCTGATGAAGCAGAATGCCCTCAACTGGAACCGGAATTCAGTGACCGATGATGTTGTAATCAAGGATCTGCGTTACCTGAGCAAAGGCCGCCTGAGTCTGGATGATAATACCCAGCTTCATGCGGTCAAGACGATCCAGGGTGTCAAGTATCAGGATTTCGTAGAGGAAGGTTTTCGCCCCAAGGGAAAGAAAAAGGTCAAGAAGAAGTTCAAGAAACACAAGTAGGATAAGGCCAACTTCAGCCCTTCCGGAGATTTTTTTGTCAGCATTAAACCACCGGAGATTTCCGGAGGTCACAGCGTTATCAAACAAATCGAAATGAAACTGAAGCGCATTCTGATTTTTACAGCAATCATCCTGATGGCCTCAGCGTGCCGCAAGGAAAAGGAAATCATGGACAATACCACCGCACGCGACAACAGCACGGCAGAATCCATGTTCAATGACCTGCTTAAAGTGGCACATGACATTTCAGAAGGCACAGAAGGCATCCGGGAGTATGAAACGGGATGCATCGACAATGTCACGGTCGATCTGGACGCCAGCCCGATGACTGTGCTGGTGGACTTCGGAAATGATGAGTGCCTCGGTGCTGACGGCCGGTACCGCAATGGCCAGATTTTGCTGACCTACACCGGCCGGTACCGTGATGCAGGCACCATCATCACCGTTACACCCATCAATTACAAAGTGAACGGTTATCTCATTGAGGGTTCAAAAACCATCACCAATATGGGACTCAACGAAGATGGGCAGCCTTACTTCAACATCGTATCGGATGTTGAGCTTACTGCGCCCGGCAATGCCTGGAGCATAGACTGGACCAGCAACCGCACCCGCACTTGGGTGACGGGATTCGGGACCATGAGTGTGTGGGATGATGAGTACGATATCACCGGATCGTCTTCTGGTACCAACCGGTTCGGTAATCCGTTTACGGCTACCATTCTTGTGCCTTTGCACGTTACCATCGGTTGCCCTTGGGTAGTCAGCGGGGAGTGCAAACTGGAGCCAGAGGGAGCACCGGTCCGGAACATTGACTTTGGCAGCGGAGAATGCAATGCCGGATTTACCGTGACGGTCAACGGGGAGGACTATACTTTCTTTGGCGGCAACTGACGTCTTCAGTTTGCACGATATTACTCACGCGGGGTCAAATGCCCCGCGTTTGCTTTGTGGTAGCTTTGCAGCTCCTCCGATCCGGTGAAGAAAGTGCTCATCTTCCTTGTGCGGGCCTATCAGGCCATGCTTTCCCCGCTTCTCGGGCAAAACTGCAGGCACTATCCGACCTGCAGCCAGTATATGCTGGAAGCCCTGGATGAGTGGGGACCATGGAAGGGCGGATGGATGGGCCTCAGGCGCCTGCTCCGATGCCATCCCTGGGGAACATCGGGCATCGATCCGGTCCCCAGAAGGTCAGCGCATTCCACTGCACCTGTATCGGGGTCACCTATTCATGAGCACAATGATCACTGAACGTCCGAGGCGAAACCGCAAGTCCAGAGTCATCCGCAATCTGGTGCGTGAAACCCGATTGCCACTTTCTGCGCTGGTGTATCCCCTCTTCATCACCGATGGCACAGGCATCAGACAGCCGATTGCATCCATGCCGGGTATCTTCCGGTGGTCACCGGATTTGGTGATGGAGGAGATCCGCGAGTGTATCGGCCTCGGCATTGAGGCGTTTGTTTTGTTCCCGGCGTTTGCAGACGACCAGAAGGATACGGTGGCTTCACTGAGCGCGGATCCGGGCAATTTTTACCTCCGCTGCATCCGGGCGATTAAGAGTGAATTTCCCAATTGTGTAGTGATGAGCGACGTGGCCATGGATCCATACAGCAGCGATGGGCACGATGGCCTGGTGCGCAATGGTGAGATTGTGAACGACGAAACTCTGCCTATTCTCGCGCGCATGGCCGTAGAGCAAGCCCGGGCAGGTGTGGATATCATCGGGCCTTCGGATATGATGGATGGTCGTGTAGGCGCAATCCGCGAGGCCCTGGATGAGGCTGGATTCACCGGAGTATGCATCATGTCGTATACCGCTAAATACGCAAGTGCCTTTTACGGTCCATTCCGGGAGGCTCTGGATTCAGCGCCCCGGAGCGGCGATAAGAAAACCTACCAGATGGATCCCGCCAACCGGAGGGAAGCCATCCGGGAAGCTCGTCTCGATGAGGATGAAGGTGCGGATATGCTTATGGTGAAGCCCGCGCTGAGCTACCTGGATGTGATTCAAACAATACGTGAACACTCGGTGCTGCCCGTGGCAGCGTACAACGTGAGCGGTGAATACGCTATGCTCCGGGCAGCCGGAGAGCGGGGATGGATTGACTACAGGAGAGCCGTGGAGGAAGTGCTGCTTTCGATACACAGGGCCGGGGCGGAAATTATTCTCACTTATTTCGCGAAGGAATATGCTACGTGGAAGCGTGATGAAAGCCATTAAGCGCGCTGCTTTGCTGGCGGTGCTTCTGCTGGCAATGGGAAGCACAGGGGCGCAATCCCCTTATCGGAATATTCTCATCACCTCGCAGGATAATGGGTGGTTTGGCTATCCGCCCTGTGAACCTTCAATCTGGGTCAGCCGCATGGATCCCGCGCGCATGGTGGCGGGTACTATTCTCAATGGCTATCATACCAGTGCCGACTCAGGACGAACCTGGATCAGTGGGCAGCTCAGCAGCACCCTGGGCGTTTATGGTGATCCGGTTATCACCGGCAATCATCGCGGCGATTTCTACTACTGCCACCTGGGTGATCCTGATGGCCAGGGATGGGCTTCTGATCGCCTGCTGGAGTGCATCGTCTGCCAGAGATCAACGGATGGCGGATACTCCTGGTCCGATGGCGCACCAGCCGGTACTAACCCTCCCCGGGATCAGGATAAGCAATGGACAATCTGCTCACCGGACGATAAGCGTGTGTATATGTCGTGGACTCAGTTCGACCGGTATGAGAGTCGCCAGCCTGGTGATAGCTCGGTCATCTTGTTTTCCAGCGCCAAGGCACGCATGAAGAAGTGGAGACGCCCGGTGCGCATCAGCGAACGAGCCGGGAATTGCCTGGATGATGATGGCACCACAGAGGGTGCAGTTCCGGCTTGTGGCCCGGGAAATGAAGTCTATGTGGCCTGGGCACTGAACGAGACTATCTGGTTCGACCGCAGTCTGGACGGAGGGCGCACCTGGCTCGAAAGGGATATTCCAGCCGCCCGGATCCACGGTGGCTGGAACCAGGATATACCGGGCATCATGAGGGCCAACGGCATGCCGGTGCTGGTGAGTGATCTCTCGGTTGGCCCGAGGCGAGGTTATCTCTACCTGTGCTGGTCGGACACGCGCAACGGGGAGAATAATACAGATGTATTTTTCGCATGGTCTTCCGACAAGGGACAGTCGTGGTCAGCCCCGATCCGCATCAATGATGACGCGGGTGTTGCTCACCAATTTTTCCCTTGGATGGCAGTAGACGCGTCGGACGGCTCACTTCACGTTGTGTTTTATGACCGTCGCCGAAAGGAGGGCCAGATGACAGATGTATTCCTCGCATCCTCACAAGATGGCGGAAAGACATGGACCAACGAGCGTATCAGTGAAGCGCCTTTCGAGCCGGTGAATACGGTTTTCTTTGGTGACTACAACAACATCTCAGCGCACGGCGGAGTAGTAAGGCCTGTGTGGACGCGATGCGAAAATGGGAAGCTGAGCGTATGGACAGCCCTGATCAACCGATGATCAGGCCTCCCGAATAGCTTTCGCCAGAGTGGCAAGTTCAGCTGAGGTGAACTTAAGTCGTTCCTTCTGAAAATTCAGATCTGACAAGGTGCTCATAGGAACCAAATGGATGTGGGCATGGGGCACTTCCAGACCGATGACGGCCACTCCGATCCGGAGGCAGGGAACAGCCCTGCGCAACTTAATGGCCACTTGTCTGGAAAAGAGATGCAGGTCCGCCAGATCCTCATCCTCCATATCGAAGATGTAGTCCACTTCATGCTTGGGAATGACAAGTACATGACCTCGGGCAACTGGTTGGATATCGAGAAAAGCAAGGAACCGGTCGTCCTCCGCCACGCGGTGACAGGGAATCTCTCCAGAGATGATGCGGGAGAATAGAGTAGCCATGACTCAGCGACTGATTCCCAGGATTTCGAGCTTGACAGGTCCGGCCGGAGCCTGAATTTCCGCCACATCCCCCACCTTCTTTCCGAGGAGTCCCTTGCCAATGGGGCTGTCAACGCTGATCTTCTTCTCCGCCAGGTTCGCTTCATTCTCGGCTACAAGGGTGTACTCTACTTCTGCCTTGGTATTCAGGTTGCGAATTTTGACGCGAGAAAGAATGAATACCTTGGAGTTGTCGAGTTGTGACTCATCCACCAGACGGGCGTTAGCCACGAGGTCTTCCATCTTCGCTATGCGGGCCTCGAGGAGCCCCTGGGCTTCCTTCGCGGCATCATATTCAGCGTTTTCTGACAGGTCTCCTTTATCCCGGGCCTCTGCAATCTGCTGGGAAATCCTGGGCCTCTCAACGGTCTTGAGCTGATGCAGCTCATCTTTCAATCGCTTTAGTCCTTCTGCCGTGTAATATGCAATCTGGCTCATAGATGGGTATTGAATGGTCGTGAAATGCAGAAACCCCCGAGAGAGGGTTTCCACGTGTCAAATGTATGATTTTTTACTGTTCAGAGTGCGATGTGCACCCCTATGCTGTGCACGCCAGCAAAGGGATTGGTCACCCGGTAGGAATAGTCCAGTCCGATGATGGTACCGTTCTCTCCTGCTGGCAATTGTACCGTGACTCCTCCTGCCGGACCGGTGAATACCGTTGTGCGGTCTTCCTCATTGGTGAGGCCATCTTCCCACTGATACCCTGCACGAAGAATGAAGCGGTCGCGGAAGGAATACTCAGCACCCAGGCCAAACTGATCGCGTGTGAATGAGTTGGACGTGAACTGCAGGTTAGCCGTAAGCTTGGATTTTTCGGTGAAGAGAAAATCATAAGCGAAGCCCACATTCACCAGAGAAGGCATTTCATAACGCTCAGAGCGTTGCTCCACGGTCAAGGATGTGGAGTTCACTCCGCTGGTGGGAATGGTGGCCGTGACGCTCAATCCGTCACCGCGATAACGCATGGGAGGACCAACATTGCGAAGCGCTATACCAAAACGCACATTGTCCTTTTCTCCGGTCACATAGCAGATACCGGCATCAAACGACATTCCCTGAGCCCGCACATTGTAGATCGCTTCCGATATCAATCGCATGGTGAGCCCTCCGTAGATGGAGTTCGAGAACGCCTTGGCATAGGCCAGGCCGATATTCGTGTAGTTGGGTGAAAAGGTTCCTATTCCGCCCTCTGGAAGGTTTTCCTCTGTGATGGGGATATCACCGAAATTCATGTTGGAAACCGAGAGTCCGATGGCACCAGATTCACCAACACGCTGGCCAAAACCAAAAGCATTGATGCGTATTCCAGTTCCTACAAGGTACTGATTGTTGCTCATAATGAGCTCAGTCTTTCTGGTAAAAGCAAGTCCGGCGACATTCAGGAACATGGCCTCAGGACCGCGTACAGATGCCATGTAGGAGTTGGCCAAACCGGAACTCCGGGCCCAGGGATTGATCAGGAGGTGTCCTGCTCCCGCAGAGCCAGCGCGGTCAGGATTGCCTGCCTGGACGGTCGTCACCATAGTCAGCAGACCAAGAGTGAAGGCGGCTATGTGTTTTATCATCTTCATAGATTCAGGAAAGGAGTGCATCAGAAGTTATCGAGGTCAATGGGACGCATCACACCAAACCACTTGAGGACCTTCTCGCCGGCTCCGGGCACATCCACGTGGATGATATAGGTGCCGCTGGCGATGGGAATGTTCTTGGCATTCTTCAGGTCCCAGTCGAGTGAGGTGA
>CANGTU010000026.1 GCA_947456965.1 Flavobacteriales bacterium
GAACAGAGTATCGCGGATGCGGGTAGAGATCAGCCACTCTACGAGCGAGAGAAAAGGAAGCCAGAGCAGACGAGCAGCGGAGTATACAGGAAAAAAGGCCAGCAGGAAAAACGAGGCCGTCGCGCGAGGGAGTGAATTCCGCGAAGCGAATGCAATACCCGATTCATCCAGTTTGAGCTTTGCCGACAGGTGCACATAGTCCCTGAGGAGTTGTTTCTCCTGGTCTTCGGCCTTGTTATGCAGATAGTCAAGCACGTGGAGATAATCGTGCATCTTACCATAACTGGATCCCGACCTCGAGATGGATTCGCAGAGGCCCCGGATACCGAGGTACTCATCGTAGTCATGTCCGGCCCGGATGTTAACCATTTCACGGGACAGCGCTTCTTCGATCAGATCCGTGATAACTGCACTACCCCGGGCTTCGTCCAGCTGATAAGCAGCGATCAATTCACCAACCCGGATTGGCTTGCCAATGCTCACGATGACTCGTCCGCGGGCGCGGTAGAACTCGCTGTAATCGATGCCCACCGGAACAATGGTGATTCGGTCAATAACTACTCCAGCCCGCGGGGCGCCGAGCAGCAAACGTGCAGCGCCCTTTTTCAGAGGCACATGCAGTTGCTTCTTTCCCCGATGCGTACCCTCAGGAAACAGGGCGACAGCAGCGCCTTGTTTCCACCGGCGGTAACATGTATCGAACGTATAGCGGTTTCGCTCACTCCAGTCGGGCACCCGGCTGCGATCGCGCTCGCGGTAGACCGGCATCATATTGAATTGATAAAGGATCCGGCGTACCCATTTATTTCGGAATACATCCGCCCTCGTGAGCCAGTGCAGTTGGCGATCCATTAGGACGCACAGCAGCACCGGATCCAGCATTGCATTCTGGTGATTGGCAACCAGAAGCACAGGACCATCCTTAGGAATGTGCTGCCTGCCTCCGACCTCAATCCGGTCGTGGTAAAGCCAGACTCCTGCCCGCACCCAGGGCCTCATCAGCCCATACAAGAAAGAATTCCTGCGTGAATGAAAGAGGTCCTGCTGCATACAGATTACTCGTGGTAATTCATCACCTTGTGTCCGCCATCGCGGAGCAGCTTATCCCTGGAAAACAAATCGATATCTGCTTTCACCATTTCGGTGACCAGTTCATCAAGCGTTATGGTATGCTTCCATCCCAGTTTTTCCCGGGCTTTAGCAGGGTTACCGATGAGCAGGTCCACTTCAGTGGGGCGGAAGTATCGCGGGTCCACTTCCACCAGCACCTTACCCGACTTTTTCTCGAGGCCTTTTTCCTCAATCCCTGATCCGGTCCATTCCAGATCGATCCCTGCGCGGGCAAAGGCCAGCGAGCAGAAATGTCTTACCGTATGAGTTTCCCCGGTGGCAAGAACAAAATCATCGGGCGTTTCCTGCTGCATCATCAGCCACATGCCATGAACGTAATCACGGGCATGCCCCCAATCGCGCTGTGCATCGAGATTTCCGAGGTAGACTTTCTCCTGAAGGCCCATACTGATTCGAGCTGCGGCGCGGGTGATTTTCCGGGTCACAAATGTTTCTCCCCTTAGCGGAGACTCATGATTGAAAAGAATTCCGTTGCATGCATACATCCCGTAGGCCTCCCGGTAATTCCGGGTAATCCAGAAGGCATACAACTTGGCCACGGCATAAGGGCTTCGTGGGTAGAATGGCGTGTTTTCGTCTTGTGGAACGGCCTGGACCAGTCCGTATAATTCGCTTGTAGATGCCTGATAAAAGCGTGTGTGCTCGTTCAGTTTGAGAATACGAATGGCCTCCAACAGGCGGAGCGCTCCGGTAGCGTCGGCGTTAGCGGTATATTCAGGAGTTTCGAAAGAGACGTGCACGTGACTCTGTGCAGCGAGGTTATAAATTTCGTGGGGTTCGGTTTCCTGCACCAGCCGGATCAGATTGGTGCTGTCTGTCATATCCCCATAATGAAGAACCATATTCACGCCTTGCTCGTGCTGATCGCGGTATAGGTGGTCGATACGATCGGTGTTGAACAGGGAACTCCGGCGCTTCACCCCATGCACTTCATACCCCTTGGAAAGGAGCAGTTCAGCAAGGTAGGCGCCGTCCTGACCGGTAATACCGGTAATAAGGGCTCGCTTCTTCATTTGGTCAAAAATAAGGTCCCACGGGCATCAGCCCTGAATGCGGTCATTCTGTAGCTCGACCATACGCCTGTAAAGGCCATCTTCTATGGCCATGAGTTCCGCATGCGTTCCGGATTCCCGGACCATTCCTTTTTCGAGGACAACAATTCGGTCTGCATTCCTGATTGTGGAGAGTCGGTGAGCGATGACCAGACTGGTGCGTCCCTTCATCAGGTTGTCCAGGGCCGCCTGCACCACCTGTTCACTTTCACTGTCGAGTGAGCTTGTTGCTTCATCGAGGATAAGCACAGCCGGATTTTTGAGCACCGCGCGGGCGATAGCAATTCGCTGGCGCTGGCCTCCGGAGAGTTGGATACCACGCTCACCGACCACCGTATTCAGGCCTGAGGGGAACGACGCGATGAATTCCCACGCATTGGCTTGTCTGGCTGCGGATTCAATTTCCTTATCAGATGCATCGGGTTTGCCGTAAGCAATATTCTCCCGGATGGTACCACCGAAGAGGATGACCTCCTGAGGCACATAGGCCATGTTATTGCGCCAGGTAGTCAGTCCGAATTGGGATGCGGGAAGCCCGTCCATCAGAATTTGGCCCTGACCTGGGTCGTAGAATCTCAGGAGCAGGGAGGCGATGGTCGATTTTCCGGAGCCTGAGGAGCCCACGAGCGCCACTTGTTCACCTTCCTTCACATCGAAGCTCACGGAGCGCAGGACCTGCATATCTTTTCTGGAGGGGTAAACGAATCCGACATCCCGGAAACTGACGTGACCTTTGAAGGATGCGGGTGCGCCGACCGGATCGTCGTGAACAGGCTCGGGTGTCATCTCCAGTAATTCCATCACTGCCGAGATGGTTCCGAAGCTCCGTTGCAGACTGCCCATTTGAGCGGCGAGACCACCGATAGATCCCGCCACGAGCCCGGTCACCATGATGAACTGGGGCAGAACCGCCTTGCTGAGTTCGCCGGTTTGCTGAAGCCAGGCACCCACTCCCATGACCAGCCCTAGGGCACCGAACAGAAAGATGATGATAAACGTTCCGAACATACCCCGCCACACGGCACTCTTCATCGCGAAGTCGCGGATCTTGCCTACGCTGGAGGCATATCGGGCAGTTTCGTAGGTTTCATTGGCGAAACTCTTCACATTGGTGATACCGGTGAGGGCATCATTCACGAGGACGCCAGACTCCGCCACCTTGTCTTGCGTTTGCTTACCCAGTTTGCGTATAAATCTGCCGAATACCGCAATCAGGATGATGATAACCGGAAGCGAGCACACCATCACGAGAGTCAGTTTGTAGGACTGGCTTACCAGCCAGCCGATTCCGATAACGATGATGATTGTTTGCCGGATGAATTCAGCCAGGGTGATCGTCAGTGTTTCCTGGATGGATGTGATATCGGACGAAATACGACTGACGAGATCGCCCACTCTTCGTTCATTGAAGAACTGCATGGGCATAGCGATGATATTCCGGAAGGTATCCGTGCGCAGAGCCAACATGGCACGTTCGGATACATAGGAAAAAAGATAAACGCGGAAGAATGAGAACACCCCTTGTATGATGAGCAGACCCACGAGGGCTCCAAGTGTAGTTCCGGTACTTCCCCATTCCGGGTTGAGCGGAAGCACGCGAATGATCCATTGAGTCATGCCTCCACCGGGCATTTCACCGGCGTAGTCAGGCACAAGGAGCAGCCCAAGCAACGCAGTAATAAGCACTACCAGAATGGCAGAAAGCGCCAGGAGCAGCAGGCCTGCCGAAAAGGGCAGCCAATAGGGTTTGAGATAATGCAGGATACGGACTGAACGTCCGATATCCTCTTTCTTCAGCTTTTTCCGACCCTCATCAGGTTGCGGTACTTCGGCCATTCTCGGGATTTTAGGGCCACGAATGTAGCCCTGTTCAGCCCGCTCACCTGCATTTTCAGTTACCTGTTGTGCCCGTTTTGCGGACCTTGCGTAAAGTCTTTTCCAGTTCGCGGGCCATGTCGCCGGCGTGATCGAGATCAGGCAGGAAGTGGCCATACTCGGTGTCCCATGCGAACCTGACGATAGGCTCCTTCAGAATCTCGAAAGGCACATTTTCGATGGGCTTGAACAGACCCATATCAAGGGCGATCTCCGTTTGTCCCGCCCGGGGTTTCACTTCGCGTGCATCGATGTACGCGCGCTTGTTCACGTAAGCGTCACCACCAAACTGGATTTCATATTCATGACCGAGAGGCAGATGGAACTCATAGTAGCCATTGGCCTGAGTAAAGAAGGCTACGTAGATTTCATTATCCTGGTAGATAATGACCTGCACCTTGGAGGCGGGTTTATCCGTATTGTTCACGACGTCCAGTTCGAGAACGCGACCTTCAATTACAAACAGGTCAGTGATTTGGTCTGTGCGCGCTCCGGCAGCAAGGGCGAGTGAGCAGGCAAAAGCGAGGGTAATTGATCGAATCATGGCAATTTCAAATTTCGCATCCCGTCGGGAGAGGGAGGCAGTGGTAAATGATGATTTTCAACACAAACAGGTTACTTCCGGCATTCTGCAACGGCTACGCGTATGCGTTCATTCACGCGGCTGGTGTGGGAATTGTCCCAGACCAGGGTGCCTTCGCGCTTGTTGTAACTCGCCTTTGCGATGGGAATTTCTCCAAGGAATTCGAACTTTTTACAGCCCGGATACATCCGGAACAGTGTCATATCGAGCTCGATGATAAAGCCCCGATCTCGGCTTTGCTTAGCGAAGTCGGTAGCGTCTATTTCTACCATCTTCATCACATATCCATCACGCTTGTACTTTACCACATAACTCTTGAAAAATGAAAGGCGACTGTCGTATCGGCCCTTCGCGTTGGACTCGATGGTACTCAGGAGTTCACCGCTGGACCAGATTTCAATCTGAGCTCCCGCGAGGAAGACTTCACTGGAGTCAGCAAGAGTTAGTTCGGTGACTCGTCCTGTCAGGCGCACATTCTGTGAATCTGCAGTCGGCTGGGCCAGTAACCCCAGCGGGGGCGCGGCCAGCAAGGCGAAGATCATGGTCAGTTGTTTCATGGCGCAACGTAGTTAGTTACACCTGTTTACGCCCCCTGATCCGGATAAGTTTCATTATCAGGCTAATTCCCCTTCGCTTTTCGACGCTGGGGATCCTCGTGGAAGAAGTATCTAAGGTCCACAGTCAGGTAGCTTCCCGCCAATTCATAGACCACAGAGGACGGGTTCGTGTTGATTGTCACAGTTGATTTGGTGTATGCTATCTCCTGAAATGGTCTGTGAAATGATGCGCCGAGATAGAGGAAGCCGCTTTTCCGGGTTCGCCACTCGAATCCGTAGTTGGCCAGAATGGCCACTTGTATCCAGCGGCGGCGGAAGGTATCCTGGGAAAAATCATAGACCATGGTATCCCGCCGGACAGATGTCGAGGTGGCAATGTCGCTGGGATACATATCGAGGCACACGCCTCCACTGGCGTTCATCCAGAGCTGTTTACCCAGTCTGACGTAAACAAGTCCCTGCAGGGGAATTTCATAGCTCACGAACCGGTATCGGGAAGAAACCTCGCTGTTCAGCCCTGGCACCTGCCAGTTGATGGTGAAGTTGCGTTGCACAAGAGAAATACCCGTCTCGATGCTCCACATGCGGGTTATGCCGTGTCTGACCACCATTCCGAAGTTATGACCAAACCGCGGAGTCAATTCTGCGATGAATTCGCCGTTATCAAACACCTCCCCGTCTGTATTGAAGAACTGGCTTGGGATCATCGGCTTGAATTGGATGCCCAGAGTCGTGACACGTTCCTGAGCGCGGGCCAGATAAGCGACCAGAACCATGAAACAGACAAGAAAGAACGTCTTTCCCATCAGCCGGTAATCCATTGGGTAACGTATTCAAGCGGCTTGCGATGGCTTCGGGGCCATTCCCCTTCGGGATAACCGATGTAGAAAATACCCAGGCATTTGTCTGCTGGTCCGAGTCCCAGCCAGTCGTGCATCTGCCGGGAATAAATAAATCCCGGAGAGGACCAGAACCCCGCCATTCCATATGCCGTGCAGGTCAGATACATATTCTGAACTGCGCAAGCTACGGCCTCGACTTCCTCGATTTCTGCAATTTTCCCCGATGGATCTCGCTCCAAACACACGATAACAGCGGCAGAAATATGTCTGAACCGGGCTTCGAGCTTTTCAAACTTCGCCTGGCGAAAAGCTTCTGGTGAGGTCGCTTCCTTGTAGATGCGAGGAATATGGACAGCAAGTTGTTCCATACCCTCTTGAAGAAATACGCGGAACCTCCACGGCTGGGTCAGCCCATGCGATGGTGCCCAGGTGGCGTTGGTGAGCACCAGCTCGATTTGCTCACGATGAACTTTCCGGGTGGAAAACCGCTCCGGGCTTACCGATCTGCGATCCCTTATGAGATCGGTGATTTCACTTAGGTTGTACTTCATGGAAATGAATGACTTCAAAGCTACAAAGGCCAAACCCCGAAGGCGGGGATTGTGTTTCTTCGCATCATGAAAACCTATGTAGTAACAGGTGCTGGCAGCGGCATTGGCAGGGCTGCGGCCGTCATCCTTTCGCGTGAAGCGGATGTGAGAATCCTCTGTGTAGGCCGCAGGGAAGACCTTATACGTGAAACCCTGAGCCAGATGGGACCCGGTGATCACCGCGCGCTGGCACTTGATTGCAGAGATGCCAGCGCCTGGAGGAATGCACTGGCCGGAGATCCCTCCCAACGCGATGGCATATCCGGAGTTTTTGCGAATGCCGGAGTTGGGGGTGAGAACCATTACGGTGAGGAAGACCGATGGGAGGAGATTCTGTCCATCAATCTGACCGGAACCTATGTAACCATCATGGAAACCTTGCCTTTGATCAGGATATCGGCTGACCCATTTCGGCATATTGTGCTGACTTCCTCTTGTCTGGCGCGGTTTGGGGTGCCGCATTACACGGCGTATTGCACCGCCAAGACCGGACTGCTGGGCCTCACCCGGTCACTTGCCGTTGAGTTGGCAGCTGAGCATATTCTGGTCAACGCTTTGTGTCCCGGGTGGGTCGATACTGATATGGCCAGATCCGGTATCCGGATGCTGGCTGACCGTGCCGGAGCCACCTTTGAAGATGAGCTGCAGCGGCAAAAGGGCTATGTTCCATTAGGTCGCCTGTCGCAGCCCGAGGAAATTGCGGCCCTGGTGGCCTTCCTGTTCAGCAATCGTCAGACCAGTATGACCGGGCAGGCCATTGACATCAACAACGGGTCCTTTATGATATGAGGTACTATCTCCTTCTTCTGTTCACGCTGATTGCGCCGATTGCCCGGCCACAGAAAGGTGATTCTGTTATGGTGCGGATGATTTATGACGAGGTGCTCGCAAATGGTCAGTGCTATGATCGCCTGAGGGAATTATGCAAGGGCATAGGCCATCGGCTGGCAGGGTCGGCTCAGGCCGAGAGGGCGATCGACTGGGGGCGGGATGCCATGATCAAAAGCGGATTTGACACAGTCTATCTGCAACCGGTTGAAGTTCCGCGTTGGATACGCGGCCAGTCTGAGTCTGCGGCCTATACCACTGCCGGGAGGCGAATCGACTTGCCAGTAGCTGCGCTCGGTGGGTCTGTCGGCACGAGCGGCGAACTCTCTGCACGAGTTATTGAGGCCAGGTCACTTGAAGAATTGGCTCAGCTCGGCGAGTCGCGAATAAGGGGCAAGATTGTTTTTCTCAACAAGGCCATGGACCCCCTGCTCATCAATACTGGCGCCGCATACGGTGGTGCCTATGACATCCGATCCCGGGGCGCTTCCGAGGCGGCGCGTTTCGGAGCCGTTGGTTGTATCATCCGGTCGCTCACTCTTGCTGAGGATCGTTATCCCCATACCGGGGCCATGCAGTATAGCGAAGATGTTCAGCGCATCCCTGCTGCCGCTCTAAGCAGTGTCGATGCGCGGGAACTGAGCATCGCGCTGCAGGCAGATTCCAGCCTGGTCTTTCACCTCAATCTCCATTGTGAAGAATTCCCGCGTACCATTCAATACAATGTCATTGGCGAGCTCAGAGGCAGTCTGTTTCCTGATGAGTACATCACGGTGGGAGGCCATCTGGATTCCTGGGACATTGGTGAGGGCGCTCATGATGATGGCTGCGGAATCGTGCAGTCCATGGAGGTACTGCGCGCCTTACGCGCACTTGGATACAGGCCACGACACACCTTGCGTTGTGTATTCTTCATCAACGAAGAGTTCGGAAATGACGGCGGCGAGACTTATGCCCGAGAAGCAAGAGAAAAAGGAGAAATTCACATTGCCGCTATTGAAAGTGATGGAGGTGGATTTACTCCACGGGGCTTCAGTATGCAGGGAACAGATTACCAGTACGAGTGGCTGCGGCGGTTGGATTCGCTGCTCGATCCTTACCATATCCATCAGTTTCGCAGAGGATGGAGCGGTGTGGATATAGCACCATTGAAAGATGACCGCGTGGCCCTGTTTGGTCTTTTGGTTGATAACCAGCGCTATTTCGACTACCACCATTCGAATAACGACGTATTTGAGCAGGTGAACCGCCGGGAACTCGAGTTAGGTTCAGCAGCGATGGCTGCGCTCGTTTACCTGATTGACCGGTCAGGTATTCCCGCTCAGCCATAGCGGGCCAGCATTACTCAGGCACGGAGAGCATAAAAAAAACAGGCCGCGGCTGCGGCCTGTTTTTATGATTTCGGGGTCAGCCCTTTAGTTACATACCTGACCGAATGCAGCGATGAAGATGATCAAGTCACCCACACCCACGATACCATCTTCGTTGATATCCGCCGGGCAAGGGTTAGACGCCTCAATGAGGCAACTTCCATCATCAATCAAAGCAGCCGGATCGTAGTTGGTCGCTTCCGGATACGTGCAGCCCTGACAACTGGTGTATTCACACAGAGTGCAATCACTGATACCTGCGTTCGGGTCGTAGTTGCAAGCGAATGGTTCGGGGCAACCGGGATTGCAGACTCCATCTCCCACGGTGAACTGAACACCTTCAAACTCGGGAGCACCTCCGTTCACGATCCCGTTCACGCCGATAAGGGTCCAGTCCACTTCTGCAGGCCATACACCGGCTGAAACGGTGACGCTGTAGCAGCCATCCTCAAGGCAGAAAGGCGCCAGACCAAATACTCCTTCGTTCAAGGTTGCTGTACCTGCCACAGTTCCTGTAGCGAGATTGGTGATAGTAGCTACCGCACCATTCCATCCATCGCCAAATTCATCGTTCATCAGCAGAGTCACACAATTGTCGAAACAGCACAGGTTATTTGCCGGGATTGTTGCATCCGGGTTGAAGTTACATGCCGTTACATCCGTGCAGCCAGCACATGTGACGTACTCGCATGTACCATCATCAGTAGCTGCGTTCGGGTCAAAGTTGCAGGCGCCGGGATCGGTACATCCGCAAGTTCCGGGACCCACAGTGAAATCTATCGACTCGTCTGCTCCTGAGGCGAGGACTGTTCCACCATCATCCATCAAATTCCAGGTGATTTCCGTGTCCCATACACCACCGCCTACCGTGATGGTGTAACAGCCAATCGGGAGACAGATCATGTCAAAACCAAAGTCAGGACCAATGTTGTTATCCAGATCAGAAGAGCACTGCGCATCGTCGAGTGAGCCAGTGGTCACCATGTTTCCATCAAGGTCTTCAATGGTATAGTCAGCACCATTCCATCCATCACCGAAGGAGTCATCCATATTGAGCATCAGGGTGAATTCACCGAGGGCGCAACCCACGCAAGAGAAGAACTCACAGGTTGGAGTAGAGATGTTCGCGCTGGGGTTGTAGTTACATGCACAAGGATCTGTGCAACCCTGCACGAGTGGCGCGCACTCGTAGTCGATTGTAAACGCCCCATCGAAGAGATCGTCAACACCATCATTATTCACGTCAAGAGCATCCGTGGTGATGTAGACATAATAGGTCAATCCTGGAGTCGAAGTAAAGACTACTGAGGCATCGTCAGCTTCAAAGAATCCACAGCCCTCATCTGTTCCATCATTATCCTCGCCGATCACGCAAGTAAACGGACCTGCACAACCACCTGTAGATGAGACCACTTCGATACGCGTATCCGTTACTGATCCGCAAGTGCTGAGTGTATGAACCTGACCATCACCGGCGATTGTGTACCATACACCACTCGGATCGGTAGCAGAAATACCGCACGCAGCAGGAGCGCCTGTTGCACTGGCCAAACCAGTTGATCCTATGATAGTTGTGTTGCATGTCAGGGGGATTGCATTACCACACAAATCATTGGCCGGAGGATTAGAATAGGAGCACGATCCATCGTCCTGATTCGCGAGGGGATCATAGTTATCCGCTGCTGCGTCTGTGCAGCCGAGGTTCACAAAAGCCGTTGTCAGTGAAGCGGTACCGCAGTTAGCTGGATCCGTGGTATAGACCAGGAAGTAGTAATCTGTATTCTGTTGGATGGGAATACCCGCTTCAGACAGACTACCGGCGCAGACATCAGCTACGGTGGGGCATTGCGCGATGGGGGTGAGTGCTCCGCAGGGCCCTTGGTAGATAATCATACCTACGTTCGTTCCGTCGTTCGGATCGAGGCCCGGACCGTTTCCATTGGCCAGCAGGAACTCGAATGAGTCAGCAGAACCGCTGTTCGTCGTGAACCATACACCGTAGCCCGAGATAAATGCGCTAAGGGTTTGATCCTGAGCAGCGCAGCACAGGTTTACAGGCGTAGCGATACCATTGGGCTGCGGCAATGCCGATGAGCACACATCATTGATGATGACAGTATCGCAATCCTGACACTCCACTGTGAGTATGAAATCCAGGCCCACGCCGAGGCCGCTTTCTGAAACGAGGATATAATAGGATACCCCTGCTACAGAGCTAAAGGCGACCGTGGATTTGAAGAACTGGCAGTTGGGGTCATCATCGTTGGCTGCAACGCAGGTAAGGCTTCCACATGAGCCCGAATAAACGTGCAGTTGCGTGTCTGTGAATGTTCCATTAGGAGAGGAGGCGCAGGTGCTTACGATAATCTGGTCGCCCGTACCGATAAGCCGATACCATACACCCGGGGCTGTTACTCCAAAACCCAGGCAATCAGGAGAGCTGCTTTCAAGTGAGGAATTGTTAGTCGTGCCCGTGACCGATACACCGCATCCTATGTCGATTGCACCAGAGCATTCATCATTCGCAACGGGGCACTGACACGATCCATCATCCACATCTGCAAAAGGATTGTAATTGAAGCATTCCGGCTGCGTACATCCAAGGATGTTACAGCCCGTAGCACCTCCCCATGAAATTCCGATGGGGCCGTTAGGGGCTGCGTCAGGAGCGGATGCTGACAGGAGGATATTACCCGAGAGATCTGCGATATTCCACCCCACCTCTCCGGGCCATGCGCCGGCGGTGATGGTGAGGTTGTAGCAACCCGGGTTCAGGCAGATGGTATTCGAACCGGCAGTCCCGGCGCCCAGCGTACCCGTAGCAATGACGGTACCACCCAGATTGGTGATAAAATAGCTTGCGCCATTCCACCCATCGCCGAACGTATCAAACATATTGAATACCATGGCCGATTGACCTGGTGCGCAGAATACGCAGGAACCATTATCCTGAGTAGCGTTTGGATTGTAGTTCAAGGCAGTCGGGTTCGTGCAGCCTGGAATGATGTTGGCAAAGGTGATCGACCAGCCGCCTGTGATGCTACCCTGGTCACCGCCGGTATCATCCACAACCCGAAGACTCCAGACACCATTGGCGTTATCCCCTCCGAATACGGAGGCAAAAGTGGCCGCTCCAGTGGGGGCAGAAGCCGCATAGGGACCGCCTGGAACATTGTCAACACCCTGAGGGAAGTCCGAAGGCCTGTAGGTCCCGGTAGGATTCAAGGCGTTATTCACGAAGCCAGCCGAAGCGTAGTCAGCGATAGTGTAGTTCGCATTCACCACGTCCGCCAGATTTCCGCAGTCAGACATAATGGAGAGAGCGTCTCCGTTGGGAGCTACAAGAACCACGTCAATATCATCCGGCCATGTGTGTGTGACACCGGTGAGGGTAACGGCCACGGATACGATAGAAGTGGGCCCACCAGTGACGGTAATGTTTGATGGATATGGCGTTGCGTTACCCACGGTTGGAATTACAATCGCGTTCGGATTAGTGAAGGTCTGGCCATAAGAGACCGCTGACCAGCAACATCCCAGCAGCACGAGAACTGCAGAACAGATCGAAAGTGCAGTAGACTTTTTGATCATGAGAATTGATTTTGGTTTTGGTTACGAAACAGGTTGATTGTGGAGCGATCCACAACGACTACTCTGAAGCTTGTCAATGTTAGCAAGACAGACCGGTTTTCTGCCCTGATCTGCACACTATCCTACCAACGTACTCAGAGAAATCAAGTGCAAATTAACTCCAGACTACCCGACTGAACAAGCTAACGGAAATTTTTTCCTCCTTTCACCTGCGTTTGCTCATTGGCAGACCTACGCATGTATTGAAATTCACCCACCCCAGGCCTGCTGGTGCCAGCTCGCCGAAAATGGAGTAATCCACGCGGCCTTCCACTCCCCAACTGTTCTAACCAGATTGTTGAATACCAACGTATTGGACGTGACTTTCTCCGCTTTTCTCAACGCCCAGAAGGCTGACATCTGGGCTGATTGGATGCCCTCATCTCCCAAATAGTAGATAGTAAGTCGGTCCAGAAAATCGGTGCCGATGCGCTTGCCAATTTCATGAACAGCCCGAGCGATTTTATCGATTCCACAGCCACTCACAGCGGCCTTTTGCTCATCTGCTGCGATGATGATAAATCGGTTATGCTCCACCGAAACGCCAGCCTCCATCCGCGCACCATGGCTAGTCCAATCTGACATAAAATCATCCATAAGCAACTGGACAAGAGCAACTTCATCATCATTGAGCGGACGTGGAGACTGGTAAATCCACACCCGGGCATGATCGGGCATGCTATGCAGATGCTTCCTTCGGTCGATCATCGTTTCCATAGTGTCGGTAAAGGTACCATGCCGGGAGCATGATGACGGCCGGCACCATGGACTGCAGTGCGCCGGTGAGCTTTCGGCTGATCACGTACCAGGGCCCGGCAGGGTCGAGTAGTTGTCCGAGCACGTATACTGCAAAGGAAATTGAAAAGACAACCATGTAGCCGAGCTGCAGTGCGCGCAGAACTGATCGGTTGCCGGTGAGCATCATAAGCAGCCGGGAGTTGATGATCAGAAATACCAGAACGAAAAGCAGCGTCAGGCCCCATTTCATCCCCACCAATTCCTGACGCTCTAACCGGTAGATCCACGAAATTGGTTGATGACTATGATAATAGTCCAGCGGAGAAAGCACCCGCTGCGCATCCATGGCCTCTTCCCGGGCCTTGGGTGGCAGCTCGAAATATCCAGGAACATGGACCGATTGATCGAGAACGAAGTTGACGCTGACCTTGAGATTCTCCTGAAGGAAACCAGCGGCGAAACCGAAGATCAGCCAGAAAGCGATGCGCAGGCCTGTTCTCATCACTCTGGTTGGCTTGGTCTCACAGAGATGGGCGCGAATCGCTTCACCCATATCCACCAGAGCATCAGCACTACAGCGTAGACCAGGATAGTGAATGTGTAATCGTGATTGAACGAGAGCCATTCACGCCTCCATGAAATAATGATGGTGAGCCCCACAATGCGCAGGATGTTCAAACCATGAATCAGCAGGATTCCGGCAGGGATGAACCAGAGCCTATGTCTCCATGGGCCGGGATAAGCAATCACAAATACCGCGAAAAGAGCGAAAAGTACCAGACCATCGCAAGGCGCTCCGATCATAACGCCGGGCGCACCCTCGATGCCTACTCTGTTATGGTAACCCACAAAACCGAAGTCCGTGGTGCGGAAACCCAGGAAATTCAGGATCAGATCAGCGCCAGAGGACAACTGATGAATGATCCACTCATCGAGGAGCGAGTGGTCTTTCAGGTATCCTTCATAAACACCATACCACACACAGAACAGTGCAGTACCAAGAATGAGGAAACGATAAAAAGGATTGGATAACACCTCCGCTGGGCTACTTCTTCCTGGCTGCGTCGTATGCCTTTTTTCCGCCAAGTGCCAGACCTGCAGCAATGAGCAGGCTCACTCCGCCATCTATAGGAATACATGGATCCCCCAGCGGCGGTCCGCAGGGAGGGGCTCCACCTCCGGGGGGATCCGGGGGCCCGGGAGGCTGAGGATAAGCTATCAGAGACAGCACGAGGAAGACGGACAAAATGAAGAGCCTTTTCATGGGAATATTCAGATCAGGTGCACAAATGTAAGCATTGCCGGTTCATTTCTGAGCAGTCCATGCTCTGGGGTTCAAATAATGCAGCCGGCGCCGGATGTGAACTTCCATGCAGCAATGAAGGCCCACGGCCATGTGCCGCCAGGCACCAAAAAGAGCTCATGGCCGCTGGGAGCAACCCCAGGTATTCAGAGGCACCCTGAATCGGAATATAAACCAGACCGTCCAATCCAGATCGAAAGGAGGTGATGCTCCCCGATGGCCCTTGCCATTGCTCTATATTTGCCCTTTCAGAAGTTAAGGGATGGCCGAACAACGGACGAATTTCATTGATGCAGATGACCTGAGGCCTGTCCTTAAGTTCATTGCAAAGAGTTGGCATCTCATTGTATTATGCTGCCTGGTTGCCTTTACCATTGCTTATTTCTACACCCACAGGCTTCAGGAAATATACGCTGCCCGTACCGAAATTCTGCTCAAGTCCGAGGAAACGTACGATTATCAGAACAAGATTTACAGCGACATTGGTTACTACTCCCTCTTTCAGGATGTCACTAACCAGCAGCGGGTTCTTACCTCGTATGACCTGATCAAGCGCGTGCTGACGAAGATTGATTTCTCCATCAGCTATTACCTCGTGGGCCGGATCAAAACCAGTCAGGTTGATCACTTTGACGCCATTTCGGTTCAGTGTGACTGGCGGAGGATGAATGTCAAACTGCACAACAAACCCATCTTCATCAAAGTCATTGATCTCGATAAGTGCTTGATTACTTATGACCTGGAGGGAATCCAATACAACAGGGAGTTGCAATTCGGCAAACGGTATGAGGATGGCAATTTCGTCATACAGGTAAATCTGTCACCTTGGGTTGACGGGCCCGGGTTGAATATCATTCAAGAGCAAACCTTCATGATCCAGGTTCATCCCGAATCGTGGCTCATTCAAAAGTTTACAGATAATCTTCAGGTTACCAATGTAGAGTACACCAGTATTCTCTCCATCACCTGCAAGGATGAACTCGCTACCCGAGCCACTCGATTTCTGGATTCACTGGCTCAGGTTTACATTGATTTCACGCTGGAAAATCAATTTACCATCAACGAGAATACCCAACGCTACATTGATCTGCAGCTGGATGAGTTGGTGCGCGTTATTGACTCTCTGGAGCGCAGCATGGAGATATTCAAGGACTCACGAAAAATCCTCGATCTCAACCGGGAGCAGTCTGCAGCCTTTGATGCCCTGACCGATGCTGAGGCCCAGAAGCGTCAGCTTGAACTGAAAATCCAGTCAATCGACGCTTTGGAAGAGTTTCTGACCCGTGAGCGCGACAATGCCGTGATTCCGCCGATGAGTTATATCGGGGTAGATGAAACAGCCCTCCGCGATCAGATAACAGCCATTTTCGACCTGCGGCAGCGGAAAGCCAATCTGTCCGTGGACCTCAAGGATGCGGATGTGCGGATCCAGCGAATAGAGAGTGAGATCAACACCATACGGTCCAGTATTTACAAATACACAGCCGATACTAAGGAATCCGTCCGCAAGCGTATTACTGATCTGAATAAGCAAATCCGCGAACTGGAGGGCATACTGAGCACGATACCCAAGTCAGAGCGCGACCTCCTGAGCATTGAGCGCAAGCTCAATGTGAACGAGCAGCTGTTCACCTTCTTGCTGGAAAAGAAGGCCAATACCGCCATTGCCAAAGCTGCGATTATCCCGCAGACCAGCGTGATCGAATCAGCGCGCTCGCTTGGTGTCGTCGGACCTAACAAAAAAGGCATCATTTATTATGCGCTTGGTATCGGGCTTCTTGTTTCCTTGGTCATCGGAGTGCTTCGGATGGTATTTCTGGAGCGGATTGAAAATATCCGTGAGCTCAAATCCATTACCAAGCTTGCAGTATTGGGCGGGGTTCCCAATTATCCTGACAGTGATCTGCACCCGATTGCACTGGTAGATAGCCCTCGGGGCAATGTCAGTGAAGCCTTCCGCGCCCTGCGCACGAATTTGCAGTATATGCTGCCCCACAATGAGTCCAATCTCATTCTCATCACTTCACTCCACCCCGGGGAAGGTAAAACCTTTGTATCCTCCAATCTGGCTGCTGTGCTGGCCAAGGCTTCCAAGCGCGTGCTCATTCTTGACTTTGACTTGCACAAGCCCAAGGTTCACAAGATTTTCGGATTTGAGAATGTATCAGGGGTTTCATCTTACCTCATCGGACGATCTGACTACCGCGATTCCATCCTTCCCACTCAGGTGCAAAATCTGGATGTACTTACCGCTGGTCCTGTTCCACCGAATGCGTCTGAACTTATCCTCAACAACCGTGTTGACCAGCTTCTTCGGGAAACCAGTGAGACCTATGATTATGTCATCGTGGATACTCCACCAGTCATGCTCATCAGTGACTCCATTGTGCTGCTATCCAAGGTGAGAACAGGAATCTTCGTGATGAATACAGAAAAGGCCACCAAGGCGGGTATTCGTCATCTCGAAGATGTGCTCAACCAGAATAATCTCAAGAATAACAGTCTCCTTTTGAATAATATCAAGACCAACCGCTGGCGCTATTACTATGGTAAGTATCTGTACAGGTATGGATATGGATATGGTTATGGCTACAGTTATGGCTATGGCTATGGAGGAGGCTCCAGCTACGGAGGTTATGGATATGGCTATGGAGAAACGGAGAAGAAAGGCAAGAAGGGTCGGAACAAGAAGAAGAGTGAGTCCTGAGGCACGAATAACGAACTGATGGTTTCCCTGATCATCACCACATATAATTACGCTCACTACCTCGAGCGCGCCATCCGAAGTGCGATGGAACAAAGCCTTGATCGGCGGAAGTTTGAGATTATTGTGGTGGACGATGCCAGTACCGACCATACGCGTGAGGTTCTGGATAACTACACCGATGATGTGCGTGCATTTCGCATGGAGAATAACTTAGGACTATCCGGTGCCCGAAACTTCGGTATCAAAAAAGCGAAAGGTCAGTTTGTCCTTTTTCTGGATGCAGATGATTACATTCACCGGGATTTGCTCTACGTGCAAAAACTCTTTCTCGAGGAGAACAACTCCATTGACGCTGTTTCCACAGATTACTGGCTTGTTGATGAAAAGGGAGCGCATATCCGGCATGTTGATGCCCTGAACCAACCGATTGCTTGTGGCATCATGTTCCGCAAGGACTACCTCTACCAGATCGGTTTGTATGATGAGGCGTTTCGCGCCCGTGAAGAAGAAGATCTCCGCATTCGCTGGAGCAGTAAATACAACATTCATAATCTCCCCATCCCATTGTACCGCTACCGGATGCATGATGCCAATCTGACCAAGAATGAGGAGACGATGCGGATGTACTCACAGTTACTCAATACCAAGCATAAATGAGCGCCGTCTTTATTCAGGGAAATCAGGTGTACCTGCGGGCGTTATCGCAGGATGATGCTACTCCTGCCTACCTGAGTTGGATCAATGATCCTGAAACCACTCGCGGATTGGTCACGGGTCATTTTCCCAGCAATCTGCAATCTCTGAAAGATTACATCAATTCTGTAACAGGCAACCGCGACAAGGTCATGCTAGCCATTTGTGATCTGAATACCGGCCAACATATTGGTAATATCAAGCTCGACCAGTTTGACTGGATTTCCGGAACCTGCGAACTCGGCATCCTGATTGGGTCAGTTGAGCACCGGGGCAAGGGAATTGGAGCAGAAGTTTGCTCGCTGGTGGTCAGCTACGCATTTGAGCGCCTCAACCTGCGCAAAATTCTGCTCGCTGTTTACGCCAGTAATCCAGGTGCCATTCGCGCTTACGAAAAGGCCGGATTCGCTGAAGAGGCCAGGCTGCGTGAACATGTATATTCTGCCGGGAGCTATACCGACAAGATCTACATGAGTGTATTCCGAAACTGATTCCATGACCTGCGCGATCATACAGGCTCGTATGGGAAGCACCCGTCTTCCGGGTAAGGTTCTCCGGGACATGGCCGGCAAGCCGCTGATTGGGCACTTGATGGATCGGCTCCGTCCTTCGAAACTGGTTGACCAGTTCATCGTTGCCACAACTGACAATCCGGAAGATGACGCGCTCGCATCATGGTGCGCATCTCACGGCATCGCTTGTTTTCGAGGAAGTGATTGGGATGTACTTGACCGGTTCTACCGCGCCTGCCTCACTGCCGTGCAGCAACCCCTTCATGTAGTCAGAATCTGTTGTGATAACCCACTTCACCACCACCGGGTGCTGGATTTCGTCATTGCGGGTTATCTCCGCATGGGAGTTGATTATGCCTCCAATTCCAACTTCGAGCCCGACTACCTCGAAGATGGTTTTGATACCGAGGTCTTTTCTTACACGGCGCTCGAACGTGCATGGCGCGAATCCCGCATGCTGAGCCAGCGGGAGCATGTCACTCCATACATCAAAAACTCCGGTCACTTCTCCTGTTACTGGAGAAAATATGACACCCGCTATACCTTCAAACTTTCAGTAGATACTGAAGATGATTTGCGGATGGCCGAACAGATAATCCGTTCTTTTGCCGATCCCCTTTCCTTTGGGTTGGAAGATGTAACTGATCTACTGCTCACCCACCCCGGCATGCTTGAAGCCAATAAGGACAGCAAGATCAATGAAGGATACGCCAGGTCAATCAAAGAAGACCGCCAGGTATATGACTAATCATTCGCCAAACTGCGATGAACCCGACCACTGTGCAACTACCGTATATCACTAACTTCACGAGGAGCGATGAATACCGCAGGGTGATTCACCACCTGATTCCGGGCGGGGCGCACACCTACTCAAAAGGCGATGATCAGTTTCCGGTTCTTTCTCCGGCAGCCATCACCCACGGGAAAGGGGCGTACTGCTGGGATCCAGATGGCAACAAGTACCTGGATACGCTCATGGGACTTACTGCCGTTTCGCTGGGACATGCCTATGAGCCGGTGCTTGAGCGCGTGCGGCAGGAGCTCGAAAAGGGTGCGAACTTCTCAAGGCCAAGCGTCATTGAACGTGAAATGGCCGAGCGTTTTCTGGCACTCGTGCCCCAGCACGATATGATCAAATATGCGAAAAACGGAAGTGTTGTCACTACTGCTGCGGTCAAGCTCGCCCGCGCTTACAGCGGACGAACTCTCATTGCACGACCCGCCGAACATCCCTTCTACAGCTACGATGACTGGTTCATCGGCAGCACCGCATGCGACTATGGAATCCCCCGGGAAATCAAAGATCTCACCGTCCTGTATCGTCAGGATTCACTGGAAGATCTGGAGCGCATGTTCGAAGAATATCCCGGACAAATTGCCTGCGTTATCAGCGAACCGGAAAAGTGGATACCGCTGGAGGCCGACTTCTACGAAAAGGCCATTGCACTGGCCCATCGCCATGGTGCCTTGTGGATTATGGATGAGATGATCACCGGGTTCAAGACTGATTATCCCGGCAGCATCAGGAAGTTCAATGCCCATCCAGATCTCGCCACGTGGGGTAAAGGCATAGCCAATGGATTTTCGTTTTGTGCGCTAACCGGCAAAAAGGAAATCATGCAGCTGGGAGGCATCAACAGCGAAGGCACGCCCAAACTCTTTCTCGTAAGCACCACCCATGGTGGCGAAACTCATGCTATTGCCGCCGGGCTGGCCACAATGGATGTGTTTGAGCGCGAGCCTGTGATTGCACACAACCACGCCATCGGCGACTACTACATAGCTGGGATAAGAGCCATACTCGACTCGAAGAACCTCGGGTCTTACTTTGATCTCACCGGATTTAACTGGAGCGTGGGTATGATCGTGCGGAACGCACAAGGGCACCCCGACTTTGCATTGCGCACTCTGGTCATGCAGGAAATGATCCGCCGCGGGATCCTGTTTCAGGGCATCCTTTCACCTTGCTACTCGCATACCTATGCCGATATTGACTGGATGCTTGCCGCATTCGCGGAGACCTGCGACATTTTTATCCAGGCCCTTGACAAAGGAGTAGAGCACTACCTTGTGGGCCCGGAGATCAAACCCGTATTCCGGAAATACAACTGATGGATCACTTGCGCACAACAGACCCTAGTAAGATTGACTTCCGCAGCAAATTCGAGCTCACGGATAAAACGATTATCATCACCGGTGGTACAGGACTCATCGGACGCGCTTTCTGCGAGGCATGTGCGCAATTTGGAGCTCATGTCGTGGTTGTAGACCGCGGGGATCCAGAAGCCCTGGCGCAGGAACTGGAAATCCGATATGGAAGAAAGATGTTCGGATACCGGACTGATGTGGTGAACAAAAAAGAAGTAGAACAACTCCTCGAGGCTGTTCTCAAAACCTTCGGTAAAGTGGATGGTCTGGTGAACGCACACCAGAATAAGAGCCACCTCATCTTCGAGCCCTTTGAACAGGTCTCAGAAGACAATTGGGATACTGTGGTGGAGGTGAATCTGAAGGGGACCTTTCTGATGTGTCAGGTTGTGGGCGGATGGATGGCCAACCACGGCGGGGGAAGCATCGTCAATATTCCATCCACATACAGCGTAGTGGCGCCCAACCAGAATCTCTATGAAGGCACCAGTCTGGGCTGCCCGGCCGCTTACTCCGCCTCCAAGGGCGGCATCGACGCCCTGTCGCGCTACCTCGCATCTTATTGGGCTAGTCGCCATGTACGCGTCAACATGATTACCCCACATGGTGTATGGAACAACCATGAAGAGCGTTTTGAAGCCAACTTCGCCCGCTTCTCCCCCATGCGTCGCCTGAGTTATAATCATGAAGTTGCCCCTGCGCTCGTATATCTGCTGAGCGATGCATCCAGCTATGTTACCGGTGACAACCTTCTGGTGGAAGGAGGTTGGACCGTTTGGTGATCATCAAACGCCGACTATGACCAACGAGCAGCAACTGGCTGAATACTTTGACCGCCTGTGGCCCATATGCCGAAGCATAACAGGTGAAGGATTGCGTAAATCACTTGACATTCTCGGAGAGATTATTCCCCTCAAGCGGTATGAATTACCCACCGGTACTCCGGTGCTCGACTGGATAGTTCCCCGGGAATGGAATATCCGGGACGCCTGGATTCGAGTCCCCGATGGCCGGATCATTTGCCGGCTCACTGACAATAACCTCCACGTAGTCAGTTACTCCGTGCCCGTTCATCAGGAAATGACCCTGGAACAATTGCGGCCGCATCTCCACATCCTGCGCACTATGCCAGGTGCTATTCCGTATATCACGAGCTACTACAAAGAAAACTGGGGCTTCTGTCTGAGCGCCGAAGAGTTCGACACGCTCCCTGCCGAAGGGACCTATGAAGTCTTTATTGACAGCACACTGGCCGATGGTTCTATGAGCTATGCCGAGTATGTACTTCCGGGAACGGGAGAAGGAGAGGTACTCATCTCCACCTATCTGTGCCATCCCAGCATGGCCAACAATGAACTCTCCGGTCCGCTCACCGCGGCATTCGTTGCCCGTGAACTCATGCAAGGTCCTCCCCAACGCCTGACTTATCGTTTCCTGTTCATTCCGGAGACCATTGGAGCCATTGCCTATCTCGCTGAACATGGCGAACGGCTGCGCGAGGAACTCGTTGCGGGTTACGTGCTCACGTGCTGCGGCGACCGGGGGCCACTTACGTACAAGCACTCCAGGCGTCATGATAGCCTCGCCGACAAAGTAGCTCTGCATGTGCTTCGTCGGGAAAGTTATGTACATGCTACCACACCCTTTGCCGTTGGAGGAAGCGATGAACGCCAATATTGCTCACCCGGCTTCAATCTGCCGGTTGGTTCCATTATGCGCACTCCCTATCAGCGCTATGCCGAGTATCACACTTCACTGGACAACCGCGAACTCATTTCCTTTGGCCATCTGGCGGAAACCATTGAGGTGACGTTGAAGATTCTCCGTGCGCTTTCGCTCAACAAGCCCTACATCGGCACAATTCAGTACGGCGAGCCACAGCTTGGCAGACGCGGGTTATATCCGCAAAGTGCCAGTCCGGAAGATGCTCGTGAGGCCCTGCATCGAATGCTCCACTTGCTCAACTTTGCTGATGGAGCCACCGACCTTCTCGAAACTGCTGAGCGCAGGAATGAGAGTCTGTTCCTCTATGAATCCGCTATTCAGGCATGTCGCAGGGCTGGCCTGATCGAGAACTGACGACGACTCTGGCCTGATGGCATGTAATACGGCCGCCAGCGATTACCGGGGCTGGCTATCTTTGGCCATGACCAATTCACCGGGTATGAAAATCATCGCAGAGAGCGCGTACAATCACAATGGATCACTCGATTATCTGAAGGGACTTGCTCTGGCCTCCAGGGATTCAGGAGCCGACTACTTCACCGTGCAGATGATGAATGTGAGTGCCTTTTGCGTGGAGAACTACGAGCGCTATGCGCTTTATACACGCACGGAATTCTCACCAGATCAGTGGAAGGAACTCTTTCACTATTGCGAGTCCATTGGCATGCCATGTATCCCCTGTGTTCTGGATGAACCCTCATTCCTGCTTGCTTATGAATGTGGATTCCGGTTGATCAAGCTGCACGCCACCGATATTGTCAACAGGCCGTTCCTCGAGCTGATTAACCGTCACGATGTGCGCGTATTGCTGGAGACCCAGTGCGCAACAGTGTTTGAGATCCAGTTTGCGCTGAGCATTCTGGACAGCCAGAAAATCGAAGCCCTCTTTACCGGATTCAGCAACTACCCCACGGAGGTAGAAGAACTTAATCTTGATGTGCTCGACTTTTTCCGGGAAACCTATCCGTTCAAGCGCGGAATGGCTGATCATTCCCTTGATATTACTCATATTCCCCTGATGGTGCTCGCCAAGCGCGCGGACTATCTGGAGAAGCATATAACCCTGAGCCGGAATGACCGCCACCCGGATTGGCAGGTTTCCCTCTACCCCTCCGAATTCGCGGCCATGGTGCACCTGATCCGGCATTACGAAAAGGCCCTGGGCACCGGAGTCAAGCATCCGGTTGCGGGAGAAAAACGTTTCAGGAATGTACTCTACAAGAAACACGTCGAGGGACAGCCCGCGCAGAAGCGCGCAGATACCGGCGTCACACTCATTGAGCACACCATCGGAACCTTTGATCCCGCCCGGGCAGCAGTCGCCCTGATTGCACGTCTCAAGTCCCAGCGTCTGAAACAAAAGGTGCTGTTGCCGTTCCTTCAGAATGAGCTCATCATCGATCTGCACCGGCGGGTCAGTTCGGCTCAGCGTATCGCTTCCACCGTCCTGGGCACATCATACCTTCCGGAGGATAAGCCACTCGCCGATCTCTTCAGGAGCAAGGGCCTTCCTGTGGAAGAAGGTAGTCCGGAGTCAGTCATAGACCGGATGATCTCCATCGCTTTTCGGGAAAAAGCCGGGTGTATTTTCCGGGTTACGGGTGATAACCCGTTCACAGATCCTGTACTTATCGACAAGATGGTGGATCTGCTCGTGGAACACGATCTGGACTATGTGCGCATCAACAACGCCCCATTTGGTGTACCAGCCGAACTCTTTTCCACCCGGTATCTCTGGCGCCTGTATCTGGAAATGGATAATCCTCATGTATCTGAGTACCTCACCTGGTTTGTGCTTCTTGACGAAACGTGCCGGGTCGGATCCATTGACCTACACTATGATCAGGACATTCCGCTAGTCAATTTTTCCGTTGACTATCAGGAAGATTATGATCGCTGTCAGGCCCTGTTGAAATCCATTGGGAAAACCGACGTTACCGCCATCACGCTGCGTGATATCGTGGCACACCTCGATCAGGTCGAGCGGGTTGATGACACCAAGGAAATCAAGCTGCCTGGAGGTGTGCTGATGCCCATGCGCGAGTATATTGACCGGTGGAATAACCGGCCGTATGCTGTGCGCACCCGGATGAAGATCTGATCCTGTTGTCCGGTCGTGATACGGGCAGGCAAGGCCTGAGCAGAAGCCGGCTCCAGCGCATCCGGCTCCATATAAGTCCGCACTTGTTCCCAAATTTTCCTCAATCGGAAGGTGTACCCCTCTTCTGCGTACTTTGGCTCCCATAATTCACGATTATCCATGATCAACAGAAAAGAATTCCGCAAGTATGCCTCGGGAACAAGCGGCATGTCTTCAACCACGGTGGACGCTGTGATTTCACACCTGTATGGGCCTGAAATGATGACCCGCACCGTGATCGAGGAGCGGAATATGCCCTTCCGCGAAGTCGATGTGTTCTCACGCCTGATGGCCGACAGGATTATCTTCCTCGGTACAGAGATTGACGACTACATTGCCAACATTGTACAGGCCCAACTGCTTTTTCTGGAGAGTGCGGACAGTAAGAAGGATATCCAGATCTACATCAATTCCCCCGGTGGCAGTGTATATGCAGGCCTTGGTATATATGATACTATGCAGATCATCCAGCCCGATGTGGCTACCATCTGCACTGGAATAGCTGCATCGATGGCGGCCGTTCTGCTTTGCGCGGGAGCCGGCAAGAAGCGGACAGGACTGAAGCACTCCAGGGTTATGATTCACCAGCCACTCGGCGGGGCCCGCGGACAAGCCTCCGATATTGAAATCACGGCTCGCGAGATCCAGAAACTCAAGAAAGAGCTCTACGAAATCATCGCCTCCCATTCGGGACAAACCTATGATAAGGTTTGGGCTGACAGCGACCGGGACTATTGGATGATTGCCCAGGAAGCGAAGGAATACGGCATGATCGACGAAGTGCTCGAGCGTAAGCGCTCGTAAGTGCTCCTGATGAAAAACTCAGGCGGTATGGAGCGGCACCGGGAAACCCCTGCCCATACGCTGCGTTTTTTTTCTGAGTAAGCCCGCCCGGATTGGGATGCCCGCCGGGCTTTCTTTTCTTTACACCACCAATGTCTGAGAGCCGCATCACCCGATTTGCCTTTGTGCTCGTGCCTCTGGCGTTGCCCAAGACACTCATTTATCGTGTTCCCTATGAGTGGAATGAAGAGATTCAGCCCGGGATGCGTGTCATTGTGCCCATAGGCAATGCCCGACTCTACACCGGTGTAGTCAGGGAACTCACCGAAACCCCGCCTGAAGGCTATACCGCCCGGTACATCGAGGGCCTGCTCGACGAATTCCCCCTTGTATCTGCCGAGCAGTTTGCCTTCTGGGATTGGATGGCTGCCTACTACTGTTGCACTCCAGGGGAAGTCATGAATGCCGCACTGCCCGGCGGTCTTAAGTTATCCAGTGAAACCAGGATAGCCCTCGTCGATGATGACTGGATGGAAGATGCCTCCCTGAGCGACCGCGAAAGGGAGATTCTTGAAGCCGTTAAAGAAAAGTCCTGCACCCTGCAGGAATTGAGCGAGCGGCTCGGTATTCGCACCCTCCAGCCCATCCTCAAGGGATTGATTGATCGCGGGTTGATTTATTCCGAAGAGGAAGTGCGCGAGCGCTACCGCACTCCAGTGGAAGAGATCATTGAACTCCATCCTGATTGCAAGTCAGATGAAAAGCTGCGTCAGGCCTTCGCTGAGCTCGAGCGGTTTCGCGCGGTTCGGCAGAGTGATGCCCTGCTCGCCTTCCTTTCCCTAAGCGGTTATGATCAGGGCGAGAGCCGCTTTGTGCTGAAAAAAGAATTGCTCGCCCATCAGGGCGTGAAGGCCGAGGCTCTCAGGAGTCTTGAAGAAAAAAACGTTCTGGTCATCCGGAAGCGCAGGACGCCACCTTTTCCGGACCCAGTGACCTACCCCGAACTGCCTGAGCTTTCAGGAGCTCAGCAGCGCGCATACGAGGCCATTCGTATGGGCATGGCTTCAGGGAAGCCCGTGACCCTGCTCCATGGCCTTACCTCCAGCGGAAAGACTGAAGTATATTGTCACCTCATCCGGGATGTACTCAGGGAAGGCCGACAGGTATTGTTTCTGCTTCCTGAGATAGCCCTGACTACCCATCTCATTACACGGCTCAGACACTACTTCGGATCGCTGGTTGGGGTGTACCATAGCGGCTATAGCGAAAACCAGCGAAGCACCACCTGGATGTCCCTGATTCGTGCACCCGAGCGGCCGGCACTCATCTTAGGAGCCCGGTCTGCACTGTTTCTGCCATTCAGGCGGCCCGGGCTCGTGATTGTCGATGAAGAACACGACACCGGTTTCAAGCAGCATGAGCCCAACCCGCGCTACCATGCTCGCGACTCAGCGATAGCCTGGGCTATGCTCTGCCAGGCCCATGTTGTGCTCGGTTCGGCCACCCCTTCGGTAGAGAGCTACTGGAATGCCCGACAGGGTCGATATAACCTCGTGGAGCTCTTCGAGCGTTTCGGGGGAGCTGAAATGCCAGAAATTCAGCTGGCGGACATCCGTCAGGAACTTCTCCGCAAGACCATGCGCGGCAATTTCACCTCCATCCTGTCCGATGCCATCCAGAGTGCGAAAGACCGGAAGGAACAAGTGATTCTGTTCCAGAACCGCCGGGGCTACGCACCACTCTGGCAATGCCATAGTTGCGGATGGGTTCCTATGTGCACACGATGTGATGTGAGCCTGACCTACCACAAGCACAATCATCAGCTCAAGTGCCATTACTGCGGCTACACGTCTGCACCTCCTGCATCTTGCGTTGCATGCGGCAACCATGACCTGAGGATGCTAGGATTTGGAACAGAAAAGCTCGAAGAAGAGGTAAAAGATCTCTTTCCGGAAACGACAGTTCAGCGCATGGATTTGGAAACCACCCGGAGCAAGTCCGGGCTGCACCGCATCATTTCGGAATTCGAATCAGGCGCCATTCAGGTGCTCGTTGGCACGCAGATGGTCACCAAAGGGCTCGACTTTGACCACGTCTCGGTGGTGGGTATCATGAATGCCGACCGCATGCTCAACTTCCCCGACTTCCGGGCTACAGAGAGGAGCTTTCAGCTCATGGTTCAAGTAGCGGGGAGAGCAGGAAGAAGGAATAAGAAAGGGTACGTTATCATCCAGACGTACAATCCGAGCCATTGGATATTTGATCTTGTGCGGCGGAGTGATTATGCGGCTTTTTTCGAGCGGGAAATAGCAGAGCGGCAGCAGTTCGGCTATCCACCATTCGTGCGGCTAGTCCGGATTACTATCAGGCACCGCGATGATGAGGTCGCTGAAGAAGCAGGCAGAGTTCTGGCGACCCGGATTTCGGTCCTTGACCCCGGGCAGGTACTTGGCCCGGAACGGCCCCATATTCCCCGGATCAATACCTACTTCCTCCGACAGATTCTGGTTAAGCTCTACCGGACTCCTTCGTTGATGCAGACCAAGGAGCGCCTTTACCTCACCTGTCGGGAACTCGTTCAGGAGTCCGGGTTCAAGAGTGTGCGTCTGACGATTGACGTAGATCCCGTTTAGAAGGGTTTTGTACCTTTGATGCATGTCGGGTGGCTTGTAAAACAAGAGGGCCATTCAGACGTTTCCCATCCATGTCTACGAAAGAAATCCACTGCTCATTCTGCGGGCGCAAGAAAAGTGAGGTCAACATCCTGATTGCGGGCCTCAGCGGACACATTTGTGACGAGTGCGCGAGCCAGGCTCACCAGATCGTCAGTGAAGAGAACAAACCCGGAAGCATTTCCCAGCATTCTGATATCCACCTGCAGAAGCCGGCGGAAATCAAGGCCTTTCTTGATGACTTTGTCATAGGACAGGACGAAGCCAAAAAAGTGCTGAGCGTGGCAGTTTACAATCACTACAAGCGCATCAACCAGAAGTCATCAGGTGATGATGTTGAGATTGAGAAATCCAATATCATCATGGTGGGAGAAACTGGCACCGGTAAAACCTTGCTGGCCCGTTCCATTGCCAAGATGCTCCATGTCCCCTTTTGCATCGCTGATGCGACAGTGCTCACGGAGGCTGGCTATGTTGGTGAAGATGTGGAAAGTATCCTCTCCCGACTGCTTCAGAATGCAGATTATGATGTTTCGCGCGCCGAGCGGGGAATTGTATTCATTGATGAAATAGACAAGATTGCGCGTAAGAGTGATAATCCCAGCATCACCCGGGATGTGAGCGGCGAAGGTGTACAGCAGGCCTTGCTCAAGTTGCTTGAGGGAGCCGTGGTAGGAGTTCCACCTCAGGGAGGCCGGAAACATCCCGAGCAGAAAATGATTCAGGTGGATACTCGCAATATCCTGTTCATCTGCGGAGGTGCGTTTGATGGAATCAACCGGCATATCGAACGGCGGATCAACCTGAACTCCATTGGCTACGGAACTGCTGGCAAGACCATGGATACCGAACATATTCTCCAGTATGTAACACCGATTGACCTGAAGCGATATGGGCTCATTCCGGAACTCATTGGGCGCTTTCCGGTGCTCACTTATCTCAACCCCCTGGATGAGCAGGCGCTGCGGAGAATCCTCACCGAGCCCCGGAATGCTCTGGTGAAACAGTATGTCAAACTTTTCGAATTAGACGGTGTGAAACTCAGTTTTGAGAAGAAGGCACTCGATTTCATTGTGGAGAAAGCCATGGAATACAAACTCGGAGCAAGGGGCCTGCGAGCGATCTGCGAGGCCATCATGACCGATGCGATGTTCCAGCTTCCCTCCTCCAAGGAAAAAGAATTCAAGGTCACTCTGAGTTATGCCCGCGAACAATTCTCCAAGTCCAAACTGAGCCAGCTTCGGGTGGCCTAGCAGTATGAAGGAGGGGGATGAAAGGATCCGCGAAACGGCATCCGTGGTGGAAACACCCCTGATGAAGCAGTACAATGCCATCAAGGGTAAATATCCTGATGCCCTTCTGCTCTTCCGTGTAGGCGATTTCTATGAAACATTTGGGGAAGATGCCATTGTAGCGGCGCGGGTATTGGGCATCACGCTGACCAAAAGGAAAAATGGGGCCGCCGCATTTGTTGAGCTCGCCGGATTTCCCTTTCACGCTCTGGATACCTATCTGCCTCGCCTTGTGAGAGCCGGACATCGTGTTGCCATTTGCGATCAGCTCGAAGATCCCAAACTCACCAAGAAAATTGTAAAGCGCGGAGTTACGGAATTGGTGACACCCGGGGTCTCCTACCACGATAAGACTTATGAATCCACCGCCAACAACTTTCTCGCTGCTGTAGCTATACGCAACAATCAGGCGGGTGTTGCATTTCTCGATATTTCCACCGGCGAGTTTCTCTGTGCGGAAGGTCAGTTAGACTATGCGGACAAACTACTTCAAGGATTCCGGCCGGCTGAAGTATTGTATCAAAAGCATCTGGACAAGGCGTTCAAGGAATCCTTTGGTGATAAGTTCTGCACCTTCCGGCTGGACGACTGGGTATTCACGACCGACTTCGGGCGAGAGATTCTCCAGCGTCACTTCGGCACGCGCAGTTTGAAGGGATTTGGTGTCGACGAGCTCGACCTGGGCATTGCGGCAGCCGGAGCCATTTTGCACTATCTGGAAGAAACCCAGCACGACCGGGTATCCCATATCGCCTCCATCTCGCGGATTGAAGAAGAGCAGTACGTATGGCTCGACAAGTTCACCATCCGGAATCTCGAACTTGTGCATTCCCCGCATGAAAAGGCAACGACGCTTCTCGATATCCTGGACGACACCGTATCGCCCATGGGAGCCCGCCTGCTGAGGCGCTGGATACTGCTTCCATTAAGGCATGTTCAGGCCATCGAAAAGCGGCTCTCTGTAGTCGACTTCTTCGCCGGAAATCAGCATGCCGCCGACCAGCTGTCGCACGAGCTCCGCCAGGTGGGCGACCTGGAAAGATTGATATCCAAGGTGGCAACCGGCAGGATTACACCACGGGAAGTGATGCAGATTCGGAGGGCCCTTGAGGCCATTGTACCGATTCGTCAACTCGGAGAATCTGGCGGAAATGCAGAAGTACAGGCCATAACCGACCAACTACAGGCATGCGAAGCCCTTTCAGGGAGGATTGGCCGCGAGCTCCACGCCGATCCACCAATGGCCCTGAACAAGGGGCAGGTCATTGCGGATGGGGTGCACCCCGAACTCGATGAACTGCGGAAGCTGGCCACACATGGAAAGGATGTCTTGCTTGAAATCCAGCAGCGCGAGAGCGAGCGCACAGGTATTCCATCCCTCCGCATCTCGTACAACAACGTCTTTGGCTATTATCTCGAAGTTCGGAACACCCACAAGGACAAGGTTCCTGCCGATTGGATCCGGAAGCAAACGCTGACACAAGCCGAGCGGTATATCACCGAGGAGCTCAAGGACTATGAAACCCGCATTCTTGGAGCCGAGGAGAAGATGGCCACTCTGGAGTCCCAGCTGTTTCATGACCTCGTAGCAGCAGTCATGGAATACACTGCAGCCATTCAGCTCAATGCCCAGTTGCTTGCGCGGCTTGACTGCCTGCTCTCCTTCGCGCGTGTTGCTGTGCGCAACCACTATGTGAAGCCTTCCATCAACGAAGGTTATGTATTGCACCTCCATGACGGGCGGCACCCAGTGATCGAGCGTAGCCTTCCTCCCGGAGAAGAATATGTCAGCAATGACATCTACCTCGACAACGAGCAACAGCAGATCATGATGATCACGGGCCCCAATATGAGCGGTAAATCGGCTGTTCTTCGTCAAACCGCCCTCATCGTGCTGATGGCTCAGATGGGCTCATTTGTTCCTGCCCGGTCGGCCGATATCGGCATCATCGATAAGGTCTTTACGCGAGTCGGAGCGAGTGACAACCTCTCGAGTGGAGAGTCGACATTCATGGTGGAGATGAATGAAACCGCGAGTATTCTCAACAACCTGAGCAACCGGAGCCTCGTCCTGCTTGATGAAATCGGCCGAGGAACGTCCACATACGATGGTATTTCCATTGCATGGGCGATTGCAGAGTATCTGCATGAACACCCCCGGTCAAGGGCCAAGACCCTCTTCGCCACGCATTATCATGAGTTGAATGAGATGGCATCCATCTTTCCACGCATTCACAACTTCAATGTCAGCGTGAAAGAATCGGGACAGCGCATTGTATTCCTTAGGAAGCTCCAGCAGGGTGGAAGTAACCATAGCTTTGGGATCCATGTGGCAAAACTTGCCGGCATGCCTTCGCGTGTTCTGGAGCGCTCCAGAGAAATGCTACAGACACTGGAGCAATCACACAGCCGGGAGAATCTGACCCGCAAGGTGAACACAGGATCAAGCCATTCAGCTATGCAGCTCAGCTTCTTCCAACTCGATGACCCCACACTCGCTCAGGTGAGGGAAGAGCTGCTCAACATGGATATCAATACCCTGACTCCTGTTGAGGCCCTGATGAAGCTCAACGAGATCAGGAAGATTGTAGGGGGCTAACAGCGGCCTCGATCATTGCTATCTTGCTCTCCCATGGATTCTCTTTCGCAGGTCGTTCTTGGTGCCGCAGTTGGCGAACTGGTGTGGGGTCGCAAAATGGGCAACAGGGCACAATTGCTTGGTGCAATAGGAGGCACACTGCCTGATCTTGATATCCTGTTCAATTACTGGTGGACCGACCCCATCGAGCAGCTTCATATCCACCGGGGCTACAGCCATAGCGTGTTCGTGCATCTCCTTGTTGCCATTCCATACGGCTGGATCACCTGGAAGTGGATGAAAGATCGTATTTCATTCCGGGAGAGCTGGCTGGTTTGGTTCCTTTTCTTCTTCACCCATGCTCTGCTCGACTGCTGCACGACCTATGGCACGCAGCTCTTGCTTCCCTTTTCTGATTACCTCGTTGGCTTCAACAACATTGCGGTAGTGGACCCCTTCTGGACACTTCCCTTTATGCTCTCGTTGCTGGTGTGTCTGTTTCTCCGTCGCAACCGTCCGGGACGCATCCGCTGGGCTTATGCCGGAGTAGCCTATGCCTCCGCCTATATGGCCCTCACGCTGGTCAACAAGGCTGTAGTCCACTCGCACTTTGCTGAAGAACTTGGGAAACGTGGCATAGTCTATACACGGCTGTCCACCTCTCCCACCATGTTCAATAATATCCTGTGGAATGGCATTGCCTTGACCCCTGACTCCATCTACCTCGGTGAGTATTCTCTGTTACAGGATGATCCGGCGGTGCAGTTTGTCTCCTACTCCAGGGGTGAGCATTTATTGGCGCCTTACATGGGCACGTCACAAGTGGAAACCTTGACCTGGTTTTCACAAGGATTTCACTTCACGCGGGCTGAGGGTGACACACTGCAATTCTTTCTGGCCAAGTGGGGCCGCATGGATTTTACAGAAGCTGAGGCCGAAAAGGCCTTTGTGTTTCACTGGGAATTGGTTAAGAACGGAGGAGCAATCCAGGAAGCCATTCAGGTTCAGCCCGGATTGACCCGTGAAGAATTTAACCGGGCCATTAGGGAGTTCGTCCGTCGCATTCGCGGTGAAGAGAGCTCTGACGGCTAATCAGCCTGGGCATTACATTTCGAACGTCTCGAGGAACTTCGTATTGAAGTTACCGCTTCTGAATTTTTCGTCCCGCATCAGGCGCTGGTGGAACGGTATGGTCGTTTTGATCCCTTCGATGATGTACTCATCCAGCGCCCGTTGCATCTTCGTGATGGCCTCTTCCCGAGTCTGCGCAACCGTGATCAATTTCGAGATCATGGAGTCATAGTGCGGTGGAATCACGTAGCCCGCATAGGCGTGCGTATCGACGCGCACACCGTGCCCGCCGGGAGAGTGGTATGCCGTGATTTTTCCGGGACAAGGCGTGAATCCTTTGAACGGATCCTCGGCATTGATCCGGCATTGAATGCTGTGCATCTTCGGGTAATAGTTGCGCCCGGAGATGGGTTCACCTGCAGCAAGCTTGATTTGTTCTTTAACCAGGTCGTAGTTGATCACCTCTTCGGTAATGGTATGTTCAACCTGGATGCGGGTATTCATTTCCATGAAGTAGAAATCCCGGTTCTTGTCTACCAGAAATTCCACCGTTCCCACCCCTTCGTATCGAACCGCTTCTGCAGCCTTGATGGCGGCCTGCCCCATCTGTTCGCGGAGCTCATCGGTCATGAAGGGAGATGGAGTCTCTTCCACCAGTTTCTGGTGGCGGCGCTGAATGGAGCAATCCCGTTCAGAGAGGTGACATGCCTTACCGTACTGATCACCCGCAATCTGAATCTCAATGTGACGGGGTTCCTCGACAAACTTCTCCATGTAGATACCATCGTTGCCGAAGGCTGCACCAGCTTCACGGCGCACTTTTTCCCATGCGTCATCCAGCTCAGTTTCATCCTTGCACACACGCATACCTTTTCCGCCCCCCCCTGCAGTAGCCTTGAGCATGACGGGATACTTAATCTTCTTCGCAATGGTACGTGCCTCTTTGAGATCTTCCAGAAGTCCGTCAGAACCTGGAATAGTAGGCACACCAGCATCCTTCATGGTTTGCTTGGCAGACGCTTTATCTCCCATCGCATCAATCATTTCAGGAGACGCGCCGATGAACTTGATGCCGTTCTCTTTGCACACCTTGGAAAATGTGGCATTCTCAGAGAGAAAGCCGTATCCCGGGTGAATGGCATCTGCATTGGTGATTTCGGCAGCGGCGATAATATTAGGAATCTTCAGGTAAGACTCCTTACTTGGAGGAGGGCCGATACAAACGGCCTCGTCTGCGAACCGGACATGAAGACTATCGCGGTCGGCTGTAGAGTACACAGCGACAGTTGCGATGCCCATTTCCTTACAGGTGCGGATGACACGAAGTGCAATCTCTCCGCGGTTAGCGATCAGGATCTTTTTAAACATGGAAGTTCTATCATGATGAGGTCCGTGATCAGGCGGGCTCTACGAGGAAGAGCGGCTGATCGTATTCCACCGGAGTGCTGTCATTGACAAGCACCTTCACAATCTTGCCGGAAACTTCCGACTCGATTTCGTTGAAGAGTTTCATGGCCTCAATAATGCAGACCGTATCACCTGCCTTAATGGAATCTCCCACTTCCACGAATGCCGGCTTGTCGGGACCTGGCGAGCGGTAGAACGTACCGATCATCGGGCTCTTCACCTCCACCAGATTACCGGCGGGAGCAGCTACGGGGGCAACAGCCGGAGCGGTGCCGGCAGGTGCCGGGGCAGCCGCGGGTGCCGGGGCTGGGTTGGCAGCCAGAGGCGGGGCGGCCGGCAAAGCGACCTGGATCACGTCCGGTGTCTTCGACTTACGCTCCGGCTCATGCGTCTTGATGATGATCTTGAAATCCTTCTGTTCGATTTCCACCTCACTCACACCGCTCTTTGCGACGAATTTGATGAGGTCCTGGATTTGTGATATATTCATGGAAGGGTCTGTTTCGTTGAGGTTAGCGAAGTAAATATAGGTTTACCGGAGTCAGTTCGGCTCATAGGCCCATTTCACATAGACGGCCCCCCAGGTGAAACCACCTCCGAAAGCTGAAAGAATCAGGTTATCACCCTTGTTAAGTTTCTTTTCCCAATCCCAGAGGCAGAGAGGAATAGTACCGGCAGTGGTATTGCCATAGCGCTGAATATTCACCATGACCTTTTCCGGTCCGACCCCCATACGACGGGCGGTGGCGTCAATGATCCTGAGGTTGGCCTGATGCGGCACCAGATAGGCGATATCGTCAGGCCCCAGTTTGTTTTTCTCCATAATTTCTGCTGACACGTCGGCCATCCCGACCACTGCTGCTTTAAATACAGGCTGGCCGTCCTGAAATACATAATGCAGCCGCTTATCCACAGTGTCATGGGATGCAGGCAGTACTGACCCGCCCGCTTTTTGGTGCAGGTATACGCGGCCGTGCCCGTCGGACTTCAAAATAAAATCGAGAATTCCTGTTCCGTCGGCTGAGGGCTCGAGGAGGACAGCACCGGCACCGTCACCGAAGATGACACAAGTGGAGCGGTCCGCGTAGTCAATGATAGAAGACATTTTATCTGCACCCACCACCACAATGCGCTTATACTTGCCGGTTTCGATGAACTGAGCGGCTGTGGAAAGCGCGTAGATAAAACCGGAGCAGGCCGCGCCGAGATCGAATCCCCAGGCGTTCTTAGCTCCGAGTTTGTCGCAGATGATATTGGCCGTTGCCGGGAATACATGATCCGGAGTGACGGTGGCACAGATCAGCAGATCGATATCCAGAGGGCCCAGGCTCCGTTTGGCGAGGAGCCCGAGCACGGCCTCAACGGCCATATCGCTGGTTCCCAGCCCCTCTCCTTTCAGAATGTGGCGGCATTCAATCCCCGTCCTGCTCCGAATCCACTCATCGGTGGTGTCTACCAACTTCTCCAGGTCGTGGTTGGTCAGTAAATCGGGAGGCACATACCCGTGAACTGCAGTAATCGCGGCTTTCACCGAACTCATCCGATCAGATGTTAAAGGAATGCATATAAAAGAGGGCGCTAATGTAAAGCGAACCCCCGGTGGGGAGGATTAAATGTGAACGAACCGAGTAGCCCGACGCAAAAAAGCCAGCCCGATGAGGGCTGGCACAAATTCCTTTCGTTTCATTTTCAAGCGTTTTCTTCCCGCTCCATGACCACCTTGCCCTTATAATAGAGCTTTCCCTCATACCAGTGGGCGCGGTGGAAGAGGTGGGGCTGACCGGTAGTGGGGCAGGTAGAAACGTTGGGAGCCTCCAGCTTATAGTGGGTGCGGCGTTTGGCCTGGCGGGTCTGCGAGATGCGGTGTTTGGGATGTGCCATTTCGGTATCTGTTTATCCGTGTATCTATTCTTCTTCTTCAAACTCATCATCATGAGGCTCCGGACCACCTGCTTCCATATTCTTCAGGGCAATCCAGCGGGATTCAGAATTCTCGGGGGTGCTCATCGATTCCAGTTTGGCCAAGACCTCCTGATTGCAATCCTCCATGCGGGCATGTACATGCCGTGCCGGCATACAGAGGTTGGCATATTCGAAGAAGAAGTGCGAAAGATCCACCTGAAACTCCTGAGGACCCAGGATAATCACATCATCTTCATCTGCTTCCCGAGTTTGCTCGCCAAACTTAGCCACAAGCCGGAACGTTCCCTCGATGGACTGTTCCATGGGATCGGAGCACCGATCGCAGTTTACCATGACCGTACCCAGGAGCGTTGAATCCCAGACCATTAAAGTCGGGGTTTTCTCCAGTTCCGTGCGAACTTCGATGTTCGCACCCTCCATTTCTGAATACTCAAACGCCTCAAAGAACGCATCCCCCAGGTGGAACGAAAACGTATGGTGTCCGTCCTTCAGGCCCGTGAAAGGCACACGAAACTCATCGAGCGCCCGGTCAATCCTCATAGGCCTGTCTTTTTTTGGGGAGGGCAAAGGTAATGAATTCATTCTGTTCCCGGGCAATAGCCGTGGGAAAAAATCGAGGCCCAAACCGGGCAGATCAACGGTTTAATCGCGTATCATTGTTCTGGCGCGATTCTTGGCTCAAGCCGGCCATATCTTTAGTAGCATACTCCGGACATGAAATTGATAGCCAGCACATTCGCTTTTATGATGATTGCCTTTACGGGCAGGGCACAGACTGATATTACCCCGATGGTTATTGATGCACTCCGAAAAGGAGACGCTGTCGCCATCAGCACGATGATGATGCCTCAGGTAGAACTAACGCTGCCTGCCAGGGAGGGCACATTCACCAGTGGAGAAGCCAAGACGCTGCTGGCTCAGTTCTTCAAAGAGCATTCTCCCAAGGATTTTTCAGTCAAACATCAGGGCACATCCAAGCTTGACGACCAGTATCGGATTGGTGATCTGTTGACTGCGAAGGGGACGTACCGGGTTACCTTCTTTATGAAGAAAGGTGGCTGGGGAATGCAGATCAAGCAGATGAAGATTGAGGCTCCGGATGAGGATTGATCACGGTTCCGGAGATCTTTATTCCTGGGCCTGGTAGGGATCGTGTCCAGGGTCGATGAAGGGATAACGTTGAATATGAATCTCCCTGACCCGCTTGTAAAGCAAGTTTCTCAGTTCATCCACGTGCTGCTTTCCGGCTGCTGAAATAAATACCACATCCTGTCCGGACAGCCGAGCCATCCACGTATTTCTCCATTCTTCCAGCGTAATGTTTTCCCGGCTTCTGGGCGTAAGGTCGTCTTCATCCTTATGCACATGACGATAGGCATCAATCTTATTGAACACCAAAACAACGGGTTTGTCACCTGCTCCGATATCCGACAGAGTTTCATTCACCACACGCACATGATCTTCAAAATGAGGATGGCTGATATCGACCACGTGGATCAGGATATCGGCCTCCCTCACTTCATCCAGCGTACCCTTGAAGGATTCAATGAGCTGGTGAGGCAGTTTGCGGATGAATCCGACTGTGTCCGTCAGCAGAAAGGGTAACTGATGCAGGACTACCTTCCGCACGGTGGTATCCAGTGTGGCGAACAACTTATTTTCTGCGAAAACTTCACTTTTGCTCAGGACATTCATGAGGGTGCTCTTCCCGACGTTCGTATAACCCACGAGGGCTACCCTGACCATGGCGCCGCGGTTACCACGTTGCGTCGCCTTCTGGCGGTCAATCACCTCCAATTCCTTTTTCAGACGGGCTATCCGATCCCTGATAATGCGCCGGTCGGTCTCAATTTCCTGTTCACCGGGACCGCGCATCCCGATTCCCCCTTTTTGACGCTCCAGGTGCGTCCACATCCGGGTCAGCCGCGGAAGCAGATACTCGTACTGCGCCAGTTCGACCTGTGTTTTGGCATGGGCAGTCCGGGCGCGGGCGGCAAAAATGTCGAGGATCAGGTTGTTGCGATCGAGTACCTTGACCTTGTTCTCCTCCGTATTGAGAAGCTTCTCGAGATTCCGCAGCTGTGAAGGAGAAAGTTCATCATCGAATATGACCATATCTACCTTTTGGTCATGCACGAAGGCTCGGATTTCTTCGGCCTTACCGGCGCCCACGAAAGTTCGGGTATCCGGATGATCGAGTGCTTGCCAGAATCTGGCAACACACCGGGCGCTGGCCGTTTCTGCCAGGAAAGACAATTCGTCCAGATACTCGGCCAGGAGTTCCCGGGACTGGGAGCGGGTGACCAATCCCACCAGCACGGCAGTTTCCTGCCTGGGTGCAGTCTCAATCACGGCTTGCTAGTGGGGCGAAAAGTGAACACGTAGTCAGCAAGAGCCGTCATCTCTTCTTCGGAAAGCATCTCGCGGAAAGGCGGCATCGCTCCCTTCCCGTAACGGATCTGGGCCAAAACCTCTTCTTTCGGCAAAGCAGATTCAGTTAGCTTACGCGCACCACCCATGGCCATATTTCCCTGCAAGCCATGGCAGGTTGCGCATCGTTGCTCATATAAAGCCTGCACATCAGAAATACCTGAATCAACGGCCTGTTTCTCAATGCCTGATGATGTGCCAGAGCCACAAGCAGCCAGAAGCCAGAAGGTCAGGCAGAATATGAAGATTACGAGGCGCCTCATCAGAACCAACCCCTGCCTATCAGTTCGCGGAACGGCCAAGGGATCAAGGCCAAAACGAGAATCAGAGCCAGCAGGTAGTAACCGAAAATCATGCGGTGTTTGATGGCCTTGTCCACCTGCTTCTTGTGTCTGACGTATCCCACGGTCACGAAGGTGATGGCGAGCAGCATACCCAGAAAATGCTCCACGAGGAAGAAGCGCCAGATTTTTTCCTTCATGATTTGTGCATTTTGGGAGAGGGCATCGGACAATTGGCTGACCCAGAGAACGAGTCCGATGACAAGTTGCAGGTGCATAGCAATAAGGGTGAACAGGGCGAGCTTGTTATCCATTGCGTTATAGGGACGATACATGCGCCTCAGGTTATCCAAGATGGTGACGACCAGCAGAAGCAGTGCAACCCAGCGTAATGCAGAATGGAGGTGGAGAAATCCGGTAATCATGAGAGTGAAGTATTGATCCGGTAAAGCTAATGGAAACCCCCTCAGCAAGGGTAGCGCGCAGCGACGATGCTGCAAAAAATCCGGCGAATTCGTGCGATCTTGCACCCATGAACCGGGTGCTTTATAATGTAACCGTCAGTGTGGATGAGTCTATCCATGAAGAGTGGCTTACCTGGATGAAAGATGTGCACATTCCGGATGTCATGCGCACCGGTTATTTTCTCGAAAACAGAATTTGCCGCATTCATGCCTTTGAAGAAGGAGGTGTTACCTATGCCATCCAGTACCTCTGTCATTCCATGACCGACTACGAGGAGTACCAGCGTCTTGCGGCACCCGCCTTGCAGGCCCAGCACCAGGAGCGCTACGGGCAGAAGGTTGTTGCCTTCCGTACGCTCCTGGAGATTGTGCATGAGCACAAGGCACCCATTACGGACTTTTTTCCTAACTGAGTTGAGCTTACTGTGCTGTCCGGCTGAAGGTCACGCTTCGTTCCTGTCCTCCTGACATTACACGAACCACATAGGTGCCTGGAGCGAGATCAGCAACATGGATTGTATGCTGATGGAAGCCGGCCCTCAGATGCGGCTGCCGGAGGAGTTTGACCAGATTACCCCCGGCTGAGAAGACCTGAATTTCAAGATCCGATTCTATCCTTGTCGCCCAGCGGAGCACAACATCGTCAGCGGCGGGATTGGGAAAAGGAGGATATACCTCCATGCCCGAATCCGTGAGTGCCTTGCAAAAAACATTGTCAGCCGGTCGTATATCATCAGCCGGCAAGTCATCTGCGTAGGCCTCTGCGCAGAAATAATCCAATGCAAAATCCGAAGAACTCACTGCCGAAGTAAATGTGAGAGCTGCCGATTCACCGGGAGACAGCGGCTGTTGCCAGATCTCACTCAGCACGATTTCACCGCCCCCTTGCCAGGAACCACGAATAGCGGGTACGGCCAAATTGCCTTGATTGCGCACATCCAAGGCTACTTGTACCCGACCACCGGTAAGCTCTGATAATCTTGCATCCACAACGGCCAGGTCACACTGGGGTGGTTCTGGCACCAGCGCCGTGGATGCCGTATCCCGACAACCCTGCAGAGTCCTGGCCACCAGAGCCACCTCACGAAGATTACGATCACTGAACCGGTGCACAGGATTCTCCTCTTCTGATGCGCCACCATCGCCGAATGACCATTCAAATGAGAGATCAATCCCCTGCGAAAGGTTGGAGAAAGCATATGAGTATAAGTCCGCACCGGCGAAGGGTTCTTGAGTAAATGCCGCATGGGGTGCAGGCCATGACACAACCTGCTGCTCAAGAGAAGCCGTGCATCCCCCCTCCGCCGCCACATCCAGATTAATGGAATGAAATCCATTTTCCTGAAAAATAACTGAACCCTGTGGCCCAGTGGCGCACAAATCACCATCCACGGTCCATTCGTATGAAACTACAGGATCACCTGGTTGGGCCACCACTTCGGAGATCAATGCAAAGGGCTCTCCCACGCATGCGCTTCCTGTTACAAAGTCAACCTCAGGCGGCAGGCTGATCTGAAGCAGCATGGACTCAGAGACAGAGCAGCCATTCGAACCCTGAACGGTGAACGTCACTTCATAGCTGCCTGGGGAGGAGTAGAAATAGACAGGATCTTCCAGAGGAGAAGTTGACCCATCGCCAAAATCCCAATGGCCGCCTATGATACTGCCCGCCCCATTGGGAATGATTTCAGATTGAAAACCGGTCAGCTCTCCAAAGCACAAATCGCTGGCCTCTATTTCCACCGCAGGGGCCGGCAAAACAAATACCTCCAGAACCAGCACATCCGTGCACCCTGCGGCATCTTGCACCAGCAGACTGACCGGTATGCTTCCAGATTCACTGAAGGAAACCTCAACCGATTCGCCGGTATAACCCGACCCGTTGATGGACCAAATCCACTGCCCGATTTCACCTGTTGTGGAAGACTCAAAAAGCACGGCAACATCCTCACATGGAAGCGAGAAACTGGCATCAGCCTGAGGAGGGCTGGTCACCGAAACGGGTAGGATGAAGTTCCCGGCACATCCGTTTTCAGACCAGCCCGTAACCACAACATGATACTCACCCGGTGCATCAAACACAGCGGTATATGTCGAGTTTCCTGGCCATGGGCCATTTCCGGTGTCCCACGTCCAGTTATTCACTGGCACATTGGAGGTTGCTGCGAATGCCATCTCCAATCCGGCGCAGGCAGGACCGGACTGCACATTCACCACTGGTGCCACGCCGAGGATTGTCACCGTGGCTGTGTCAGCCAGAGCGCAACCATTACCATTGAGCACCAGAGCGCTGATAACGCCGTTCTCCAACACCTGGAATGAAGGCCCAGATGAACCATCGGACCAGAGGATGGAGCCACCACCAGGGGGCACTTCCGGGATAAGCAGTGTACCGCTGCAGATCGCGTATTCAGAATCGAGCAATCCCGCATCTGGAAAGCCATCCACTGCAAGCGAGAAACTGTCCGATTCAGAGCAGCCCAGCGCATCCGTTATAGTGAGCTGTACCTGCGACTCCATGCCGGAGCTGAAGACAGGACCACCAGGAGTTCCATTCCACTGGAACGAATACCCCTCCGCAGGCAGACCAGTATCCCAAACGAAGAGCTGGTTGCTACAGATGGTCGTATCCGCTACCTGGGTTAACCCCGGATAGCTCACCGTGAACGAATCGAAGAATGAGCGTCCGAAGGCATCTGTAACCTGCAGTGTAAATGTTCCCTCTGAATCGATAGAAATGCATGGATCTGCAGATCCGTTGCTCCACAGGTAAGATGCCATGCCTTCAGGCGCGCAGAGAAGCGTATCACAAAATCCATAGGGCACGATTACGTCCGGTATGGGAATAAAATCCGGGGTGTACTTGTTGGCGAGGTAGGTCTCCATAACGAGGACCTCTGCAGATGAGAGAGGCTGACTGAATCCGATGATTTCGGCAATCTCACCCCACCACGTGCGGCCGAATACATTCAGGTCCATGGTGAGGTGAGTGGCTGCTGCATTGGCAGTGGTGACAATCGACACGAGATTGAAGCCGGCCGGCAGAGGCGTTGTTGTGCCGTTAACCGGGTTAAAATTGAGTCGTGTATTGCCCTGAACGACCATGGCCCCGGCAAAAGAGTCCCAAAGCCTTCGCTGATCACCGCGAAGGAAAAACATGGTGCTGCTATGACCTAGCAGTGAGCGACGAGGCCAATTCGGGTTAGCCAGTTGGTTTTCGCGCACCACCCAGAACACTGTTCGCAGGTCATTCACTTCGGGGAATGACATAAAGTCGTCGGTACCGTCAAACGAAACGGCGGGCAAGCCATTGATTGCGTCAGGCATGAAGTCAGGCCTTACCACCGCGGCAGGCTGGCTAGCATGATGCCCACCGCCGCTCAGGTCCTCCCATGTTGTCACATCAACCCCACTCAGCAGCACTGCGGAATCAGCCCGAAGCCAGAAAGTCAGGCCGGGAAGGTCGGTTGGATCAATTTGCCCGGAGGAAAAAAGCGTGCAAATGATCCACCCGCAGGCAAGGGCAAGATGTTTCTTTGTGAGTTGATTGCGCATGGCTTCGAACCGAAGATACATCGGGACAGCCGGGCATATGTGGGTTTGACACTTCATTTTTAACACAACGCATTGAATCAGCCGGGTGGTTGGAAGCACGAATGGCAAGCCATGCGAAGGTCGCTGACACGCGAGGGATCATTCGTTCAGAATAGCGCCTGGATGTTTGCTTCTTCCGGCGCCAGCATGGCCATTCAGTTTGCCTTCTTTCCCATCCTATCGCGGATATACAGCCCGGAGGCTTACGGATTGTTTGGAGTATTCAACTTCTACAGCACTACGCTCGGTAATGCCATGACTTTCGGCTATAACCAAGCCTTTGTCTTGCCTGAATCGAGGCGGGAATTTGGCGCCCTGCTTCACCTGACCATATGCAACTCCCTGCTGATGGCGTTGATTACAGCGTTGGTAGCCCTGTTAGCAGGTGATGCCCTGCTCGGGTTTGCTGGCCAGGAAGAGCTTGGAGGATGGGTTCATCTCATTGCTCCGGTAGCTTTGCTGATGGCGTGGGACCGGATCATGGGAGACTGGGCTATTCGCGACCGCGAGTTCAGACGACAAACGATAGTCTCTACTTCCATTACCCTCTCCACCAAAATCTTCAACCTGGCCTACGGCATAGCCGTCCACAGCGGAGCCGGAGGTCTGATCTGGACCACCTTGTTGCAGCATACCCTGAGGACACTGGCCTACCTGCGATGGGTTGTGGAAGATGCTGCTCTGCATCTCCGCGCCCGCTTTACGTGGAAGGAGCTTAAGACTGTAGCGGGTGCTTACCGGAATTTTCCACTTTATATTTATTGGAGCAACGTGCTCTCTGCCTTCTCTTCTGCTCTTCCGGCGGCCTTGCTTCCGCTGCTGGGATTCGGGCTCACCGCTGGAGGGTATTACGGATACAGCGTTATCCTGCTGGACCTGCCCATCCGGTTACTTGGTGCCGGCGTTGCCAGTGTATTTCAACAAAAATCCGCCGAGCTCCTCAGGGATCGTCCACATGAATTGCGCAGACATACCTATCGGTTGATCGCCACACTTGCCCTCTTCTCCATGCCTTTCACCCTGCTCATGTGGCTTGCCGGAGAGTCCATTTATGTATTCTGTTTTGGTGAACCCTGGCGTGTCGCCGGGCAAGCCGTTGAGTATCTGGCTTGGTATTATCTGTTTCGGATGATAAGCTCACCCCTTACCGTCCTTTTCACGACACTTCGAAAAGAGCGCCGCCTGTTCATCTTTCATACTATACTCATGGCAGTGCGTGTCCTTTCCCTGCTCATCGGTGCCGCCTTCACCAATGACTTCTTATGCCTCATGGCCATCTTCAGCGCATGCAATGCAGCAGCCTATGCCGTCCTCTGCCTGATGACCTATCGTCTTGTCGCCTCCCTTCACGTTTCAACCTGAATTCCTCTATGCGATGGCCGCACCGAAATTCCATTCAATTGATGAACTCTTCGAGTATTTACCGGAAGAAGAGCGTTCCCTTGCTCTGGCGCTGCGCCATGAAATTCTCTCCTGCATTCCGAATGCCCGGGAGTACCTGGCCTATCAGGTTCCATTCTACAAAGTCAATAGTCGGATATGCTTCCTATGGCCGGCCTCCGTTCCTTGGGGGAAGCGCATGACCTATGAAGGTGTTCGGCTTGGTTTCACTGAAGGTTATCGACTTAACGACGTATGGAATTACCTTCAGCGGGATAGTCGCAAACGCGTGTATTGGCGTGATCTGACTGATCTCAGTGAGCGAGACAGAGAGATCATCCGAGCTCTTCTGTATGAGGCCGCCGAACTTGACAGATGATGAGTTGACAGAGCTCCCCATATAATCAGACTGCAAATACCTTTGATCCATGAAGAGCCGCACCGAAACCGCCATACGCACTTCCTGGATGAGTATTTGGGGCAATGTGCTTTTGGCCTTGATCAAGGGCTTGACAGGCGTATTTGGTCACTCCTATGCTCTAATAGCGGATGCTATTGAATCCACAACAGACGTTTTCTCTTCGGCTCTTGTGCTGGTTGGATTGCGCTATTCGAACAGGCCGGCTGATGCTGACCATCCATATGGACATGGAAAGGCAGAAGCCGTCATCACCTTCCTCGTGGTAGCATTTCTGTTTATCTCTGCCACTGTGATTGCCATTGAGGCGATCCACCAGATTCAGACGCCACATGAAAGTCCAGAGCCATACACCCTGATCGTACTGGGGGGTATCATCATCTGGAAAGAATTGTTCTATCGATTTGTTTCGCGCAAGAGTGAAGAAACCCACTCCTCCTCGCTAAAGGCAGATGCGTGGCATCACCGAAGCGACGCCATCACTTCACTTATGGCTTTTGTCGGGATCAGTATTGCTCTGTGGCTTGGTCCTGGGTACGAGTCCGCTGATGACTACGCTGCCCTTCTGGCCTCGGGCTTTATTGCTTACAATGCTTATCTCATTTTCCGACCGGCCCTCGGCGAAATGATGGATGAGCACCGCTATGACGATCTTATTGTCCGGGTGAGGACCATTGCCCATGATGTAGATGGCGTGAGGGATACGGAGAAATGTTTTGTCCGGAAGACCGGTATGACGTACTACATCGATCTCCACCTCACAGTGGGAGGCGATTTATCCGTGCGTGAGGGTCACGCTATTGCGCATAACGTGAAAGAAACTATTCGCAAAGAATATCCCGAGGTGGCCGATGTCTTCATCCATATTGAACCCGATGATTATCACAAGACAGAAAAATGAAACGGCCCGCTTGCGCGGACCGTTTCGTTGCACTCGCTGTGCAGCGCGGTTACTTCCTTCGCCGCCTGCAGCTTCTTATGTTCGGGGTTGAACGTGTCGTATTCCTTTACCAAGTATACGTCTGCCTTCAGCAAAACGCCATCATGCAATTCACGACAAAAAACCATATCTAACAGTTCCAGAAGGATATTTGGGGAACTGCACCATAGCTCTATTCATACCCCTGGCCGATCCTATGAAACTCCTCTTTCCTCTCCTGATCTTTTCAATTCCCTTATGCGGACAGGAAGCCTGTGAGGACATCATGAAGGCCGACGGATCGAGTGAGCGAATATGCTGGCACTCCAATGGCTCTCCTTCTACTCAGGAATGGTGGGATGCTTCACATCAGTGGGGTCGGTTCACTGCTTACGACAGCCGGGGGCTTCAACTGCTTGATCTGGAACTGAGGAATGTGGCCGGGCATGCCCGTGTTCAGCTTTCCTATCATGCCAATGGTCAGGTGCAGCAGGTCGGCTACAGCTCTTCACCTGATGGTGGGATCCAGCGCATCTCGCAGGAATATCACTTTTCAGAACTGGGCGTGCTCACCTCCACGCGGGAAGAAAATTATCCCTTCCAAGTGATTCCCCTTAATGAGCCTTGGGAAGACGAGATATCCTCATCGGAAGAAAGTGCTGCATGCGGAGCGATCTCATTGTCCGTATATGAAGTGGTCAATACCACCCGACGTCGGGTATGGATAAAGCTTGATCCCCGAGGAGGAGGGGCCATGTTTGCGCCACCTTCACGCATGCTGCTGCTGAAACCAGGTGCAACTGCCGTGGTGGACTCCGTTCTCATGGCCGGAGTTCACCTCCCTGCGGATCAGGTCTTCCGGTATCGCGCGGAACCCTTTCGGGGCAAACGCGCCATTGAAGTGATTAGCGAACAAGCTGCAGATCGCGGCAGCAGGAGGGTATATCGCTTATGTATCGTAGAGAAGCATTGATTCCTGTTCAGAAGTTATCGAGGTCAATGGGACGCATCACACCAAACCACTTGAGGACCTTCTCGCCGGCTCCGGGCACATCCACGTGGATGATATAGGTGCCGCTGGCGATGGGAATGTTCTTGGCATTCTTCAGGTCCCAGTCGAGTGAGGTGA
>CANGTU010000027.1 GCA_947456965.1 Flavobacteriales bacterium
CGCCGACAAAGCCCACCACTACAGAGATGACCAGGTAAATCAACAAGGTGCTGAACACATAGCAGAGCATCACAAGAGCAGCCGCACCGGCCAGCATCCAGAGGTTTCGGGTAGTTCTGGTCATGACACATATCGTTTGGGATAATCAAAGGAAGCGAGGCGCGCCACTCCGCGGCTCATGGCAGCCCAATGGGGCACGGCCGACTCCATCACAGCGATACCGCAGGTGGGCATATCCACCCACTCACCCGTAAGATACTCCACCAGCATGCTGAATCCCGGATTATGACCAAACAGGAGAGCGTGAGTGAACCGGTCGTCCAACCCCTGCACCACCTCAACCAACTGACTCACCGGTGCCTCATAAATCCGCGGCTCGGTGAAGCACTCCACCTGGTTACCTAATTCGCGCAGAAAATAACCGCACGTAGTGGCTGCACGAAGGGCCGGACTGGTTACCACACAGTGAATGCCGGACCGGTATGAAGCCGCCAGAACAGCCCCCATCATAGGAGCATCCCGATGACCTCGCGCATTGAGCGGACGGTCGATATCAGGCATAGAAGAATCACTTCGGTCCGACTTGGCATGCCGAACCAGGATAAGAGTTTTCATTTGGGCTAAGATCGCACGTTTCGGCCTTTGGCCGAGGGCAGACTTACCAGATCAAGCTGCACGCCCATCACCATGTTGCGACCCTGCAAAGGACCATACACATAGGATGCGTCAAAGGACTCGCCAAAAGGCTGATCAGCTCCTATCAGAGGAGACGGTTGAGTGGAATCGAGCAGATTGCGGATGGCTATCCAGCACTCGATTCCAAAAGATGTGCGGTACCGCCACTGAATGTGATGAAGGGCGAAGGGTTCGGATTGCAAAGGACGCGGTATGATATCCACCACCTCGGGAAGCGTCATGGAACCTGTCCACTTCACATTCCAGGACACCTCCATAGAATTGCTCAGGCGCCAGAACAAGGAGCCGTTACCAGACCAGCGCGGTGTGAAAACCTGCCATGTCCTGCTGCCATCCGGCTCCAGCTCGTATACCTCATGCCAGGTCACACCTGCCGCGATTCTGAAACGCTCACCGCGAGCATAGTGAGCGTCTGCATTGAAGCCATATACATATCCCTTTCCATCGAGATTACGGTACACGAGGAGATCAGGATCAGTATGGTAATCTGGAAGAATCTTATTACCAAATCGGGTGGCAAAAGTATTCACGGAGAATCCGGATATTCCGCGTGCACCGGTGTGGAAGATCCACGACGCATCTGACGACAGTGACCAGGAGACCTCCGGACGGAGATTTTCCTCAATCACCACGGTGCGCGATCCGGTCAGTGCAGCATGGTCCTCGGCAAACAAACTGACGTACCGGAAGCCCCTTCCGGCATTGATGCGCCAGGTAAACCCCCGCTCGTCGGCATAGCGGATATTGAGTTGAGGAGCGAGCACAGGCTCATGATCGCGGTGACGATCCAGTCGCATCCCCGCCAGGACAGTCCAGCGCCGTGCTGGCTTCCACTCGTCCTGAACATAAACTCCGGGAATCCAGCGCCGTTCGTCCATCAGCAGAGGCGAATTATCCCGATATCGGTGAAACCGGTGCGTCGAGCCCAGGCGTACATGGTGATTATCCCACCTGCAGATGCGCGATGCATGCAAGAATCCCGTCTTCTGATCGGCCAGGTAGTGCATCGTACCATAGTAACTATCCTGATGATGATACACCGCTGAACTCTCGACTATCCAACGGCTGTTCACCTGCGCCTGAGCGGTCAGTTCCACGCGCCGGGTGCGGATGCTCTCTCCGTAAACAACATCTGTACCTCGCCAACGCGGCTCCCAGTCGAGCTGTCCGCCCCAGCGATCTTCAACAAAGGGACGAAGGCCGACATTCCAGGAAGTGCTGCCAGTGCGCTGCCATTTGAGTAGTCCGCCTACCCGGTCAGCCAGCGGAATGTCCGTGAATCCATCACTATTCTCATCTACTTTCAGGCGGTTGATACCCGCCTGAAACGAAGCGAGAAGATTCGATTTCGCACCTGTGCGGACTGAACCACCGGCCGTGTAATCCTGCTGGCCATGACTGCTCACCTCCCCCACCGCAAACCATTCCTTATGATCTGCGGGGCGACGGGTACGGATATTGACGATCCCTCCCATCGCCTCACTCCCATAAATGGTGGATGACGGACCCCGAATCACCTCGATGCGATCCACCAACACGTCGGGAAGAGCGTTCAGACTGTACACGGTCGCCAGTGCATTCATCACCGGCATACCATCGATCAGGACCATCGTATACGGACCATCCATTCCATTGAGCTGGATATCATTGGTACCGCATATTCCGCAGTTATACGTTTCCTGAATACCATTGAGAAAGTTCAGACTCTCCGTGATGGAGCGAGCCGGGAAGGACTGCAGCATCGCCGACGACACTACCTCGGCTCGCACCGGGCTTAGCATCCTACTTACAGGAGCGAGATTGCCCGTCACAACAGCCTCGCGGAGTTCATTCCAGCGGGGCTCCAACTCAATAGTCAAAAACTCACCGGCCACAACCCGAATCTTCTTCGGGACATAGCCCGGAGCCATCGCCAACACCGAATCGGGAAGCGGCAACGGAATTTCGAATGAGCCATCCTCCTCTGATACGACGCCCATGCCTGGAGCCCACTGCACCGCTGAAGGATAAACTGCCTCACCACCCGATACCATCCGGCCCTTGACCTGAGCGGATGCGTGCAGCGAGTGCAGCAGAGGTAGCCCCCAGATCGCCAGCAAAATTCTCAAGCCGGACCAGCACATGACGGCAAAACTAATTCTTTTTTTAGCCATGCCTAAATTTTAATTTATATTCGCACGAAATCCATGAATACACACCTCGAGAACTACCTGAAGAGTATCTACCTGATTGGGTTGGAAGGCGACGGCAGCGTGTCAACCAACTCCATTGCCGGCCGGCTTGACATGAAGGCCCCGAGTGTGACGGATATGCTCAAGAAATTGGATGAGCGTGGTTATGTGCGCCACACTCCATATCAGGGCACGGAACTCACAACCAAGGGGCGCAAACTTGCCATAGAGGTGCTGAGAAAGCACAGGCTTTGGGAGATGTTTCTGGTAGATAAGCTCGGCTTTACCTGGGATGAGGTGCATGAGGTCGCCGAGCAGCTGGAGCATGTCCAATCGGAAAAGCTCATAGCCCGGCTGGACGCTTACCTCGGTTACCCAACGCATGATCCTCACGGCGACCCTATACCCGATCGCCACGGTCGTATAGCAGCGCAGGCCCTCGTTCCTCTTTCCGATCTCGAGACAGGAGCAAAAGCAGTCGTCCGCGGGGTCAGAGACCACAGCCCTGAATTCCTGCGTCACCTCACCTTACTTGAACTGATGCCCGGTCAAAAAATCCGGTTACTCGAACGACTGGAATACGATCACACTTGCCGCATTGAACGTCTGCCGTCAAGGCAAACGGTGCAAACGAGTTCGACCACCGCCGTCAACATCCTTGTCCAAACGCTATGATTGAAAACCACTCCCTGTTTGAACCTCTTGTCCGGTACTTCGAAGGACTGCATCCTGTCACCGGGGCGCTCATGGCTACCACCTTCACCTGGCTGGTCACCGCCGCAGGAGCTGCCCTTGTCTTCTTTTTTCGTGACATGCACCGAAAGACACTCGACGGCATGCTTGGTTTCACAGGAGGCGTCATGGTGGCTGCGAGCTTCTGGTCGCTGCTGGCACCGGCCATTGAAATGAGTAAGGGAGAGGGTTTCGCCAGGGCCATACCATCGGCCATCGGATTTGCCATGGGTGCGGGCTTCCTGTTCTTACTCGACCGCTTGCTGCCTCACCTGCACATCAATTTTCCGGAGCACCGCACGGAGGGAGTCAAGACCCGGCTCAACAAAACTTTGCTTCTGGTTTTGGCCATCACCTTGCACAACATTCCGGAGGGACTGGCCGTGGGGGTGCTCTTTGGCGGTGTGGCAGCGGGTATTCCAGAGGCATCGATTGGCGGTGCGCTTGCACTGGCTATCGGCATCGGGCTTCAGAATTTTCCGGAGGGCATTGCTGTTTCTTTTCCGCTGCGACGGCTGGGCTTATCTCGCCGCAGAAGTTTCATGTATGGCCAGTTCTCCGCCATTGTAGAACCTTTTGCAGGTGTCATCGGTGCACTGGCTGTGATTCAGATGCAGCCTATCCTTCCCTATGCTCTGGCCTTTGCTGCGGGTGCAATGATCTACGTGGTAGTGGAAGAGGTGATCCCGGAAACACAACAGGACAAGTACACAGACGTTGCTACGCTTGGATTTATCGGCGGCTTCCTGGTGATGATGATGCTCGATGTGGGGCTTGGGTAAAGGCCGCACTTCAATCTCCGGCCAGTTCGCTGGCCAGGCGGTTGAAGTCCATTCCATCAAAAGTTCCGCTCGTCATCAGGAGCAGATTGGCATCATGCCAATTCAACTGCCTGAGCCGATTGACCAATCCCTCAGATGACGTGAATACCTCCACCTTATCGCTGCCAAAAGCCACCCTCACCTGCTCCGGTGAAATCGGCTTCAGTTTTTTGTGGGCAATGGTCTGCGGGTTGAAATAGACCAGAGCCAGATCCGCTGACTCCATGGAACCCTTGTATTCACTTAGAAACTGGTCATTCAGGCTGCTGAATGTGTGCAGTTCCATACACGCCACGAGACGTCTTGCCGGGTATTGCTCACGAAGGGCAGCCGTGGTAGCACGGAGCTTCGACGGGGAGTGCGCGAAGTCCTTGTACACGGCAGTATGAGCGGAGCGACGCACCAGTTCCAGCCTGCGAGCCGCCCCTGAAAAAGTAGAAATAGCTGCGTAAAAGGTCCTATCCGGAATTCCCATACACCGGCACACCTCCAGCGCACCGCTGAGATTTTGAAGGTTGTGACGGCCGAACACGAGGATAGGCACTTCGCCGCCCTCGGTGAGGAGACAGGTCACTCCATCGCGGATCACATGAGCATGTGTACGGTAAGGTACCTTGCGGATATCCTCCCGGGCCGTTTCGGCTACCCGGCGCACTTCTTCATCCGGCTCGCAATACACGAGCGTTCCTCCGGATGTGATGAGTCCGGCGAAAATCCGGAACTGCTCCACATAGTTCGCATAGGTGGGAAACACATTGATATGGTCCCAGGCAATGCCGCTGATGAGGGCAATATCCGGCTTGTACAAGTGGAATTTGGGCCGGAGATCGGTGGGTGATGACAGGTATTCATCGCCTTCAAGAATGGCAAAGCGAGCTGTTTCAGAAAGCCGGACCATACAGTCAAAGCCAGCCAGCTGCGCACCTACCATAAAGTCCGTCTCCAGGCCCGCCACCTCAGCGACGTGCAGGATCATAGCCGTGATAGACGTTTTGCCGTGGCTCCCTCCGATGACCACACGCGTCTTTTCGCGCGTCTGCTCATACAGATACTCGGGGTAAGAGTAAATCTTCAGTCCGAGTTCCTGAGCGCGCAACAGCTCGGGATTATCACCCCGGGCGTGCATTCCTACGATAACGGCATCCAGATCACGGGCAATGCAGGCAGCATCCCAACCGATGCGATCGGGAAGCAATCCGCACGCGTCCAGGCGTGACCGGCTGGGCTCAACTATTTCGTCATCACTGCCGGTAACCCTGAACCCCTTTCGGTGCAAGGCGATGGCGAGATTGTGCATGGCACTGCCGCCAATGGCTATCAGGTGGACCTTCACTGGTGGATGATTTTTCGGGGAGCAAGTTGCAGACCTTCGTACCGGCAGACGGTCACATCAATCTCCATTTATCAACGGCATGCTATTCAACAGGATGAGCGGCACATCTTTGGACCAACCTACACAGCACTCATGTCACACAGAACTTCCAAGGTCGGACTGGGCCCCGGGGCGCTAGTTTATGTCGGAAAGCAGCGATCGGAAAAGGTCCGCATCAGGCTGTTGCACTACACGACCGACAGCTTCAGCGAAAGCGACATCGAGCAACCCACTGATCTGCGGAATGCCATTCCTTCGGATGGAATTACCTGGGTGGACGTGGACGGAGTCCATGATACCTCTGTCATCGCCGGCATCGGCGAGCTACTGGGGGTTCACTTCCTCCTGCTTGAGGACATCATGAATACCACCAGCCGGCCGAAAGTGGAAATCGGCAAAGACCACATTTTCGTCAGCGTGAAGAGCATTGAATTCGGGGAGAGTCCAGAGCAGGCGCACCATGAGCAGTTCAGTATGCTCATCGCCGGCAATCTGATCGTCACCTTTCAGGAGGAGCCCGGAGATCCCTTCGATCCCGTACGCGAGCGCATCCGACACTCCCGCGGTATTGTCCGATCGCGCAATGCAGAATATCTGGGCTACTTGCTGCTCGATGTCATCGTGGACAACTACATCGCTGTCAGCGCGGGCTTTGCTGACCAGATTGACTTGCTGGAATCAGCCGTACTGCGCAGGCCATCTGAACTCACCCTGCACCGCATTCTGAACCTGCGCAAGGAACTGCTGGCCTTCAAGCGCAGTATTGACCCCCTGCGGGACGTTACCAATGTACTGCAAGTGGAGGTGGACAAGAGCGTAAGCAAATATTATCGCGACCTGTCGGACCATATTCTGGCCGAAACCGAAAACCTGTCGGTATACCGCGAAATGATGACCACCCTGCTCGATCTCTACCACTCCAGCTTATCATACCGCACCAATGCAGTAATGAAAGTCCTCACCATCATCACCACCATCTTCGTGCCTCTCACCTTCATCGCCGGAGTCTACGGCATGAACTTCCAGCATATGCCCGAGCTCTCCTGGAAGTATGGCTACTTCGCCGTGCTGGGTATCATGGGCCTGCTTATGCTGGGGATGCTCATTTTCTTCCGACGGAGAAAGTGGCTGTGAACACGCGTAACGACTCGAGGCCGGTGACTTCGAGGCCAGCACCCTGGTGGCACGGCCGTTTGCCTATCCGGACCAAACCACTGTGGGCATCCGGGTAAAAAAATGGCCCGGCGCCTCATCGTTCGCCTCCCCGCAGCCGTAACATTGCATCTGCGATCATCATCTTTTTTATTTGACCACCTCACCGAGGGATGAAGACCAAGTACATTGACCTGATTGAACAAACGTTCGACTGGCCCCAGGAAGAATTCAAGCTGGAAGAGAACAGCCTCTTGTTTCATGGCGTACCGCTCATGGATCTGGTAAAGAAATATGGCTCTCCGCTTAAGTTCACCTATCTGCCCAAGATTTCCCAGAATATCCAGCGGGCTAAAACCTGGTTTCGGAATGCACAAAGGGAAATCGGTTACGAGGGCGATTACCATTACTGTTACTGCACAAAAAGCTCGCACTTCCGGTATGTGCTCGAGGAGGCACTGAAGAATGATATTCACCTGGAAACCTCATCGGCCTATGACATCGAACTAGTCAAGCGCCTCTATCAACTGAAAAAGATTACCCGGAATCAGACTGTTATTTGCAATGGATTCAAAAAGGAGGAATACGTATCCCGCATCCTCGAACTCCGTGCATCGGGATTTGAAAATATCATCCCGATTATTGACAATGCCTATGAGTTGAACGTGTTCAAAGAACGCGTGGAGGAAACCCTCGACATCGGTATCCGGATCGCCAGCGAAGAAGAGCCGAAGTTCGAATTTTACACCTCACGACTCGGTATCGGCTACAAGTACATCACCCGTTTCTATAAGAAAGTCATACACGACGATCCGAACCTGCGGCTCAAGATGCTGCATTTCTTCATCAACTCGGGAATCAAGGACACGTCGTACTACTGGAACGAACTGATCAAATGCCTCAAGGTGTATTGTGAGTTGCGCGAAATCTGCCCGACACTCGACAGCCTGAACATAGGCGGTGGATTTCCGATCAAGAATTCCCTGGTCTACTCCTTCGACTACCAGTACATGGTCACCGAAATCCTTCGTCAGGTGAAAGCGGCCTGCGAAGATGCCGGCGTTCCGGTGCCACATATTTATACTGAGTTCGGCTCGTTCACCGTGGGAGAGAGTGGCGGAGCTATTTTCCGCATCCTCTATCAGAAAGAGCAGAATGACCGCGAGAAGTGGAACATGATTGACAGCTCATTCATGACTACCCTGCCGGATACCTGGGCCATCAACAAGCGCTTCATCATGCTTCCCATCAACAACTGGGATGAGAGTTATGAGCGGGTCTTTCTCGGCGGACTGACCTGCGACAGCGATGACTACTACAACTCCGAGCAGCACACCAATGCGATATACCTGCCCAAGTACTATCCGGATCAGGACCAGTATATCGGTTTCTTCAATACCGGGGCATACCAGGAAACCCTCGGAGGATTCGGCGGCATACACCATTGTCTGATTCCATCTCCACGGCATATCCTCATTGACCGCGACGACAAGGGCCGGCTCAAGTACAAGGAATTTACACACGAGCAGAAACCCCGGGAGGTCCTTGAAATCCTGGGTTACTATGATAAATAGACGGCCCGTGACATGAACTTCACGCGCATCCTCAACCTGCTGGCCGTGCTGCTGTTACTCGTGGCCCTGCTTTCATTGCGCAAGCCATTCATGGCCTTTGCCCACCAGTTGGGCGCTCAGGAGCTCTTCGGACACACACTCTATCGGTTTATTACGGCCTTCCTCGTGGTGGAGACTATGAAGGGAGTCATTTTCCTATTCTACCGCACAGCTGACCCCCAGCGCAAAAAAGACAACTTCACCATCGGGATTAACCACATTTCCAAGATTCTGTACGGACTCTTCGGCATTACGCTGGTGCTCTCAATCTTTAATATTTCAGTTCGCGAAGCCTTCACGACTCTTTCACTTATCGCGGCGGCGGTGGTGCTCATGACCAAGGACTACATCTCCAATCTTATCAATGGGATGTACCTGACCTTCGCCCGCGTGATTACGATCAGTGATCAGGTCATGATTGACCGGCACAAGGGTAAGATTGTGGACATTACCCTTACTAACGTGCAGCTCCTGAATGAAGATGATGATATGGTATTCATCCCAAACAACCTGGTATTCACGAAGGAAATCATCAACTACACACGCAGGGATCTCAAGAAAACGTCCATCGAATTTGAAGCCGATCCGGAGAAGGTGAAGGATATTGCCGCTCTTGAGCAAGAGCTGATCACCTTGCTGGAACCATTCAGCGAGGAAATCCATACCGGCTCATACGCGCTTAAGACCAACAGCGTAAAGGTTGAGGCGCTGCAACTCAAATTTCAATACCTGCTCAAGGATCCTTTGAATAAGGAATTGGACAAGAAGATTCGCCGCTACCTCATTCGTGAGATTGTGAAGCGTGTGCTTTGAATCCTCGCTTCATCAGCTCTGCCGGACCTGTCCTCCGCAGCTCGAACCCAATCCTGCGGTGCATCCGTAGCAGTGCTGGTTGACACGGATACTCCGGGCATCCAACACATCCGGAATTAGCTCCCGGATATGGTTGATCGGGCTGTCCACTGCGATGTCCAGCATCTGATTGAAATCACAATCATACAAGGCACCATCCCAACCCACCGAAAGCGTATTTCTGCACATCACTCCCCGGGCGGCAGCGGGATTAAAAGCCCCCACCAACTTTTCCATGTATTGATCATAGTTGCCACTCACCAGCAAGTAGTCGAGGAAGCGGCTTATTGGCATATTGGTGAGCACGAACAGTCGGTTAAACACAATGCCATGGACCCGGAGAAGTTCGCGACGGAAGTCATCCTCCATATCCGATTGCGATCCCGGAAGAATAGCACCTGCGGGATTGTACACCAGCGAGAGCACAAGCCCTGAGCCGTCGTGCCCGTAACCCACCTCATTCAACATGTGAAGCGCCCGGACAGATGAATCAAACACGCCTTCGCCGCGCTGACGATCGGTTCGGCCGGCCGTGTAATGCGGAAGTGAGGATACCACCTCTACCCCATGGTGCGCAAAAAATGCAGGTAAATCATGATACTTCCTGTTCGCCAGGATGATGGTCAGATTGCAGCGCACCATTACGTGCGCGCCGAGCTGACGAAGGTTTTCCACCAGCCAACGGAATTCAGGATTCATCTCGGGCGCACCGCCGGTCAGATCCACGGTCGGAATGGCATATTTGCGCACAGCATCGATAGCATATTCCATGGTGGTCCGGGTCATGATTTCCCGGCGATCAGGTCCTGCATCCACGTGGCAATGCTTACAGGTCTGGTTGCACATTTTACCCAGATTGAGTTGCAGAACGTGCAAACCAGTGGGCCGGAGCGGCCACATACCGCACCTGTTCAGTGCTTCGCCAAACCGCTCGTGAGGCCCATCCTGCAATCGACCGAGCTGAATCCCGGAAGAAGCCAGTTCATGTCCCCTGCCCCGAAGAGACTTCATGCTCACATCAACAGCTTTTTGGCGTGATTCATCATTTGTACACCATGCACAAGTGAAGCTCCGCCCCGAATAGCGGCCGCCACGTGCACGGCCTCCATCATTTGTTGCTCGGTGTATCCCTTTCCGAGGGTATCAGAGGTATATGCATCGATGCAATAAGGACACTGAACCGCGTGAGCTACCGCCAGAGCGATCAACGATTTCTCCCGGGCGCTCAGGGCACCATCGCGAAATACGTCGCCATAGTATGCAAAGAAGCGGTCAGCCAGCTCCTCGCCGAATTCAGCCACCTGACCGAATTTCTTCAGATCTGAAGAATTGTAGTATGATTCCATGAACGCAAGATAGCGGGAAACACGCCGACGATATGGTTCAACGCTACCCTGGAGCGGTTTGGGACCATGCTGGTCCGGACTCCAGTACCTTCGTGTATATCGGACAATGCGGATGATGCGCTCCAGGAAGATACCCGGTGCTCATGAGGAATTCGTTGACGATTTCGCCGCCTGTAAACCGAAAGTGTTTCCGAAAGAGCTTGACCCAATCCTTCAGATCCAGCGGGTGATGTGCATCAAGCCATGCGCGCAAAGAACCAAATTCCTCCTGAAAACTGAGCACTACACCAGCATTGTGGATAGCCGCACCAATCTTCAGGCGGTTGCGGATAATGCCGGGGTCTGACATGAGGCGCTCCACATCGCGGTGACCATAGGCCGCCACCACTTCCGGCCGGAAGTCATCATAAGCCAGACGGAAATAACGCTCCTTCTTCAAGATCGTGATCCAGCTCAAACCTGCCTGATTAATCTCCATCACCAGGCGGGCGAAGAGTTCACGGTCATCATCCAGCGGGAAGCCATAGCGCAAATTATGGTAGTGTATGTGGAGCTCATCGCACCCCGGCTGTGAGATATAGTCGCAGTAGCTCATTAGCTTGGAAAAGTTGGCACACACAGCGAAGGAACGAAAAAGAAAAGGCACCTGCGAATGACCGGAAAGCAAAAGTCCTCAATCATGAAGAGCACCGGGATAGATGCTGCTTGTCGCACTCGTCTATATTTGCCGGCTCAAACACCTTTGAAATCCATGGGAAAGTACGCTACCATCCGCCAGTTTATGGAGAAGAACTACCTCCACTTCAATGCGGCGGCAATGGTCGATGCTGCCAAAGGCTATGAAGCCCATCTCACTGCCGGCGGTAAAATGATGATTACTCTGGCTGGTGCCATGAGTACGGCGGAACTCGGCATCTCGCTCGCTGAAATGATCCGCCAGGGCAAAGTGGACATCATTTCCTGCACGGGAGCCAACCTCGAGGAAGACCTGATGAACCTCGTGGCCCACAACCACTATGAGCGCGTTCCCAACTACCGCGACCTCACACCGCAACAGGAGTGGGATTTGCTGGAGCGCGGACTCAATCGGGTAACGGATACCTGTATTCCCGAGGAAGAGGCGTTCCGCAGACTGCAGAAGCATATCCACGCCCTATGGAAGAAAGCCGATGATGCAGGGGAGCGCTACTTCCCCCACGAGTATATGCTCGAGATGCTGCGCAGCGGAGTGCTGGAGCAATACTACCAGATCGACCCGGCCAACAGCTGGATGCTCGCCGCTGCCGAGCGCAATCTGCCCATTATTGTACCAGGGTGGGAGGACAGTACCATGGGCAACATCTTCGCGAGCTACTGCATCAAAGGCGAGCTGAAGGCCTCCACGATGAAGAGCGGAATCGAATACATGCAATGGCTCGCCCAGTGGTATATCGCCAACTCCGCCGGCAAGGGCGTAGGATTCTTTCAAATTGGCGGCGGTATAGCCGGTGACTTCCCTATTTGCGTGGTACCCATGCTGTACCAGGACATGGAAATGCATGACATTCCATTCTGGTCGTACTTCTGTCAGATATCCGACAGCACCACGAGCTACGGATCTTATAGCGGTGCCGTGCCCAACGAGAAGATCACCTGGGGCAAACTCGACATTGATACACCAAAATTTATCATCGAAAGTGATGCAACTATCGTTGCTCCTCTCATATTTGCATGGTTGCTCAATCACTAATCCCCGAGGCGAGAAATGTCACTCAAGCGCATCATCAAGGATTATAAAACCATTTCACAGGAACACATCGACCTGATCAGCAGGCACTATCCCAACGGTTTCGAGAATGATAACCTGATTTCATTCACGACCCCGAAGGGAGAGTTTATCAAAGCTCTCGAGATCCGGACCGATGAGGCCATCTACCTGTTCAAGATTGACAAGAACATGAAGGTAGATGAAGAGGAGAGTCAGGATAACGATGGCCTTGGAATGGGCGACTTTGATAATTACAAGAATAACGACAGTGAGGATGACAACGAGGAGGAGCAAGAAAACGACGAGTCCGAGACCGTTGCTGATGATAGCGATGATGAGGACTGAGAAACGGCCCTGCTTCCTTTGCAGCGCTTTATCATGGCATACACCTTTACAACTGATCTGGGCCTGAGCTTACGCTCGTGGTTCAAATCCTGGCCGTTCATCTTCTCCAACGGTCTGGCCATCTACTTCCTCTATCCGGTTATCCTCTCCATCCTGCTGAGCATGGGGGCTGTGGCGCTCATTCGCGAGGTGGTCAATTACGTGATGGAACTCGTGCGTCCGCTTCTTAAGGAGGTGCCACTTCCGGCTGACTCCGGCTGGGAGGCATGGCAAGCGGTGCTCCTCGACATTTCCACCTACGCCATCAGTTTTGTGCTTTGGATTGCGGCCTTCTATACGTTTGTCAAACTTTCCAAGTACCTCATACTCGCGCTGATGTCGCCGGTCATGGCCATCCTCAGTGAGCGCACAGAAGAAATCCTGACAGGCAGGAAATACCCCTTCAGACTCCAGCTTTTCGTCCGGGATGTGTTCCGGGGAATAGCGCTTGCGATTCGCAACCTGTTCATGGAACTTGCAGCTGGCTGGGCCCTGATTGCCGTGCAGCTTGCTCTGGCTCTCGTCTTCGCTCCGGCTGCTTTGATTCTTGCGCCCTTCGTTCCACTGATCTCCTTTGCCATCGGATCCTACTTCTTCGGATTCTCCACTCTGGATTATGTCTTCGAACGACGCAGAATGTCCATCCCAACCAGCATCCGGACCATCCGGGACATGAAAGGTATCGCCATCGGAAACGGAGCCATCTTCAACCTGCTCTACTTCATACCGTTCGTGGGAGTAACGCTGGCCACAGTGACCTGCACGGTTGCTGCCGTGCTCGCCATTCATGAACGCGAAAAGGGTATCAGCGCACGATAAGTTGCTTTCGGCTGACCAGAGATGACTGGTAAATCAGCATCACGTAGTGGCCGGGAGCCACATCATCAAGACTGAATACAGGGACTCCACCATCCCAGCTTCGCATAACGCGGCCTGCGCTGTCCAACAGCTCAACGCGCGCAATGGACTCATCCGATTCATTCTGAATGCGCACTACATCTGATGCTGGATTGGGAAAAAGAATCAAGGCCTCTTCCGGGGAGCGGGAATCCGGACTGAGATCAAACGCCGGATAGAATCCTGCGATGTTGGCATTGTTTCCTTCGATGGGATCAAGAAAAGGCTCGAGCCAGCTCCATGCCTGAGAAAATGAGCAGAAGAAATCGCCTGATGCTTGAAGGCAGCTGCTCTCGCCATCCGAAAAGATGCCGATCAGTTGTCCCCGCGGATTGAACAACGGACTTCCCAGTGAACCGGTAAACGTATTCCCCATATTCCATCCGTTGACCTTCAGCATTTGGGAAAAAGAACCATCACCCATCGTTGGTGTAGTAAACACACGAGCTACAGTCTGAGGCGCTGCATAAGCATGCTGAATGGTACTGTACCAGCCAAGTCCGGGATCCTCAGTGCTCCAGCCAGCCACATAGGATTTCCATGAAGTACCAGGAGCCTGCAGGAGGCGGAGGAGCGCTATGCCCGTGGGATTGTCTTCAAACATAAGCTCCGCGCCACTCACAAAACGATCCCAGCAAACCTCGTCATCCGGACAACCGCCTTTGACTCCGTGTACAAAAACCAACGACGAAGGATCACCTGCCAAGCCCTGAAGAGCCGTAATGACATAGGGCTCGCCATCGTAGCGTGTATTGTTCACCAAGGTACCTGTCATGGCACGCTGCGCATGATCCGTGAGCAACAGAAGAACGGCATCGGACAACCCTTGATGATCGCCCGTGAGTACCTCTGCACAATCATTTCCCGGCATCGCGGGTATGCTGTTGACCGGACGATAACTGCGCGCTACCGAAGAGATCACTAACTCACCCCGACCCCGCTGACTGAAGGGCTCGTAGTATTCTACCACCAGCGACCGGCCGCGAATCGGAGCTGTGCCCGTGATGGCGCGAATGCGCCGGTGAGCATCCGTGAAAGGACCTGCAAAATCACTTCGATCCGGGTTATACAAGTAAACCGTGCCGCCTTCGGGAATATCGAGATGAGCAAACTCGACGGACAGAGCCAGTGCATTCGGACATTCCATAGCCAAAACCCATATCCGGTCGCCATTCGGAAGGTTACGCCAGGTGCCGTGGTGGGCGGTGGAAAAATCCACAGCAACTGCCGATGCAAAGCGAAATGACTCCGTCTTCAGTCCAATAGATTCATTATCCTCCTGATACAAGTCGTGCAACGGAAGCGCATCAATAGGTTCCCGATAAATGGGAAAACCAAGAGCAGGAAGGTTCCACGAAACGGGCGAACCTTCCTTGGCTACCTGCGCCCGCAGCGGCAGGATACCCAACAGAACAAAGGCCAGAATGAATTGCCCGTGGCGCATTTTAGTCGGCTTATCAAAGTGAAGACCTACTGACTGACCCGAAGGTTGTATGCTAAGTTGGTAATTTTCATCCTTTCATACAACAGAAGCCGGGGAATTTCCCAAATTGCAGCGAGGTAATGACTCGTTATGCAACCAATGGAAAGCTAAACGAGACATTCCAACAACAAAACCCTTCATTACCATGAAATCACTGTTCACCTTCATGGCAGCCCTTTCGCTGCTGGTCTCTGCCTCCTCACAACAATGTGTGGATCCAAGCCTCATTGACCCCAATGCTATTTGTCCGATGATCTGGAATCCGGTATGCGGGTGTGATGGTGTAACTTACTCCAACGACTGTGTAGCCGTCAACCAGGGCGGTGTCACCAGTTGGACACCCGGAGAGTGCAACCAGCAGTTCAGCTGCCTGACCATCCCCGACGGAGTCAACTTCGGAGCATGCGACCTGTTCCTCGGATATGCGGCCAATGCTGCGGGAGAATGCGTGATGTGGAGCGGCTGCGGCCCTATCGGCTCCGATGGCAATGACTACACCACTGCCTTCTCTGAGACTTCAGGAGAATGTGAAGCTATCTGCTCGGGCTGCGTTAATCTGGATCAGATCAATTTCGATGTGATTTGTCCTGCCGTTTGGGATCCGGTTTGCGGATGTAACGGTGTGACCTACGGCAATTCCTGCGAAGCGGCCTACTATGGTGGTGTTACGAGCTACACCCCCGGTGAATGTTCCGGCAAAGGAGATCTTCAATGCTATGATGTTTCATGGATCGACTTTGGTGATTGTGATATGATGCTGGGCTGGGCCTTCACGGGTGAATCCTGTGAAGCCGTGAGCGGCTGTGGCTACATGGCCTTCGGCATCGACTTCTCTCCTTTCTTCTACGATAGTTTTGAGACCTGTGAGGGCGTATGTTCCGGTTTCACTCCTGCATGTATCAATCAATCGCTCATTGATCCTGCGGTCGGCTGCCTCACCATTTGGGACCCCGTTTGCGGCTGTGATGATATCACCTACGGCAATTCCTGCGAAGCCTTCTACGGGTCCGGTGTAACATCCTGGGTGGCCGGTGAATGCGGCGGCAACAGCGTAGGTGAAAACAATCCCGTTCCCTTCACGGCCTATCCGAACCCCTTCAGCCACCAGTTTCAGGTGCGCACCGACAGAAGTGGTTTATTCTCGCTGGTCATCGTATCGGTTACCGGCGAACGAATCCATGAGTCAACCCTCGTGGGTGGTGTTTCCGCCTCTATCGATGCCGCCGCCTGGGCTGAGGGTGTGTACTTCGTTGGAATCACAGACGAACGGGGCGCTTCTTCCTGGAGCCGGCTCGTGCGTATGCGCTGACGGTCCGCTGTGCCGATAGAAGAAGAGCACCACAAGTGGAGTGTATAACAACTCCACAATGAGTGCGATGAATAGGGTCAGACTGATCAGCAGGCCGATATAAAAGGTTCCCAGGAAATCTGAGAATACGAGCGAAAGAAATCCTGCGCTCAGAATAAGCGTGGTCACAATCATGGCTTTGCCCGTGGTGAGGAACGTGCGCTTCACTGCGTACTCCCTCGTCCGCCCTTCCGCCAGAACAGTGCGCACGCGTGCAAGGAAGTGAATGGTGTCATCCACGGCAATTCCGAACGCTATGTTGAAGATGATGCTGGTGGATACCTTCAGTGGTATGCCGGCGAAGCCCATGATGCCTCCTACAATGAGAATGGGCAGCATATTGGGAAGGATGGTCAGAGGCACCATTTTCCATGACCGGTATACCAGCCCCATAATGCAGCCGATAATGCCCACTGAAAGGAGAAGATCCCAAAACATATTCTCCACCAGATACCGGTTGTTCAGATCAATGAGATGTGCTGTGCCTGTTACCTCATGCCTTGCAAGATCAGGACATTGAGACCGGATGAAGGCGCTCAATGCACCATTCCTCTGCTCAAAATGGATGCGCCCGAAGTCACCCACCTTTCCGGCAAATCGTAAAACACCGAGAGAATCATTCCAGGAAAGCTTTACCAGACTTCGCAGCTCTTTTCGTCCGAGTAACCGCTCCAACCTTCGGAGGGACATGGAATCTTCGGGGACGCGGTAGTACATCTGCTGCCCTGCGTTCTGCGCCTTGTTAGCCATGCGCACAACCTCGGGAAGGGAAAGGAGATTTCCCACGCCATATTGCTGCCGCAGATACCGGTCGAGCAGATCGAGCTGGGCCATGACCTGAGGATCGAACGGATCCTGCGTCTCAGCGAGCCGAATGCCCAACTCAAAAGGCCTGCAACCTGCAAAATGCTCCTCCATGTAGAAGAACTCCTGCTTCAGGAAATGAGAATCGCGCAAATCCTCCAGCATCTTATTATCCACTTCCACCAGCGAAATTCCGATGCCACTCAGGATGAACAATCCCAGTCCGCTCCAGAGGATCCTCTTCCTGAAGCGAAGAATCCATGCAAATGCCCGGTGCAGACGAGATGACCAGAAATCATCACTCAGCGCAAAGGCGTGCATACGCTTCGGCGTCGCAAGCAGCAGGATTGCGGGAAGGACCGAATACGTGAGCCCGTAGGCCAGCATGATCCCAAACGAGGTGTACACACCAAAGTCGGCAATGGGCCGGATATTGGACAACACCAGCGTAATAAATCCTATCGATGTGGTGAGCGCCGTGAGGAAGGTGGCCAGCCGAATGCTCTTGAATGCTTTCCAGATGGCCTCCTTCTTTTCTGTACCCTGTCGAAGCTCATGGAGGTACTTCGTGAGGACGTGCACGGAATCACTGACACCCACCACAAAGATGATAGTGGGAAGAACAGTCAGCATAAGATCGATATCCTTGCCGATCAGACGCATGAAGCCAAGCGTCCAGAGCAGCGAGAGGAGCACGATCAGCGCTGGAATAATCATCCCCCAACCGGACCGGAAGGCGATGTAGAGGAAAAGCAAGGTGAGCAGCAGACTCAGGGAAATGAAGAGGGCCAATTCGCGCACCATCATTTCGACATAAACCCGCTGACCCAGTGCGCGGCCAATCACGTGTGCCTTGTCAAATCCAAATGACTCCACCGCTTCCTCGATGGCATAGGAAAGCTGGTCGCATTGAACCTTTCCCAGCATCTGGGTGTGCTTCATCTGGATAGCCGCAGCATGACCATCCGAAGAAAAAAATACCCCCACGTAGGAAGGAGAAGAATAGATGCGGGCGGAATCCAGGGCATAATTTTCCGGCTCCTGCCAGCGCAGCAGTGGATTGCGGAACACTCCTCCCATTACGGGATCTCGAACCACTTCAAACAGGTCGGTGGGCCCTATGGCCTGTTCCACATGCTCAATGCGGGATAAGACCCGACTCAGACTGTCAACTCGACCAAGGAAATCAGCATCGAAGATGCCTTCTTGATTCTCCAGCGCCACAATGAAAAAATCATTGTCCGTTTCAAAGGACTCCCTGAATTCGAGGTAGTAATCAGTAGCGGGGTCGTGATGCGGAAAGAAATCCTCAAAATCGTAGTCAAGCCGTAATCCGAAAGCCAGCCAACCTGCCAGGAGCGAAATAACGACCGCAGCGGCAAGGATGAGGAGGGCAATCCGGTGGGAGAACATAGACAACAGTCTGGCCTAAGAACTTGCAGCAGACAACCTTTGTTCGGAGCCAGATCGAGAAAGGATAAAACATTCCCACATCAGATCGCAGATGGCTGGCCTTCACTTATGATTTACGCAAAATATCGCGGATTTCACCGAGCAATACTTCTTCCCTGGATGGCTCGGCTGGTGCAGCTGGAGCTTCTTCCTGCTTCTTCTTTAAGCGATTCACGGCCTTGACCACAAGGAACATAACAAACGCAACGATGATGAAGTCAATCAGTACCGTGATAAATGCCCCATAGCGGATGGCGATGGGCTGCACAGCTTCGGTCATGATGTTTCCGCCAGCATCGGTAACAGCTGCCGATCCGGACGTGATTTTCCATTCCATGGCGGAAAAGTCTTTACCCGAAGTGAGCAATCCCACCAGAGGCATGACCATGCCGTCAACAAAAGCAGTTACGATTTTGCCGAAAGCACCACCCATAACAAACGCGATGGCCAGATCCACCAGATTACCCCGGAGTGCAAATTCCCTGAATTCCTTGAGCATGAGAGTTGTGTATTTAAGTTCGGGAGCCAAGTATAGGCCATTAACCTGAAACAGGACATCCGGAGCGACCAAAAACAGAAACGCCCGGGCATGGATACCCGGGCGTCCTGAAGTTCAGGTATTCCCTTATTTCTTATCATCCTTCACCTCTTCGAAGTCCACATCAGTGACTTCGGAGTCGGTGCCATTGCCGGTATTGGTATTGCCACCGCCCGACTGGGATTGGTTGTACATATCCTGACTTGCCGCCTGAAACGTGGCATTCAGGGCATCCATGGTCGACTTGATGGCATCGAGATCCTTCTCAGCATGCGCTTTTTTGAGATCAGCCAATCCGGACTCAACCTGCGCCTTCTTATCAGCAGGAAGCTTATCACCGAATTCTTTCAATTGCTTCTCTACCTGAAAGATGAGCTGATCTGCCTGGTTGACCAGATCTGCGGATTCACGGGCCTTGCGATCGGAGTCGGCGTTCAGTTCAGCTTCCTTCTTCATGCGCTCAATATCCTCCTTGCCCAGACCGCTTGATGCCTCTATCCTGATGGATTGGCTCTTATTGGTGGCTTTATCGATCGCAGAGACATGAATAAGACCATTGGCATCGATGTCGAAGATGACTTCAACCTGAGGAATCCCTCTGGGCGCGGGTGGAATGCCATCCAGGTGGAATCGCCCGATGGTGCGGTTATCCTTGGCCATGGCACGTTCTCCTTGCAGAACATGAATTTCCACGCTCGGCTGGTTATCGCTGGCGGTGGAGAACACCTCCGACTTCTTCGTGGGGATAGTCGTATTGGCTTCAATCAGCTTGGTGAATACACCTCCCATGGTTTCAATACCCAGAGAGAGTGGTGTCACATCCAGCAGAAGCACATCCTTCACCTCCCCGGTGAGTACACCTCCCTGAATTGCTGCTCCCACAGCCACGACCTCATCAGGATTCACTCCCTTGCTTGGCTCCTTGCCAAAGTACTTCTTCACAGCTTCCTGAACAGCCGGGATGCGGGTGGAACCACCTACGAGGATAACCTCGTTGATGTCCCGAACCGAAAGACCTGCCTTCTTGAGGGCTGATTCACACGGTGCAATGGTGCGCTGGATGAGGCTATCGGCGAGTTGCTCAAACTTCGCACGGCTCAATGAACGCACGAGGTGCTTCGGAATGCCGTCCACCGGCATGATGTAGGGAAGATTAATCTCTGTGCTGGTGGAACTGGAGAGTTCAATTTTCGCTTTTTCAGCGGCCTCCTTCAGGCGCTGAAGGGCCATAGGATCCTTCGTCAGATCGATATTGCCGTTCTCATTTTTAAATTCCTGAACCAGCCATTCGATGATGACCTGGTCAAAGTCATCACCACCCAGGTGTGTATCGCCATCTGTGGAAAGAACTTCAAATACACCATCTCCCAACTCGAGGATGGATACGTCATGTGTTCCTCCTCCACAGTCGAACACGACAATCTTCATATCACTGGATTTCTTATCCAGTCCGTATGCCAGAGCTGCGGCTGTGGGCTCATTAATGATTCGCTTGACCTTGAGACCGGCAATCTCGCCGGCTTCCTTGGTGGCCTGACGCTGGGAGTCGTTGAAGTAGGCGGGGACTGTGATCACGGCCTCCGTCACTTCATGCCCAAGATAATCTTCGGCTGTCTTCTTCATTTTCTGAAGAACCATTGCCGAAATTTCCTGAGGGGTGTACATCCGGTCGTCAATCTTCACGCGAGGGGTGTTTCCCTCACCGCGTACTACTTCATAGGGAACCCGCGTGGCCTCACGCTGGCTTTCATCATAGGTATTACCCATGAAGCGCTTGATGGAATAAATGGTTTTGCGGGGATTGGTGATCGCCTGACGCTTGGCCGGGTCGCCGACCTTGCGCTCTCCACCATCTACAAATGCGACCATAGACGGGGTGGTACGGCGGCCTTCGCTATTCGCGATGACTACCGGCTCACTGCCCTCCATCACCGCCACGCAGGAGTTTGTCGTGCCCAGGTCGATACCTATAATCTTGCTCATTTCTCGTTTTGTTTTTCGTTGGAAACTGCCGCTTTCAGTCAATTTGGATGCCACCCGAAAGCATCGGAAATCCTGTCAGGCAAATTGTCAGAAATGCCCACCTGCCGCGTCTTCCGCGGACCGAATGTCAGCATTTTACACACGAAATGCCGGATTCAGCGATGAATCTCTGGGCTATGGGTAGGGTTCAGCGCTTCTGCGTAGGGGGAACAGCAGCTCCCGGACGGCTGTTGGGGCGAGCGGGAGGCTCTGCTCCCTGATCGGGTTTTTCGCGGCGACGGGGATTATCGCGTTCAAAAACGAGGTGGGTTTCGTTCCGCCCGTTGAGCATGAGATCATAGCTGGCCACAAAGCGAAAGCCAAGACCCGACAAATAAGAAAAACCATCCGGGATGCTTGCAATCGAATACTTGCGCATGTCAATCAATTGCTGCGCAAATTCCTTATCCGTGAAATAGGTCGGCTGTTCGCGTCCCACATCGAAGCTCAGACTGACTCCGCCGGCCGTGTTTTCCGTCACCAGGAGTTCCACCACAATAATCTGCGGATCTACCTGACGGGGCAGCGGACTGGTATCCTTCACGGGCTGTTGAGAGGTCACTGCAGGACGCGTCTGCGCTTGAGTCAATGCAGCTGCGAACAGAGCGAGAATCATCAAAATGTGTTTCATGGGATTAGGTTGGTTTTGCGGGAGGTCAAAAATAGTGAGAAGCGGCCGCCAGTCAAGAATTCAGGGGAGGCGCAGGACAAAATGCTCCTTGCGGAGCCTGGCGCCCGTCCGGATCAGGCCGAAATGAAAGAAGTCCATGGTCAGTGGCACATCAGAGCGGCTGCACAATTCCGACCAGGCGGCTGACATATCCCGCGACCAATACACATCATCTATGAGGATCGTGGCATCTCCCCGGCATCTCGAGAGCAGCCATTGGGAATACTCGAGCACAGGACCTCTGCGGTGGTTGCCGTCGAGGAAGGTGAAATCGGGCGAGATATCGCGACCCGCGAGCACGGGCAATAACGCATCAAACGATCCGGAGAGAAACTCGATTTGATCAAGTCCGAGGTCACGCGCCTGCTGCCGGGCCATGCTGCTCAGCTGGGGATCGCCCTCCATGGTAATGATCCGCGCCTCGGGTGCGGCCAGCGCCATAGTTATGGTGCCCAGTCCGAGATTGGTTCCAAACTCCAGAATCAAATCCGGACGGGCGTCCCGCACCAGGCACCAAAGCGCTTCCAGCTGGTGAGCGGAAGAAGAAGCATGACGAGCTATGGAGGATATGCTGCGCGACGTTTCCCTCCTTCTGCTGCCGGCGCCGAAATCCTCCAGCCGCATCATGCCGCGATCGGCCAGGTAGCGCTGCCTGCACGCCTCAACAGGCTTGAGCGAATTCCGGGCTTCCCGGCGCCGTGTAAGCACCTCAGTGATCATCCGGTAAACGAGGGGAGAGTGAACACCATGGGGTCCTCTGGCCATGAACTGATGACGCAACCAGCGGGTGGCCTCAAAGCAGGCGCTCATGATTCACCGGAAGAATCGCGCAGCTTCTTCTCCAATGCTGAAATCCGCTGCATCAGCTCAGGAAGATTGCGGAAACCGACATATGATTTCTTGTAGTCCATGATCGGGAAAGCAGGTGAGCCCTGCACGATGGTTCCCGGCTCTGCAATATCCTGTCCAACGCCACTTTGGGCGGCAATCTTCACACCGTCGGCAATCGTGAGGTGACCGACAATTCCGACTTGTCCACCGATCATGCAGTTGCGTCCGATCCGCGTGGATCCCGCTATGCCCGTCTGGGCCGCAATGACGGTATTCTCTCCGATGTCCACATTATGGGCGATCTGAATAAGATTATCCAGCTTGACTCCCTTCCGGATGATGGTCGAACCAAGCGTCGCTCTGTCAATCGTAGTATTGGCTCCGATCTCTACGTGGTCCTCGATGACCACATTCCCGATTTGCGGAACCTTGGCATAATTGTTTTCACTTCCCGGTGCAAACCCAAAGCCATCAGCACCAATCACAACGCCGGCATGCAGTGTGCAGGCATTGCCGATTAGGCAATCGCGGTAAACCTTGACTCCGGGGTAGAGCGACGTGGAAGCTCCCACCGACACCTGTTCACCCAGAAATACACCAGCGTAGAGCTGCACGCCAGCTCCGAGTTTAACGCCCGCACAGATGACGGCATGCGGACCGATATACGCATCGTCAGGCACGATCACGCCTGGCGCAACAACCGCAGTGGGATCCACTCCCGGCCGAGGCTTTCGGGCCTGATCATAGGCCTCCAGCAATCGGGCAAAACTCGCGTAGGCATCGGGCACCCGGATGAGGGTGAGGGATGCGGGCAAGGACTTTTCGGCTGTGAAATCAGCCGCGACGATGGCAATGCTCGCTCCAGTCTCGTAGATATACGAGGTATACTTGGGATTGGCCAAAAAAGTGAGGGTACCGGGCTGACCCTCCTCAATTTTGGATAATGCGCTCACCCGGACCTCCGGATTGCCCTCGATAGAGCCGCCGAGCATTTCGGCAATTTGACTTGCGCTGAATTCCATGGATCGGTTTGATCACGCAGAGCGGGGTAGTATCCTGCAGTGCTGCTATCGTTGCGAATATACCCCGCGGAACCGAAGGCCGCTAACGTGAGGCAAGTTTCACCCCCATAGCGATGAGATCTTCAAAGAAGCCTGGATAGCTTTTGGAAACGCACTGTGACTGACGGATCGACGTCCGGTCGCCGGCCAGACCCAGTATGGCTGCTGACATGGCGATACGATGGTCACCATGGCTGTTCAAACTGGCCGGGCGCACATAGCCGGGATAAATCTTCATCTCGTCGTCGCGCACCGTAACCCGGATATTCGCCTTGCCAAATTCCTCCGCGAGCACCTTGGCCCGGTTGCTTTCCTTGTGATGAAGCCTGGACGCACCGCGGATAGAACTGACCCCTCGGGCAAACGAGGCTAGTGCCACCAGCGGAGGAAAAAGGTCGGGACAATCCGTGGCATCGAACTCGAAAGCATCTATTTCACTCTTGAATACCCGGTAATCGTCTCCCCTCTTTTCAAGCCGCACACCGGCCCTGTGGAGAGCGTCCACGATCCGCATATCGGCCTGAGGTATAGCTGTACTTAGCCCTGCGACATCGAGATGTGGATCGGCAGCGAGCGCTCCCGCTACCAGCAGGAATGCTGCACCACTCCAATCACCAGGAATATCGAGCTCAGCCGGCTGGTAGTGCATGCCTGCGGGTAGGTCAAACAGTCCGGGACGAGGCTGGTGAATGGTGACTCCAAAATGACGGGCCACTGCCAGCGTCATGTCCACATAGGGTGAGCTCACCAGATTGAGCACTTCCACCTGACTGGATAAGGGGGCTCGAGGCAGGGCCAGAAGCAGACCGGTGATAAACTGAGAGGAAAGGCCGCCATCCACCACCACCCGGCCACCGCGAAGCGGACCTGTAACCTCCGCAGGAAGAGTGCCGTCTTGTGTTTTGCATTGCGCCCCGAGTTCAGGCAAAACCTGCTCGTAGAGGTCAAATGGCCTGCCCGACAAGGTGCCCGCCCCCGTAATGGTATAGGTACCTTCCCCGAGGGCAGCAACAGGAATAAACATGCGGGAGGCGAGCCCCGACTCACCGCAATTCAGGGTGCGCCGAGGATTGCGAATGCCCGCGATAAAATTGAGCGGAAAACCTCCGCGAATTCTCACTTCATCGCTGCTGCGGGTGATCACAGCGCCCAGTGTCTGTGCCACCGAAAGTGCAGCCTGCGCATCATCACTTTGAGGGAAGCGACGCAGCACAGACTCGCCGCGCGCCATGAGAGCGCATGCCACGGCGCGCTGCGCAATACTCTTGGAGGATGGCGGAGTCACCCTCCCGGAAACAGATGAAGGCCAGACCTCGTGCCTCATCGTATGCCCGTGTAGATAGAAGCGATTCCTCCGCTCAGGGGAATACAACGCACTTCCCTGAAGCCCGTCTCACGGAGGATATCCAGAAATGCCTCCCCACTTGGAAACTGGTCCACCGATTCGGGCAGGTAGGTATAGGCGCGGTGATCACGCGAGAACATTCTGCCCACCACAGGCATGATGCGCCTGAAATAAAAACCAAAGAGCTGCTTCACTGGGAATCGCTCAGGACGTGAAAACTCGAGAATAATCACTGGCGCTCCCTCGCGGAGTACCCGACGCATTTCCAGTAATCCGGCACGGAGATTCTCAAAGTTCCTGACCCCAAAAGCGACCGTCACGGCATCAAAGGAATGGTCATCAAATGGCAATTGCTCGCTGTCCCCCTTCAGAAGCTCGATCCGGTGATCCAACTGCCGTGCGCGGAGCTTCATTCTACCATGGCTGAGCATACCCTCGCTGAGATCAATGCCCGTAATTTTCCGGAGCGATGGAATGGTGCGCGCCGCCGAAATGGCAAAATCCGCAGTACCGGTGGCCACATCCAGTAAGTTGGTTGGCTCACTCCGGCGGATCAGTCCCAGGGCTTTCTTCCTCCATAAGGTGTCAATGCGCAGGGAAAAAAGACGGTTGAGGAAGTCGTAGCGGTGAGCAATGTTATCAAACATCTGCTCCACTTCTTCCTTTTTCCCTCCTCTGTTGTAGGGCTTAACGGTATTGCTCATGATTTCTTCCCGGAGTAAACGCCGTTTGCCTCCCATTGTTCATCCCACCATCAGGTCTGCGTCAGGATAGCGGTAACGCTCCCGCGCAAAATGACCCGCCAGGGCAAACGCGATTGTGAAAGTACCCACACGACCTACGAACATGGAACACACCATGGTGTACTTACCGGCTTCGGAAAGCAGGTGTGTCAGGTTTCTCGATAATCCAACAGTACTGAAGGCCGACACCTGTTCAAAGAGCAGATCCATCAATGAACGTCCCGGCATAGCCAGAATATGGGACTCTGTGATGCTGAGGATCAACGCACCCAGAAAATTCATGAAAACATAGATAATCGCGATGGAATAAGCATTGCTCTTGAGTTTCGGGTTGATGGTTCGCTTCCACAGCACGGACCGCTCCTGCCCGGTCATCGCTGAGCGGATATCGGCCAGGATAACAGCAAGGCTGCTCGTCTTGATTCCTCCACCTGTAGAGCCGCTGCCCGCCCCGATATACATGAGCGCGATGACGATCATGATGGCCGGCACACCCATAGCTCCCATATCCACCGTATTGTAGCCCGCTGTGCGAGGGGCTACGGATTGGAACACGGCTCCGGTTACCTGCCCGAAAAAGCTCTGCCCGGCCAGAGTATTGCTTCGCTCAAAAAAGAAAATGGCCAATGCACCCAACACGACCAGGGCAAAGGCGAAGTACATAGAAACACGAGTTGCGTAATGGATACGTTTCCATGGATGACGCAGACGGTCGCGCAACCTGCGCACCTCAAACAGGTCGAACAGCGCCAAAATACCCAGAGAGCCAAAGAAAATCAGCAGGATGAGGACCCAATGAACCAGGTAGTTTGTGCGCACCCCTTCATTGTAAAAGCCATCGGTGAAAAGGGATATTCCGGCATTATTGAAGGCCGAAACCGAATGAAAAATACTGCTGAACAAACGTTCACCCGTGCTCGGCCAATCAATACCCGGTGCCCAGAGAAAATACAGCGCCATTGCTCCCAGCGCCTCGAAGGACAGAGTCCAAAGCACGACCTTGCCGAGCATACCTCGTGCGCTGAGGATATTATCACGGGCCACAAATCCCTCAATCACCTGGTGGTGACGAACGCCCACGCCCACCTTACTCATCAGAGAAAGGAAACCACCGAAAGCGATGATGTTCAAACCACCGAGTTTGATGAGCAGGAGGATGACAAACTGCCCCTTGAAGGTGAACACCGTGGCCACATCCACGGTCATCAGTCCCGTCACACACGTGGCGCTGGTGGAAGTGAACAGAGCATCCACAAAGGGCAGTCCGCCGGCATAAGTCATTTCCGGCAACATGAGCAGGAAAGTACCAATCAGGATAATGGTGAGGAAACTGAGCACGAAGATGATGGCCGGATTGAGGCGCACCCGGGGAAGGAGATCGCTGTTGCGCACAAACTCCGTGATGACAACAAGAAGAAAGTATAACTGAATGAACCAGGTGCTTACTCCAATCGCTGACTCAAGTCCTAAGCGGATGAAAATGCGGGAAATAAGCAACTCGCCACCCACTGAATACGCCACGCCTTCAATCACCAGGATACTCATCATCAGTCCTTCAAACCACGTGCGCTTTAAGAATTCCCGCGGATTGAAGTCGTAGATGAGCTTGGCGATGTACTGAATAACGTAAAAAACGAAGCTGGACTTAATAAGCACAAAGGCCACGTGCTCATCAGCCGGATTGAGTTGGAAACCATACATCCACACCATGGTACCGATGGCGGAGAGGGTGATCAGGATATTGAGTGCCTTGAAGGTACCCAGTGCGCGCTCCTTGTTTTTGAACAGGTAGAGGTTGACTCGCTCGCGAAATTGCTGCCAGCTCATCGGGTCATCGCTTTGATAGCCTCCTCCATCAATCTGGATGGCTCAACCGGCACCACTCCTACGTGCTCACAAACAAGTCCGCCTGCCAGATTAGCCACCGCGGCGGCCTCACGGATATTCCATCCAGCAGCAAGGGAGAGGGCTGCAACACTGATGACCGTATCACCTGCACCGGACACGTCTGTGATTTCCCTTCTGTGTGCGGGAATATGATGAAAGCCCGAAGCATCGAGGGTGGCCACTCCAGCCTCCGACAAAGTAACCATCGTGAGCTCATTGCCCAGCCGCGCCTGGAGTTCTTCCATGGCACTCCGAAGCTGCTCGTTGTCCTTTCGGTCAATATCCCTGCCCAGACCCTCGCGCAACTCCTTGAGATTGGGCTTGAACAGCGTGCAGGACCGGTACCCGAAAAAATTCTCCTTCTTGGGATCAACAGCAGTGAGAATGCCCCGTTCGTGAGACCATTGCAATACGGTATCGATAACCTTGGGGGTAAGTACGCCCTTGTTGTAATCCTCGAAAATGATGGCATCCACCTTCTGACGCATCAGGATCTGCTGAATGCAATCGAGGAGGTTGCGCTCATCGGTTGCCGAAAGCGGCCATGTCACTTCATCGTCGATACGCACCATGTGCTGCCCTTGTGCGATCACCCTCGTCTTCACCGTGGTCATCCGCTCGGTAGAGTCAATGATGCCTTCTGTGGTGAATCCATTATCCTTACACGTCTTTCTGAATACATCCCCCTTACTTCCGTCACCTACAACAGAACACATAATGGCCTTTGCTCCCAAGGCCTTCACATTCAGCGCCACGTTTGCAGCTCCTCCGAGGCGGTTTTCCTTCTTTTGAACGTGCACCACCGGCACAGGAGCCTCCGGGGAAATGCGGCTCACCTGCCCCCAGAGGTAGGAGTCAATCATCACATCACCGATGACCAGCACGGTCAGTTCGCTGAACCGGCTGAAGAGGCTTTCGATTTCCTGTTTGGTCAAGTTCGTAGGTCTTATTCGAGGGCGAGCAAGGCATCTTTTATCCTTCCGCACGCCTTGCGAATATCGGATTCTGAGGCGGCATATGACAAGCGAATACACCGGGGATCTCCAAACGACTCACCCGAGACAGTGGCCACGAGGAAATGACGGAGCATATACATGCTCAGCGCTTCGGCTGTTTCAATGCGCTCTCCCCGGTAGCTTTTCCCGAGGAATGCATGGATATCGGGAAAAAAGTAAAACGCTCCTTCAGGCATATTGACCTGAAGCCCGGGAATCTCAGAGAGCAGGCGATGCATAAGTTCGCGACGACCACGGAAGGTCTCAAGCATAGGGTGAATCAGCTCTGGATCGGCCTGGACAGCTGCCTTGGCCGCCATCTGTGAAATGGTTCCCGTGCCGCTGGTCACCTGACCTTGCATTTTTGTGCAAGCATCCGCAATCCATCGCGGCGCGCCGATATAGCCGATTCTCCATCCTGTCATGGCAAAGGCCTTGGAAACCCCATTCACCGTGATGGTGCGCTCATACATTCCAGGGAATGTGGCAATGCTCGGGGATTTGCCGGCGTAGTTGATGAACTCATAGATTTCATCGCTGATGACATACAACTCGCTATGACGCGTAATCACCTCAGCCCATGCGGCGAGCTCTTCTGTGCTCAGCACAGAACCCGTAGGATTGCAGGGAGAAGAAAAGATGATCATCCGGGTACGTGGTGTGATGGCCTTCTCGAGCTGTGCAGCCGTTACCTTGAAATCGCTGCTGAAATCTGCCTTGACTTCTACAGGTGTGCCGCCTGCAATCTTGACCATCTCCGAGTAGCTGACCCAGTATGGACTGGGCATGATCACTTCGTCACCCGGGTTGACTAGCGCCAGAACTGCGTTGGCAATAGACTGCTTCGCTCCGGTGGATACCACAATCTGCTCAGGCGCATAGTCGAGGCCATTGTCCCGGCGGAACTTTTCGGATATGGCTTTCCTGACGTCCAGAAATCCATTGACCGGCGGATAGTGGGTGATATTCTGGTCAATCGCCCGATGCGCAGCATCCTTGATAAACTGGGGTGTATCAAAGTCAGGCTCTCCCAGACTCAGACTCACAATGTCTAACCCCTGCTGCGTGAGCTCCCTGCTCAGGCGGGCCATCGCCAGGGTGGCCGATTCGGTCAGTTGTTCGAGGAGCCGGCTGACTCGTCCCGGGGTGGTGGTGGTATTTTCCATGAAAGGGTATTCCGGTTGCCGGAATGTTCGGCAAACTTAAACAACCTGCGGGGCTTACCTTTCCCCCGATGAAAGTGGGAATTATCCTCCACGGCCAGAAGCGAGAAAGCGAGGAGATCAGAAGGCGGCTGTCCGCTCTGGCTGACCTCGATCTGGAAATCCGGATCACTGCGGGCCCGGGTGATACGCGTGAGATTGCCCGGAGCTGGATGCCCTTGAAGGATGTGGTCATCGGGTGCGGGGGAGATGGCACCCTTCATGAGTTGGTCAACGGACTCATGGCTGCTTCAGCGGAGCATCCAGATAAGAGAATGCCTGTGGCCGGACTTCTGCCCCTGGGCACGGGCAATGACTACGCCCGCATGATGGGCTGGCCCCGCGGTGATGTCAGGAATCTCATCCATCGCCTCCGGAAGATGGAAACCCTCGCGGTGGACCTCGGAGTGATCCGCACATCCGATCGCCCGCCACTGTGGTTTATCAACGCGGCTGACGCGGGTCTTGGGGCCTATGTAGTGACCATCGTGGAGCGTATGAAACCCCGTTGGCCCAGAAGACTGGTGTTTCCGGCAGCGATCATTCGGGGCTTGCTTTCCTACCGGCGAACGACTCTTGAGTGCACAGCGGATGACCGGCATTTCACCGGAGAATCTCTCACTACTGTCGTGGCATTGGGTTCGTCCTTTGCCGATGGTATAGTAATAGCCCCCGACGGCGGAATGAACAACGGAGAATTTCAAGTTGTGCGCATCGGTCGGGTATCCATCGCCGAGTATATCCGCTTTCTGCCTCAACTGAAGCAAGGGCGCAAGATCAAGCATCCGGAGATTCACTACTTCACTGCGCGTAACGTCCAACTCAGCGGATCCTCCGCGCTCGAAGCCGATGGAGAGCTGGCAGGCGTGCTTCCATGTACCTTGGAAGTAGTCCCCTCCGCAATCCGCATCCTGCGTTGATTATTCCTCCTCCTGAGGAAACCAAGGCTTGCCCGTCCGGTGAACGGTTCCGCGGAAATGGGCTACGGGCTCACCGAGGTGATTGTGCACCGTGACGTAGTACAAGCCGGTACTTCGGGTGAGACTGCGCTCTTCGACCATGGTGCTCAGGATATCCCCTACCCGCACCGGCCGCACATGTGAAATGGATGTTTCAATGGATACCGCCTGAATTCCATGGCCATTTGAAGCAAAGGCCAGCGCACTGTCAGCCAGGGAATAGGCAATACCTCCATGGGCTATGGCGAAGCCGTTGAGCATTTCATCACGCACAACCATCCGGAGAACTGAAATACCCGGTCCATCCTCAAGTCGCTCAATACCGAGCCATTGGGAAAACGGGTCATTGTCAAACATGCGGTCAACAACCCTTTGGGCAAGCTCTCTCGCGTTCATATTCCAAACATAGCGCAAGATTGGCACACCGGGTCAGCTGACCTCGGGTTCAAGCTGCAACTGGACAAGCCGGTAGTACATTCCCTTCAGCGACATCAGTTCTTCGTGTGTGCCCGATTCGGCAATCTCCCCGTGGTGCATGACCAGAATCCGGCTGGCCTTGCGCACCGTAGAAAGCCGGTGGGCAATCACCAGACTGGTGCGACCGCGCACCAATCGTTCCATGGCTTGCTGGATGAGTTGCTCCGACTCACTGTCCACGCTTGACGTGGCTTCATCCAGCAGAATGACGGAAGGATTTCGAACGTAAGCACGCACAAAAGCCACCAGTTGACGCTGGCCGGTGCTGAGCATCACACCCCGCTCTCCGACATAGTAGTCGTACCCACCGGGAAGGCGCTCAATAAAGGAGTGGATCCCTACCTCTCTTGAGGCGCGGATGACTTCCTCCCGGGTAATCTCCGGATCATGAAGGGTGATGTTATTCAGTATAGTGTCAGAAAAAAGGAATACATCCTGAGGAACCATACCCACGTGGTGGCGCAGCCATCCCAGGGTGAAGTGCTCTACAGGTATGCCGTCGAGCAGGACATCGCCTCGCTGGTGCTCATATGACCGGTTTATGAGGCCCGCCAAACTGGATTTTCCAGCACCTGTAGCTCCCACAACAGCCACCATCTCCCCGGGCTGCACAGTGAGTGAAATACCGTGGAGGACCCATTGTCCTTCCCGATAGGCAAACCAGACATCACGAAACGCAATAGCACCCCGAACAGCCTGTGGGGCATGACTTCCGCGATCAATTTCTCCCTCCTGCTCGTCCAAAATCTTGAACACCCGATCGGCATTCACCACTCCCATCTGAAGTACGTTGAAGTTGTCTGCCATCTGCCGGATGGGGCGGTACATCATCGTAATGAACATGGAGAACTGCAAAAGCAATCCTGGCGTGGTATGGCCCTGCAGGGCAGTGCGCAGACCCCACCAGAGCATGAGCGACACGGATGCGGCAGAGAGCAATTCAACGACCGGAAAAAAGACGCTGTAAGCCCATATCGCACGGATATGCGCCCGCCGATGGTCCCGGTTGATATCCCTGAACTTCTGCTGCTCCTCCCTTTCGCGGTTGAACACCTGCACGATGTGCATTCCAGACACATGCTCCTGAACAAACACGTTCATACGCGCAACCTGATTGCGCACCTCCTGAAACGATTTGCTCACGGCCACCTGAAAAAGACGTGTAGCGTAGAGCAATACAGGCACGGGAATCAGCACCATCAGGGCCAGCTGCCAGTCCACCCAGAACATATACCCGACAATGACCACCAGCTTGAGCGCATCGCGAGCGATATCCAGAATACCTACCGAGAACACCTCGGCTATCCCATCGATATCGCCGACAAGCCTGGTCACAAACTGACCAACCGGTGTGCGGTCGAAATAGGACGTCTTGAACCTCATCACATGGGCGTACAGATCAGCTCTCAGATCGAGTGTCACGGCCTGTGCAACCCGGTTGGCGAGTAAAGCCTGGACAAACTGGATTAGGGCCTCGAGCAGGAGCACAGCGATAAAGAGAAGTGACACGCGAAACACCTGATCGTGATTTCCGGCAGGCACCCATTGGTCCACGATACTCCGCATTTGTTCCGGACGAACCGGAGAAAGAAAGGCCAGTGCGATTACCAGCAGGGCGGTAAAGGCAAAGGAGATCCGGTACGGAGCAATCCTGCCGTAGAGGCGCAGGAAAATGCGGAATCCGGGTGAAGGAGCTGAAGCACTCATGGCACTTGGGAAGAATGGTCATCAGGCACGAAATCATAGGCTACCCGGGTGAGATGGAGCCCGCAGGCCTTGACACTTTCACCGGCAGCAGAGCGCTGAAGGCCGCCGAGGATATGCGGTATGGATTCAGGTGAGCGCTTGCCACGCCCCACTTCAAGCAGGGTGCCAACGATAGCCCTTACCATATTGCGAAGGAAGCGATCAGCTGTGATATGAAACACGAGCTTTTCACCCTCCTTGATCCAGTGGGCATCCGTGACTTCGCAGATGGTGGTCTTCTGCGCGCCACCACTTTTACAGAAGCTTGCAAAGTCACGCCGGCCGGTGAGCATAGCAGCAGCTTCCTTCATGGCCGGCAGGTCGAGCGGCCAGGGATATAAGGTACTGTATGCCCGCACGAATGGATCCGGAATCTGGTGAATGTGGTATTCATAGGAACGGGACCGTGCATCGAAACGCGCATGTGCCCGGTCAGCCACACGGAATATTCTGAACACCGCCACATCAGGGGGCAACACTTGATTGAGCTTATAGGCCAGCTCGCTGCAATCCCCTATCTCCTCCATCGCGTTGAAATGCGCGAAGAAGGAGCGTGCATGCACGCCGGCGTCTGTACGACCACAGCCTGTAGTGATGACCTTTTCCTGGCGAAGGAGAGTGCGCAAGGCGGCCTCCAACTCGGCCTGTACGCTGTGTCCGTTGGGCTGTCTCTGCCAGCCGTGATAGGATGAGCCATCATAGGCGAGGTGGATAAAATACCTCGGCCATACGGCTTCTTCATCGGTCGGGCTGAGCTGGTCCATTTCCTGTTCCAATGACAAGGCCGGGCAAGAAGGCCCGGCCTGTCGGTTAAGTGCGATAATCTGTCTTATTCAGAAGCAGCTGATGCCTTTGATGAAGCCCAGTCAGCGATCCTGTCGGCTTTGTAGTCACCTGCCTCCAGGCGCTCACGCACCTGCTTGAAGGCATCAATGGTGTACCTGACATCCTCCATGGAGTGCACCACAGTTGGAATCAGGCGGAGCATAATGACGTCCTTGGGCACCACGGGATAAACGACAATAGAGCAGAAGATGCCGAATTTCTCCCGAAGCTCGAGGGTCACATTGGTAGCTTCGCCGAGAGATCCTTTGAGGAATACCGGAGTTACTACAGAGTTGGTGCGACCAATATCGAAGCCTGCATCCACGAGCCCACCCTGAAGGGCTCGGGCCACTTCCCAGAGGCGGTCCTGAAGCTCGGGCTGCGTGCGGATCATGTCCAGCCTCTTCAGAGCGCCAATCACGATGGGCATCGGCAGAGCCTTTGCAAAGGTTTGCGAGCGCATGTTGTATCGGAGATATTCGATCACATGAGCCTCAGACGCGACGAAGGCACCAACGGTGGCCATAGCCTTGGCGAACGTACCGAAGTACACGTCCACCCCATCCTGAACACCCTGATACTCCGCAGCACCGCGGCCATTCTTTCCGATGGAGCCAAATCCATGGGCATCATCCACGAAGAGACGGAAGCCAAATTCCTTCTTGTAGGAAACGATCTCTTTCAGCTTGCCCTGATCACCAGCCATTCCGAAGACTCCCTCCGTGAGTACGAGAATACCGCCACCGGTTTCGTCGGTGACACGCTTCGCATGGCGCAGCATTTTCTCAAAACTTTCCATGTCGTTGTGCTGGAACACAAACCGCTTTCCATTGTGCAGCCTGACTCCATCCACCATGCAGGCGTGGCACTCACTGTCGTACACAATCACGTCATGACGCCCTACAAGCGCTTCGATAGCTGACATGCAGCCCTGGTATCCGTAGTTGAGCAGGAAGGCATCTTCCTTATCCATGAAGGCAGCGAGCTCCTGCTCGAGTTGTTCATGGTACTTGGTCTGACCGGACATCATCCGGGCACCCATAGGATAGGCCATTCCCCATTGGGCAGCGGCCTCGGCGTCCACCTTGCGGATATCGGGATGGTTGGCCAGCCCGAGATAGTTATTGAGACTCCAGACCAATACGGGCTTTCCGCGGAAGGTCATATGCGGACCCAGTTCACCCTCAAGTTTGGGGAAGGTGAAATATCCATGAGATTCTTTGGAATGCTGGCCGAGCGGGCCGCGCTGCTTCCGGATGCGTTCGAAAATATCCAAGGTTTCGGAATGTTTTTGTCCGGCACAAATGTACGCCTCAACCTGGCTTAGAGCGCTGAAACAACCCGTCTGCTGCGCCTGCATTTTCCAACATGGAGGTTATGAAAACCGTTAAAAACGAGTAATCTCCTGTATCCCGGTGCATGATTCAGGCGTCCGAACATCCGAACCCTCTATTTTTGCCGCCTGCATGAATAACCGCCCGATTGCCCTCCTCGCTGTTTTCGCTGTTTGGCTCACGCTATTCTCGTGCAGTGAATACAGCAAGATCCTCAAGGAAAAGGACATCAATAAAAAATATGAGGCGGCCGTTGGGTACTTCGAGAGTGGGGAGTGCTACAAGGCACTGCCTTTGTTTGAAGAACTGCTCGGACTTTCCCGGGGTACCCAGCTCGCAGAAGGGGTGTATTACTACTACGCCAAGACGGAATATTGCATCGAGGACTACTTCCTCGCCAACTACTACTTCAAATCATTCACGAGGACCTTCTCCAATAGTGCCAGAGCCGAAGAATGCCAATTTCTGGCAGCGCTCTGCAGCTATAGACTGTCGCCATCTTATTCTCTGGATCAGGTAGACACCCGGTCGGCCATCGATGAATTCCAGCTTTTCCTGGATAAATATCCCAACTCAGCCCTGCGGGATTCGGCCAACCGCATGGTGGGCCGCTTACGCTTCAAACTGGAGGAAAAGGCTTTCGAAGTTGCCAAGCAGTATAATACCACCCGCAAGTTCAAGGCCGCCGTGCAGTCGCTGAACCAGTTTCTGGAAGACTATCCCGGCAGCATCTTCCGGGAGGAAGCCTATCACTTGATGGTCAGGAGCAATTTCGAGTTTGCCGAGGGTAGTGTGGAAGCCCGAAAATTGGAGCGTTATCGCGCAACAGTCGAATCTTACCTTACCTTTGCCTCCCTTTACCCGAATAGCCCTCTTCTGAACGACGCTGAGTCGTACTACATCAGAAGCCGAAGGCAGATCGAGAAACGGACATCAACCACTGAAGTACCATGAGTAACTACAAGTCGAGCACAGCTGCCAAGTCCACCATCACCCGCAACACCAATGAGTTGTACGACCAGGTTCATGGAAACCTGTTCGAAGCTGTGGTTCTCCTGTCCAAGCGTTCAAACCAGCTTTCACGGGAGATCAAAGAAGAGCTCAATCAGAAGCTAGAGGAATTCGGCACATCTCAGGACAACCTGGAGGAGGTCTTCGAAAACCGGGAACAGATTGAGATCAGCCGCCACTATGAGCGCCTTCCTAAAGCCCACTCCATCGCTGTTCAGGAGTTGCTGGAGGACAAGGTGTACTTCCGTTATCCGGAAGAAGAGGAAATCAAGTGATCTCAACAAATCATCATATTACCGGAAAGATGGCCCATCAGCCATCTTTCGTCTTTTAATCCCAACCCATGATGCTGGAAGGCAAGCGCATCTTGCTCGGAGTTACAGGAAGCATCGCAGCCTACAAGGCGGCCTACCTTGTGCGTGAGCTTGTGCGCGCCGGTGCGGATGTGCGCGTTCTACTCTCTCCTGGAGCCCGGGAATTTGTGACGCCTCTCACCTTCTCTACACTTTCGAAGCATCCTGTAGTGTCAGACTTCACCTCCGACCGCGAGGCGGGGATCTGGAATAACCACGTGGATATGGCCCTTTGGGCCGATCTTATGCTTATTGCTCCGCTATCTGCGAATACACTTGCCAAGATGGCGGCCGCGCAGAGCGACAATCTGCTCCTGGCTACCTACATGAGTGTGCGCTGCCCTGTAATGGTAGCTCCGGCCATGGACCATGACATGTACATGCACCCGGGCACCCGGGCCAATCTCGATATCCTTCGCTCATACGGACATACCATTCTGGAACCCGCTGAAGGCGAGCTTGCCAGCGGACTTTATGGCAAGGGCCGCATGGGTGAACCTGAAGATATTTTCCGGGCCGTTGTGGACCACTTCCATCCCCGATTGCCCCTCCGTGGTATGCAGGCCCTGGTTACTGCAGGCCCCACCTTCGAACGCCTGGATCCCGTGAGGTTCATAGGTAACTTTTCAACTGGCAAAATGGGCTTCGCACTGGCGAGGTCACTTGCCGACGCAGGAGCTGAAGTACAACTTGTGACCGGCCCCGTCCAGCTCACCATGAGCCATCCGCTTGTGCAGGTAACCCGGGTGGAATCTGCCCTTGAAATGCTGCAAGCCGTCCAGTCTCATGCCCAGGCGCAAATCATGGTATTCGCTGCTGCAGTTGCTGACTACCGGCCGGCCAAACGCGCTGAAGTGAAAATGAAACGGAGCGCCGATGACCTGAACCTTCAGCTCGTGCCCAACCCCGATATCGCGGCCACCATGGGAGCTTCCAGACAACCGGGACAGGTGCTCGTGGGCTTTGCACTGGAAACGGATGGCGGTGAAGAACAGGCGCGCGCCAAGCTCGAACGCAAGAACCTCGATCTCGTGGTGCTCAACTCCCTTCAGGAAGAGGGTGCAGGATTCGGCGGGGATACGAATAAAATCACCCTATTTTGGCGGGACAATAGATCGGCATCTTTCGGGTTAAAGCCCAAGTCCGCCGTGGCACAGGATATAGTAAACGAAATCGTGAAGCTGCTGCCTGCATGAAACACATCTTCCTTTCTGCCTTCATCGTGCTTTCCGGTGCCCTGAGCGCACAGGAGCTTCAGTGCGATGTGACCATCATTCCGCCGCGAGTCATGATCTCCGGTCCGGAAATTTTCCAGATCATGGAAACCACCATCGAAGAATTTATCAATACGCGCAGATGGTCGCGCGATGACTGGAACCCCAAGGAAAGGATTGAGTGCACCATGCAGATTACGGTGGAGCAACAGATCAACCAGCGCCAGTTCAAAGGAACCCTGCAGGTGGGCAGCAGCCGGCCGGTGTTCAACTCGAACTACAAGTCACCTGTAGTATCCCTCAACGACCGTGACTTTGAGTTCACCTTTCAGGAAAATACCCTCATCCAGTGGTCGGTAGATCAGCACCGCGATAACCTCAGCAGTGTTCTGGCATTCTACGCCAACCTCATTCTGGCGATGGACTACGATACGTTCTCTCTCGAAGGCGGAACGGATTATTATGTAATCTGTCAGACCATCGTAAGCAATGCTCAGAATGCCCCTGAACCCGGCTGGAGATCCAATGAGCGTGGACAGCAAAACCGCTACTGGCTTATTGAGAACATGGTGACCCAAACGTTCAAGCCGGTGCGCGACTGCCTTTACCTCTACCACCGCAAGGGGATGGACAAACTCTACACCGAACCCGTGGCAGCCCGCCAGCAGATTGCAGATGCGCTGGCTGCGCTGGAAAGCGTGCACCGCATCAAACCTTCGTCGTACAACATGCAGGTGTTCTTCTATGCCAAGGGCGATGAGTTGGTAAAGCTCTATGGCCCTCTCGACAAAAAGGAAAAGGAGCCCATTGCCAACCTGTGCAAACTCCTCGACCCCGGCAACATAGCCCGCTATGAGCGCATGATGCAGTAGCCCATGCGCATAAGCCGTGAATAAGTGTCCGCTCATCCCCCGCCTTTTCGCATTTAACTTCGGACTCGCCGATTCATGATCTATGCTTCGCCACCTGCACGTTCAGAACTACGCCCTTATTGACCAGGCCACATTGGACTTTGAAAATGGTTTCACCGCTATTACCGGTGAAACCGGAAGCGGCAAGTCCATCCTGCTCGGAGCCATCTCTCTCCTCCTCGGGGAGCGCGCAGACCTTCGATCAATCCGCCATTCTGGAAAAAAATGTGTAGCCGAAGCCCAAGTGGAAATTCAGGAGTCCGAGTTCGGCGCATTTTTTCAGGAACACGACCTCGACTTCGAACCCCTGACTACCATTCGCCGGGAGATTGCCCCTGGTGGCAAGGGTCGAGCCTTCATCAATGACACACCCGTTGCACTGCAGGTCCTCAAGACCCTTGGAGAGCAACTTGTGGATGTCCATAGCCAGCATGAAAACTCCATCCTCGGTGACCGGGCTTTCCAGTTCTCTATTCTGGATGCATTTTCCGGACAGGAAGAGCGGGTTCGCTCCTTCACCCTTGCCTTTCGCGAATACCGGACGCTCTGCGATCACGTAGAGCAACTCCGCCACCGGCAGGCCGCTGCGCTGCAGAATCAGGACTATCTCCGGTTTCAGCTGGACGAACTCGACCAGGCTGCGCTGGATAGTCTGAATCAGCAAGCATTAGAACAGGAACTCACGACCCTGGAGCATGCCGGTGAAATACGAAGTGCGCTCTGGTCAGCATCAGAAGCGCTCGGCACCGAAGGCCAGGGCACAATCGCCTCTCTTCAGTCCGTGCGACAACTGCTTTCCAAGGTCGCCGGACACCATCCCGACCTCGCTGCTTTCACCCATCGGGTGGAGAGCTTACTGATCGAAAGCCGCGAGTTGGAAAGCGAACTGGCTGCCTTCGCCGAGCGTACAGACTCTGACGAACAGCGCACGGGAATCGTTCAATCCCTCCTCAATGAAGTTTACCGGCTCCAGCAAAAACACCGGGTTCAGTCGGTGGACGAACTCATCACCCTCCGTGAGCGCCTGCGCAGTGAAACCGATACCGCTGATGGGCTGGAAGATGAAATCCAACGTCTGGAAGAAGAAAAAGCCATACGCGGTGCTGCGCTCTCCGGGGAAGCCCATACTATTCATGCTGCCCGGGAACAAGCCGCTGAGCGTGCAGAGCATGAAGTGCACGATTATCTGAGCGCATTGCAGTTGCCTGGCGCCCGCCTGCGCTGGGAACTCCGCCGAACCGATACGATAGGACCGTTCGGGTGGAGTGATGTGAGCCTGCTCTTTGGCGCCAACAAGGGCAGTGAACTAATGCCCGTGCGCTCTGTTGCCTCAGGCGGCGAAATATCGCGGGTGATGCTCGCACTCAAAGCATCCATCGCCCGCCACCGCAAGCTCCCGGTGCTTATTCTGGACGAAATAGATCAAGGCGTAAGCGGAGAGGTAGCCCTGAGCATAGGAGATATTCTCAGAAGTATCAGCGGACATTTGCAGGTCATTGCCATCACACATTTGCCGCAGATTGCGGGTAAGGCCGACCATCATTTCAAGGTATACAAGACCGACGAAGAGGATCGAACGGTTACCCATGTTACTGCACTCCGCGGCGACGAGCGCATTGGAGAACTCGCCGAAATGCTGGGAGGCAAAAAACGCCCTCAGAGCTCAATTGAGCATGCGCGCGAATTGCTGATCAGAAACTGATCTCTACACCCAACGCCGGAATCGCCGGCAGCTGGTCCACACGACGACCGGTTACCCGGTCAATGTAGAAGACATTCTCCCGGTTATAGGCATTGGTGACGCTGGCATTTGCATCCAGCGTGAACTTCTTGAACTTCCAGCTTCTGTGAAGACTGACGTCCAGCCTGTGATAATAAGGCAAACGACCTTCGTTGAGACCAGCATACTGGATTCCCAGCGTAGGAGAATTTGTCACGATATAATCGGCCGTAATACCACTGATCGCAGACGGCTCATAATATCCCTGAGTCTGAGTAAAGGGTAGGCCGCTTCCCAGATTCCAACGCACACTAGCCTCCCAGTTGCGCTTCTTGCCGAACTTCTCGGAAGCCACAAGGTTGATGTTATGGCGGCGATCAAATACAGGATCATACCAGCGGATACCATCCCACCGATCCACATTACCCCATGAATACACGAAATAAATATTCGCTGTTTTCTTCTCGTATTTGAGCACCACATCCACACCGTATGCAAATCCCGACTCGATGATAAAGTCCTTGCGCAGCAGTTCCGGCCGGCCCTGATTCTCCGCATCATCCGGGAATATTTTATTTCGGTTGGCGTTAGTCACCTGACGGAAATCGCGGTAGTAGCCCTCCACATTCAGGTTGAGCAATTCGGTGATGTCGTACTCAAATCCAGCGATATAATGCACGGCCCTCTGCAGTGGATCTGCAACTTCCCGCACGGTGCCATTCGGAGTAATGAAATCGTTTTGCAGTTCTTCAGGACCTGCAAGGAATCCGTAGAAAAGATTGACCACATCACGATCACTGTTGGTCGCCATCAGGTTCTGTGTGTATATACCCGCAGCGGCCTTGAGCCGAAGGCGCTCGGTGGCCTTGAACTTGAAACCGAGTCGCGGCTCCGGTGAGATAACGGAAAGAGAACTATAGTATTGAACTCGCAGTCCAGGTTCCAGCACAAAGCGTTTGCGGTTGAATTTGTAGGACACGAAGCCATTCAGTTCAGTCGTGTTCTGCTCCAGATCAATTCGCACACCGAGTGGATTGAACGTGCCAAAGTCTGTGCTGAAGCCCACGATATCAAGACCCCAGTTGAGCGCATCTGTTCCCTTCGAGTACTTGAAGTTCAGCCCGAAATTGAAGCTCGTGATCTCACTGCTGCGATCCGGAACGGTCTCCTCCTGCAGCACAGATGTGTATCTGCTCCGGGCAAAGTTGCCACTGATCAGAACCGGTGAGGTCGCCGGCACGGCTACGAAATTGCCGCCGAATCCCTGATTCTTCCAGCTCAGGTTGGAAAGAGCCTGGTAGCTTGTCACGGCATCCTCGAATGAAAATCCGAAGAGATTGACCTTGGAGCCATTCGAGCCGCCAATAGACACCTTTCCATAGAGGTCGGTATAGTTGAATGGCAGGCCATTGCCGTCATTCAGATAAGAGTAGATGCTCGTCGATGTGCGATCCAGGTATGAGTTCTTTGCTGAAAGGATGAAGGAAATCCCCTTACCGCTCTCGTCCAGCTTGCGCAGAGGACCTTCAATAAGCGCCTTGGATCCGAATGGATTGGCTCCCACACGACCGCTCACCTCTTTCTTATTTCCATCCCGGGTGGTCACGTCCATCACCGATGAAATACGTCCGCCATACTGCGCACCAAAGCCCCCTGTGAAAACCTCTGCGTTGGAAATGATGTCCGTATCAAATACGGAAAACAGCCCCAGAGAGTGGAATGGGTTGTAGATGATCATACCATCGAGCAGCACCTTGTTTTGAACCGGACTTCCACCGCGAACGAAGATTTGTCCGCCCTGATCGCCCGTGCTGACGAAACCCGGCAACGTCGTCAAAACCTGAACAAGGTCCGACTGACCGCCGACTGAAGGCAATCGCTTGATCTCCTGAGGACGGATGGACTCCACGGAGATATTTACGTTATTGCGCTGGTCACTCTTTTCGGATGAGATGGTAATCGGTCCGAGTTCCACGACATTCTTCTCCAGCATGACATTCTCAGTTACTACGCGGTCTTTCTCAACCTGCACGGGAATTCGCTTCTCCTGGTACTCGAGGGTTTTGATGATGAGGGTGTAGCTTCCCGCTTCCAACTTGGTTAGCGAATAGTATCCATTACCGTCTGTGGTCGTGCCGTAGCTGGTTCCCTCCAGCCCAACTGTGATGAAAATGACGGGCTCTCCCGTTTCGGCGTCCTTGATAAAACCGCGGATGGTTCCCTGAGCAGACCCAGCGGCACTGCAGAGCACGAGTAAACATAAAGTGAGCAGAGTCTTGATCGTCATATCCAATTTTCTGACAAGAAGCGCGAAGGTAACCATCCTGCGGGGGCCAGCCATTCGCCGTCCATCATTATTCCCTGGACAAATCGCATTCCTGAACTGCCTCACGCATCAGGAGTCCAGTTCCATGAGCGCAATGCGGTCGGCCAGCGTTTCCGAACTCATCTTTTCCCGGAGCCGATCCACCATCACGGGAAAGGCAAAGGGTGAGGGTCTGCTGGTCTCCTGTACCATAATCCGCTGGCCGGCCATCCGATTAAGGGCATGGCGCATGCGGCTTATCTCTACCTGATATAACAGCACCTCATCCACGGCCTGGCGGATGAGCAGATTGCCTGGATCATATTCCTCCATCACCTGATAAATCAGTCCGGAATGGCTCTGAAGGTGTCTGTCGCGGACCGGCTGACCAGGAAAACCCTTGAAGACCAGTCCGGAGATTGCAGCTATTTCACGAAACTTCCGACGTGCCATCTCGTGGGCATTGATTCCTCTGAACAAATCCTCCTCGAGCCGGTCGGAGCTGAAGACTCCTTCTTGCAGAGCGCGCCTCACGTCCAGCGGACGATTGGAGAGAATTTCAAAGCCATAGTCGTTGTAGGCAATAGAAAAAGAGGCCGGTCCAATTCTCCCCAAACGCCAGGCCACGAGCGAGGCCAGGCCCTCATGCACGAGACGGCCCTCGAACGGAAAGACGATCAGGTGGTAGCCCTCCTCACTCGTATGATATTCAACCAGCAACTCATCGGATGACGGCACATGTGATCGCTCCTGCTGGATAGCGAGGACAGGCGCCAGGTGGTCCAGTTCCGGATCGCCTTCGGGATTGCCCCTCAGACTTTCATCCAGTTTCCGTCGAAGCATATCCGACATCCTCGAGGTAAGCGGCAACTTGCCACCCTGCCAGGAGGGGATTTTTCCTGAATGATCTTCCGAGGGCCTAACCCATGCTGTCAGATCCTTTACCTGAACCAACTGCAAAGGCTGACCAGCAAACCAGAATGAATCACCCTCGCGAAGGGATGCGATGAATGACTCCTCAATGTGGCCAACCAATCCTCCGCGTTTCCACCGCACAGCAACCATAGTATCGCTGACAATAGCCCCGATGGACATGCGGTGCCTGCGCGCCTGACGAGCTCCTGCAATTCGCCACCTCCCATCGCGGTGCACTACCCGGTGAAACTCCTCATACGCTCCAAGAGCAGGACCGCCGCCGGAGATGAACGAGAGCGTCCAGCGCCACTCCTGATCAGTCATATGCATGTAGCAGAACGTGGCGGACACTTCCCGGTGCACTTCCGATTCATCGAAACCCTCACCAATACTGAGTGTTACGAGGTACTGTGCCAGCACATCAAAGCAGTTCACCATAGGCACGCGGTCCTCAAGGTATTGTTCTTTCACCGCCTGACGCAGCGCTGCTGCCTCGATCAGTTCGAGCGAATGGGTGGGGAAAAAGTAAATTGTACTCTTTTCACCAGGCCTGTGGCCACTCCTTCCTGCGCGCTGCAGAAAACGCGCTACACCCTTCGGGCCACCGACCTGTATGATGGTTTCCACCGGAGCGAAGTCAACACCCAGGTCGAGACTTGATGTACACACCACGGCCTTAAGCCGACCATCGGAAATAGCTTCCTCCACCCACTGCCGGATATCCCGGCCAAGACTCCCGTGGTGCATAGCGACCTGGCCGGCGAGATCCGGATCGAGATCGAGCAAACGTTTATACCAGATCTCGCACTGGGCCCGCGTGTTGGTGAAGATCAGCGTGGACCGGCTCCCGCGAATCACCGGGAGCATCTTCTCAGCCATGCGTACCCCCAGATGACCAGCCCAGGGCAACGTGCCCGCATCGTCTGGCAGAATAGACACCACCTCGATATCTTTCTTCCTGTCAGAGCGCACGAGCAGCCCAGCGGGAGCATCTCCCGGACCGAGCAGCATTTGCATGGCATCGTCCAGGTTGCCGATGGTGGCCGAAATACCCCAGAGAGCCACTGAGGGCAGCAGTCCGCGAATACGAGAAAAAGCCAGCTCCGCGAGCACACCCCGCTTCGTGCCCATCAGCTCATGCCACTCATCGGCCACCACCATATCGAGGTTCCCAATCAGGTCAGGATACCCTTTGCGGGCGAGCAGGAGGTGCAGACTTTCGGGTGTGGTGATGAGCACATCAGGCAGCCGGCGGGCTTGCCGGGCGCGGTCTTGCTCAGTAGTATCTCCCGTTCGGATTCCCACTTCCACCGCGAGACCCGCAGACTCAATGACGCGGTTAGCCGCTACACGAATCTCCTGGGCCAATGCCCGGATAGGCGTAATCCAGAGCATTCTCACGCCCTGACCCGATCCTTGAGCATGGATCCGGAACAAAGCTGGTAGCAGCAAAGAATAGGTTTTACCACTCCCGGTGGGAGCATTTACGATGCCCTTTGCTCCGGCTGACCAGGCCTTCCAGGCCTCGAGCTGAAAGGGATCCGGAGTCCAGCCCCGGCCTTTCATCCAGCTCAAGGCCAGGTCCACAAACGGGTCCAGTTTGGTGCGAAGGTTTCCGGAATTCATTGGTCTGGCAAAGGAAGGCATGAGAAGCCCGGATGCGATTCCGAACGTCGCCCAAAGGTCCCGAATCATGATCCTTGGTGATTTTCGGAATTCACTCCTTACCTTTAGGCATTGTTTTTGAAAATCCGACCCGGACTAATTCCAATAAGATGAAAAAAGCACTTACCCTCCTGATGTTCACGATGTGCGCAGGAGTATTCGTTATGGCACAGGCCCCAGAGTTCAAGGATCTCCTCAGTATGTATGTAGACGAAAAGTACCCGAGGCTCCTGCAAAAAGCCGAAGGTTATACGCTCAACGAAAAGACCAAGAAGGAAGCCCTTCCCTATCTGTTCATGAGCATGGGCTACTACAAGATGTCTATGATCGACAAGTACAAGGCGGATTACCCGGATTCGTTCAACCAGTCACTGAAGTACCTCTCGAAGTACGCCAAGATAGACAAGACGAAGGAGAAGGGCACCGAGTATGGCGACTTCTTCATTGATATCCGCAAGGCCATCATATCTGAGGCGGAAATCATGAATGACCAACAGAAATACACCAAGTCAAAAACTCTTTATAAGTATCTTATTGATCTGGATCCTAATGATGCCGGTGCCTTCATCATGCAAGGGATGACCTTCACGGCCATCAAATCCAAGAAGGAGGCGGAAACGGCATTTAAGGCTGCGAAAGAACTGCTGAGCAATGACAAATGCAGTGTTTCAGACAAAGACCAGAAGGCCTTCCTCAAGAACGCCCTGATTGAGTATGCCAATAGTCTCAACGGACAAAGCAAGAAGAGCGAGGCCGTTGAATGGCTCGACCTGGGCAAGAAGCACTTTGAGGAAGATAAAGAGTATCAGGTGAATTA
>CANGTU010000028.1 GCA_947456965.1 Flavobacteriales bacterium
ATCGCGATGCGGAATGTCCGTGGCATCTATTGCTTCGTAGGTAATCTGTTCTGTTAGTCCTTGCGCGCGGTGCAAAGGTGCGGCAATGGATTCCGGGTTTTCCAGATCACTGCACACTACCTGATGGCCGTAATGCGCCGCCAGCGAGCTCAGTCCGCCTTCCCGTCCACCCACTTCGAGCACGCGCAGAGGACCTTGTTGAGCGAGTACCGGTTCCCAAAGTTCAAGTGCCCTTGACCAGTTGACTACATCCCATCGGAAGGCCGCGCGCAGCATATCCCGGTCTGATTTCATTGCTGCAAATATGGCGACTCACTTTCAGTGAGGCGTGCTCCTTTTTTCCATGTGTTTTGGTGCTAAGTCGGCATGACCACGTTGCTGTCACATGGCCTCGTCTGTCGCGCTTTCCGCTCTCCTCCCTTCCCCTTTCTCCTCCCATCTTTGCGGCATGAAATCCTCTTCGGTGTTTTTCGACCATCATTTGGCGCAAACGACCATGTTTCCTTTTGCACTTGAAATAGTGCGGGCAGAAGGCGTGTGGTTGTTCGGCCCAAACGGTGAGAAGTACTTGGATCTTGTGAGTGGAGTGGGAGTAAGCAACCTCGGACACGGTCATCCGCATATTCGGCAAGCAATCCATGAGCAGGTGGACAAGCACCTGCACGTCATGGTCTATGGGGAATATGTTCAGGAGTCGCAGCGCAGCGCGGCCCTTGAGCTCACGGCCTGGCTGCCGGATCCGCTGGATACCTGCTATTTTGTGAATTCAGGGACAGAGGCCATCGAGGCGGCGCTCAAGCTCGCACGCAGGGCTACGGGCAGATCACGGCTGGTGAGTTGCACAGGTGCCTATCATGGCAATACCCTCGGCTCCATGTCCGTCAGCTTCAATGAAACGAAGAAGGCTCCTTTCCGCCCCCTGATTCCGGATGTGCACTTCATGCGATTCAATACGCCGGAAGATCTTCATTTGATTGACGAGCGTACAGCCGGGGTGGTAGTGGAGACCATCCAGGGCGATGCAGGAGTGCGCATTCCTGATGCGGAGTGGATGCATGCCCTGCGCAGGCGGTGTGATGAGGTGGGTGCGTTGCTTATCCTCGACGAGATTCAGTGCGGAATGGGGCGATCGGGTACGATGTGGGCTTTTGAGCAGTTTGGCATTGTGCCGGATGCGCTTGTGCTGGGCAAAGCTCTGGCCGGCGGAATGCCAGTGGGATGCCTCGTGGCTGCGCGCAAGCATTTGGAGCTGTTCACCCATGATCCGATGCTCGGCCACATCAGCACGTTTGCCGGTCACCCGGTGATTTGTGCAGCCGTGGCTGCCGCACTACAGGTATATCGGGCCGAGCAGGTGATCACGGGTATTGAGGAGCGGGGCAGGAGGGCAGCCGCACAATTGCGCAAGCTGCCGGGAGTCCGGGAGGTGCGGCAGCGCGGTTATTATTTTGCCATTGACATGGAATCCGCTGAGCAGGTCCAGCAGATGGTTGAACATTGCATGCAGCAGGGCATCATCACCTTCTGGTTTCTATCCTGCCCCTGGTCATTCCGCATTGCGCCGCCGCTTACGTTGTCCGACGAAGAGTGGGAGTGGGCCATGAAACGCTTGCAGGCATTTGTTCCATTTCCCGGGTGAGGAGTCTGGCATAGTCACTGTCAGTGCCGCGCACCTTGGCCATGGCCATAGCTGTGAACCTCTGCTTCTGGTCCTGAGGCCATGCTCGAGGATCGGGATCGGCGATGAAGTAGAGGAGCCATTCATTCAGTCGGGCGCATTCTTCATAGGTCAGATCTTCCTCAAAGTGGAATCCATGAGTGGAGGTAAATGTGCTGTTCACCCAGGCATGTGCAGCCGATCGGTCGGCTCTGAAGCGGCGTGTGATAGCATGACTGACCCTTCGGCTCGCCTCACGCGTGGGCGTTCCTGAGGTTGGGTGCAGTTGCAGAACCACTTCATCATCCACCAGTTGTTCAAGGATACGGAGGGGTGTCCGGTGCAACGGGTTCTTGCGGATCCTTTCAGCTTCCCGCAAGGCCAGGCGGGCTAGTCGAGGTTGGCGCGGACGAAATCCGAGTCGGTAATAGAACCAGAATGCGCCGCTTTCGAGTCCTTCGGGATTGTCTTTTCCGAGTTGATAAGGTTCTGCCTGAAATACCACGGGGCCGTACACGTGATGATAGAGTCGCATGAGCTGAGCAAAGAACCAGGCGCTTTCTCCACCGCGAAAAGGTGGAAAGATGTTGATGCCAATCTTGGCCTGGGCACCCATGAGCCAGGCCCCGCCATAAGCATAGGGCAATCCGTTCTTAAACGCCATGAAGCCGATGTAGGCGTCGAGGGGGAGCCGGTGCTCGGGATCCATGCCGTAAAGCGCAATATGCAGTCCGCGTCCCATATCGAACAGTTCTACATCGCGCGGATCGGCATAGGTCCCAGGATCGGTTTCCCTGCCCATGGAAGCGAGATGGTATCGCTTCACGGCGATGAGCTGGGTGCGCTCTTCCGCTGTAATGCTGACTTGCTGGCCCAGCGGCTGATTGATGATATCGGTGGGCTCCACCTTTCGGGTGAGCGCCTCCCGGTGGATGAAGAGTGGTCGATGCAGACCGCGTGTTTCCGATCTGGACAGCGCGGGCCTGTCGAGTCGCAACCGCGTGTACAGGCCGAGTTTCCCCCACAGCCAGGTGCGCAGGGCACTGTCATTGACCTGCGTACAGGCCTGCCGGGCGATGAATGCAACTGGACCCTGCCTGCCGGCGAAGGTGTGCAGCCACTCTTCCACGGTAGGCTCATCGGATGATTCGAAGTACTCACGCTCTGCCACCGGAAGCAAGTGCAACAGGATTTCCTGCTGTGTCGCTTCATCCGCATCCGAGTGATCCCAGGCCAGAAGCTGAGGTGCATGTCCGGCGAGCCACCGCAGGAGCTCGGGGCTGAAAGGAGCGCTCACCTCAGCTCCGGGCAAGCCTTCCGAGGCGATGAGCGGATGATGGCGTGATCCCGATCGCCGGATGACTTGCGCGCAATGCGCCAACGCTCGTTCAGCGGCGCCTGCAAAGTCAGCTGAGTGCGGATGGGCGCGCAGAAAGAGGAGGATGTCTATGGTCTCCACCCATGCAGCGGGACGAAGGGTTTTGGTTGACCTGATCTTGCGAACCCATTGCTCCTTCAGGCGGATGGATTCCACGTCGAAGGCCGCCTTGATTGCAGCGATGGAGGAGGATGACATGCTCCAAAGATGGATGAAATCCGGGAACAGCAGATGGTCTCTGATCTCACGGACTCACCAGGTGGATGCCCACCATGGCGTAAGGTGCGTGGCCGATGGTGTTTTCCATGGCATAGGGCTGGTCGCCGAAGAAACCTCGGAAGAAGTCGCGGTTATCGGGAAGGTCATCGGTGTAGAACCTGAAATTGTAGCGCAAACCGGCCTGCACGGATATCCAGATAAAACCGCTGATGGATTGTTCCCATATCGCCCGAAAGCGAAGCTCACTTCGGCGAAGCTCATGATGAAGAAAGGGCGTTTCCACCTGCGGCGTATTGGACAGCCTGTAGGTTCCACCCTCGAGCTCGTATCCGATGAAGAGCATGTGGCGAGGTGTGAAGGTTCTCCGGATGTGACCTCGCGCCGGAGCGAGCAGCTCTACTCCCCATTTGCGGCTGGGTGCCGTCCAGTTGAGCAGAAACACGGGCAGGTAATTCAGGTCGCCCGCCCGGTAAGAACGGCCCAGTCCGACACCGATCATCTTGCGGTCATTCTTTTTCCATCCCCAGATGAATGTGCCCGACAAGCGCGTGGTGTTCAGCGGTTGCCAGGTACTCAGCGCGTAGTTGCCATTCATTTCGGCCTGAGCCTGTGCGATGAAGAAGTGGACCTCATTGACGGGTTTGAATACGGTAAGTAAGCCGGTGGTGGAGCGAAGCCCGCGGTGATTGAGCCAGCCCGCGAGCGGATCGCTGCTCTCCAGCGCATAGCGCTGTTCGAGGTAGCTGATCCCCCCCTGAATGATGAGGCTATTGCGGGAGTATAGAGGAATGTTGAATCCAGCCCGGATGCCGTGAGAGGCGCGGATGTCAGCTTCAGATCCCGGCCGGCTGCCGAGTGTATCGGAGGTCAGGGTGTATGGTCCCTGTACGTCATAGCCCAGGGAGATCAGCTTCTGCGGGCTCAGGTCAAGCACCTTTGATGTGCAGTACCGTTTGGTTCCGCCATCGGAAAAATCGAGATTTTCGTAGATCGAGAAATCCTCTTCTTCCGGAACGGCGGTGGTATCGACCTGGGCGTGCAATGCCCCGGCTGACATGACCGCGCAGAACAGGGCTATCCATCGGGTTGATCTGATTCTTAAACCGCGTATGTTTTCCATCCTGTATTCTTCGGGCTCGTTCTGCCGTGGCGGCTGCTGATTTTATCTCTTCACCAAATCAAGTCGTTTCCACACATCCGTGCGACCGAATGCCTCAATGCCGATGAATCCGCGAATGTCGAGTGTATTGTTGTCGGTCATCTTGATCACGCAGTTGTACGTATTGCCATTTTCCGGATCGTAGATGGTTCCGCTGTCCCATTCGCCGGCTCCCTTGTATACGAAATCCTTCAGCAGGCGGTAGCCCTTCAGGGGAGTAGTGCGCAAGGCGGCGTCGGGATTGTTTTTATCCACCTTGGGCAGGCTGGTGGCGGGGTCATTGGGTTCTTTGAGCCAAACAATTTTGCCGTAGTACTTGGAGCCCACTTTTTCGATTTTCACACGGGCCTTCCCATTGCTGGGTTCCCAAACTCCCACCAGCCGGTCTGCTTCGGCAACGGGAGCCTGGGCTGTTATGTTCATGCTGATTCCGCACAGGGCGATGAAGGAGAACAGAAGGTATTTCATGGTATGTTGTTTTTGGACTTGTTACACAAGAACGGGGCCATCCTACCTGAGGTGAATCTTGAAGTGGAAGGTGCCGAAAATGCTGAAGCTGGTATCCGCATCTGCCGCAATATCCGCATCGAGCAGGGCGTAGCAGATTCCTTCGCGGAATACTGCGCCGAGATCGGCTTCAGTGGCGGGTGTGAAAGCTGCCGACATACCCTGCGGAACGGGATTGAGCACACCTGCCTGTACCATGGGCGACTGATCGCCGGTGAATTGCAGGGTGAGGCTGTTCAGGTTGGCAAATGCCAGGCTATCCGCATTTAAGTCGGCTCCCACGAGCTCAACGCGATCAATGTCTTCTCGCGTCTTGCCCAGCGAATCCAATATGCGCTGAATGTCCACGGCCAAAACAGCCTGTGCTGATTGCGGACCGCTGAACAGGGGCCCCTCAAACCGGAACTCGGCATCAGAGGCAGTGTATTCAACGACCTGGTCAGCGCTTCCACAACCGATGCCCAACAGGGCGATCAGCACCAGGAGGAATGGTCTTTTCATGTTCCAATATTAGGACATTTCAGGCGGATCAGGCATTCTCCTTTTTAGCGGATGATGACCTCATCAGCAAAGATCCAGGGATGCCCGCCGGCTCCGAGGTGCCAATCGGGTATGCGATCGAAGGCCGGCATTGCCACGACCTTGAGATAGCGGCACGTGTGAGGCGCGTGGGAGTTGGGTGCCGCCATAAAATCACGGGTAATCGCCTCCTCACTGTTCACCGGCTCATCGGTTACCAGTTCGCCAAAAGGCGACCATGCAACAGCGTCTCCGGATGTAAAAAAGGCAATCCTGGAGGGCATCCAGATCCAGGGCCGGGTATCCTGATAGCAGCCGAGGCCGAGTTCACGGATTGTTTCTTCCTGTCCGAGATCAATCACAACCTCGAGGTTCTTCTTCCAGTATCCCTGCCATTGACCGGTCCGAAAATCCGCTGATCCGCGTATTTCATCCACCAGGGCATCGGCTCCTCCTCCGGTGTATTGCTGATCGAATCCGGAAGTGGAAATAACTTTTCGCTTATTGCTTCTTCTCACAAATCTGGCCTGCGACTGCAGTTCAGACTGGCCTTCATTCGATGCCGTTATGGTCGCGCTTTTGCTCAGGTAAAAGGAAACAGGGGTGTTTTCCGGAAGGGAGCTGCCTTGCATCATGCCGCCGAAATTCACCGAATACCGGATTTTCGCATCTGGAATGGCCGACGTGATGGTGATGAGCACACTGTCCGAAAATGAGGTTTGCGGTCCACTGATCACGGGCAATGGCAGTACCTCATAGGAAGGGTCTATGGGTTGGGCTGCCGCTTGTGGCCACTGCACGCTATTGCCCGACATGACACCTGTTACCTCCGCGCCAGCTATGATGGGATAGAAATCAAGCATGGTGCATACAAACCAGGCTGACATCTGCCCGCAGTCTTCATTGCCACAAAGCCCATCCGGTGAGTTGTGATAGTATGTTGAACAGATTGTTTCCACGATCTCTTTGTGCTTGGGTGATCCTGCATAAGCGTAGAGGAAAGGGACGTGATGACTGGGTTCGTTGCCGTGAGCGTATTGTCCGATGAGGCCTGTGATATCAGCCTGTTCTCTTCCGGTGGTAGAGGATGGTGCGGCATAGAGCGAATCGAGCCACAGGATGAGTGATTCTTTTCCGCCCAGCATCGAGGTGAATGCATCGAGTTGATGCGGAACAAACAGAGCGTATTGCCAGGCATTGGCTTCGGTATAGTTGAAGTCCACCTGAAACGGGTCGAATGGTTCGGAAAAGCCACCGTTGCGCCTCGCACGCATGAAGCGTGTGGAGGGATCATACAGATGTTTCCACGATTGTGACCTGCGGATGAATTCGGCGTAGATATCCAGCTCGCCCAGTTCTTTGGCAAACTGGGCGATGCACCAGTCATCATAGGCAAACTCGAGTGTCTTGGATACGCTTTCACTGACGAGATCACCGGGCACATATCCGTACCGGGCATAGAGTTTCTTTTCTTCTTGTGGACCGCGGGCTGAGGCCACCATGGCCTCAAGAGCCAGACGGGTGTCGAAGTCGCGTATTCCGCGCATCCAGGCATCATAGATCACCGGTACGCTGTGGTAGCCGATCATGCAATATGTTTCATTGGCGGAGAGCTCCCACACAGGCAGTTCACCGCGCTCGCGATACATCCCGAGGAAAGTCCGGATCATGTCGCGGGTGCGCTCTGGCTCGAGCTTGCACATGAGTGGGTGGTAAGCCCGGAAGGTATCCCAAAGCGAGAATACTGTGTACCGGGTGTAGTCCAATGCGGTATGGACTTGCTGGTCCATGCCCCGGTAGCGCCTGTCCACATCGCTCCATGTATGAGGTACGGTGTAGCAATGATACAGCGCGGTGAAGAAGGTCTTACGCTGATCACTGCTCATGGTCTGCCGGGGCGCCGGACATCTGGCCAATGTGCTGTCCCAGGTCGCAGCCGCCTCGCGAGCATAGCGGTCAAAATCTCTGTGCGGAGCCTCGGCATACAGGTTCTTCATAGCTCCTTGCTCATCCACTCCGCTGATACCTACGCGGATCACCAGCTGATTTTCCGGGGAAATTCCGGAAGGCGCAAAGAGGAGTGAAAAGGCCTGAATGTCCTCGAGGATGATCTTTCTTTTCCCGGTAGCAGGATCGGTGGTTTCAGTCCGCTGCATGAGCTGGTCCATGCCGCTGAACGGTCGGGAGAATACAGCATAGAAATAGCAGTGCTGCTCTTCAGCCCAGGCCTTGGATACGCGAAAGCCGGAAATGGCGGTATCTCCATAGGTGCGCACATCGTAGTACAGCAATTCATCACGGTGCATGAAGTCCAGGAAGAGCCGGCAGGTATCTCCTGGTGCCAGTGTGTAGCGATGGATCCCTACGCGCGTAGTGGTGGTGAGCTCGGCTCGAATGCCATAATCATCAAGCTGTACAGCGTAATATCCAGCATGCGCCACTTCGGAATCGTGGCGGAAGCGCGACTTCCATGCTTCATTCCAGGTGTCGGCCTGACGTGTTTTACCGCTGGTGGGCATGAAGAGAATATCCCCATAGTCGCTCACGCCCGTGCCTTGCAGATGGGTATGGGAAAAGCCGTAGATGGCCGTGTCGGAATAATGATATCCGCCGCATCCGTCCCAGCCCTCGAGTCGGGTGTCCGGACTGAGTTGTACCATGCCGAACGGTGCTGTGGCACCCGGATAGGTATGACCATGCCCTCCGGTTCCGATGAAGGGATTGACCCACTGGGACAGCGGCTTTTCGGTGTATTTTTCAGCTACCGGTGTGGTGTTTCGGCATGCGGTGAGCAGCAGGAGCAAAGGGAACAGAAAGCGCATGGGCAACGATTTATTCATGCAGCATATTACCGCACCACGAGGCGGCCTGTGGAGAGGCTTGCTTCCGTTTGAACGCAGAGCACATAGGCACCCGGAGTGATTCCGGTGAGGTGAATATGGTGGCCGTCGCGTTCCGGATGAATGATTCGGCCATCCATTCCCACGAGGAATACACCGGTGATTTCATCGGCTGCAAGCGATGCGATGCGCACCCGATCTGTCGCGGGATTCGGAAAGAAGAGCAGTTCGGGTAAGGAGTTCCATTCCCTCACGCCCACCGTGGCGAGTGCGAGCTGTACGGCCGCGTAGGCATTCACTTTTCCTCGCCCCCAGCGCACATGGCCTGATTCATCAATAACTCCGGTGAAGTTGTCGAGCCTGGTCGTATTCATCAGAATGGATTTGACTTGCTGCGGACTGAGCTGCGGATTGGCCTGCAGCACCAGTGCAGCGATCCCGGCTACGCATGGTGACGACATGGAGGTGCCGGAGAACCGGGCAAATGGATAGTTGCCGCCATCGAATTCAACGGAGGCGATTTCAAAGTAGGATGCATTAGTCATGGACGAAACAGAAGAAGCGATGCTCACACCCGGGGCACTGATGTCGGGTTTCATGACCTCATTGATCAGCGGTCCTATGCTCGTGAATGAAGCCTGGTTACCTCCTGAGAGGTTACCTCCGTTAGTGAGGTATTCAGGAGCATGCGCGGCCACGGCAATGAGATCGCCGGCACACGCGGGCTCCGCGATGCTGTACTGCGCGTTGCCTGCCTGTCCGCCAGGCAAGCCGGGATTCATGAATGCCTGTCCCCAGTTGCCCACTCCAGTGGTGAGCTCTGCCACGTTCCAGTAATGAACAACACCCGATGCAGCTGTCGAACTGAGCACGACCTTATAGCTTCCGCTGAAGCTCTTCACCCGCAACCGCATGTGCGGACTTCCGTTCTGCGGATGGGCGGCGTCGGTGATCAGATTAAACTGAATGGTATCATTGTTCACCACCAGCATGGAATCCATCCACGGGGCTTGTGTGCTGCTGTGGTAATAGGGTGTAGCGGCGAGTTCTGTATTGTTGCCGGAGAGGATGCGCAGAGAGGCTTTGAAATCGCCTCCGGGCTGCCCCCACATGGTTATGCTCTGCCCCCACATGTTGGTCACAGAGGCCGATCCGAACTGGATGCGGGTATGCAACGTGTCGGATGCGTATTCCTTGCGAATATGGAAGTTGACATCGCCATTATTGCCGGCAGAAGAAACGAACACAACGCCCTGATCCGACAGTCCGGAGATGGCCTGCGACAGCAGGGAGGACCCATCGAGAGTGCCCATGTAGTGCAGACCCCAGCTCATGTTGACGACGAGTCGCATATCCAGTGCATCGGCTTTATCCTTCATCCATTGGAAGGCATCCAGCACTGCACCTTCATCAATGAGGAATGTAGCCAGCAGTAAGCCGGAAGCCGGCGCCATGCCCCGGTATCCGATACCGGCTCCTCCACCGGCGGCAATGCCTGCTACGTGTTGACCATGGGTGTGAAAGCTGTAAATATTGGCGGTATCGCCTTGTGCATTGAGCAGTTCCTGAGGCGTGTCATACTCAGCTCCGTAGCCATAGGCGGGCGGCGCATTACCGATGTTTTTGTATTGATCCCAGGCGGCCGTGATGCGGGTTTGTTGCATGAGCGTATCATACAGCATGGGATGGGTGTAGTCAAATCCCCAGTCGGTAACTCCAATGAGTACACCCGATCCATCGAAGCGCTGAGGAAGCCCGGCGCCTGCAAAAACGCTGTCCACGCGTGTGTCATACCGGGCGCGATCCAGGTGCGGGGAGATTTTCCTGGGTACTTCAACATAAGCGAATACACTGGCGAGGTTCACGTCAGCTAATCGCTCTACGGGCATCTTGAGGGTGGCCACGGCCCCCACTTGCGCACCCTTCAGCACACCAGCCTCAAGCAGTGCTGTCCAATCCGCTGTTGGATGGGTGCGGCCGATGAGGGAGAGGTACCAGGTGCCCTGAATTGAATAGACTGGCCAAGGAGCCCAGGAGACTGATCCTGGCTTCACATTCTGCTCGAGCAGGGTATGCATGCTGTGAAAAGCCCGACGGGTTTCGGCCGGCATTTCCTGAGAGTAAGCAGGCATCGCAGCAAGCAGGGATACCCACAGAATGGAAGACTTGAACATAGCGGCAAGGTAATGCAATCCGCTCCGTACAGCCGCGCACACAGACCATCGGTGCCTCGATCAGACCCCGAGGGAAGAATCCTCCCGGGGGTGTTAACAAATGGCGGGGGAGTGACTAACGCAGGGCCGCTGATTCGTCGCTTCTTTACAACGTGAAGAAGAAACTGGTCCACTTCATCAGGAACAAGTACGCACTGGCGACGGTGATCTTTGTATTCTGGATCATGTTTGTCAATGATATTGACGTCTTTTACATGATCCGTTCACGGCTGGAGTTGCGGGCTCTCACCGAGGAGGTGGAGGCGATGAAGCGGAAGAATATCGAGGCCCGGCAGTCGCTTCATGATCTCTCAACCAATCTGGCCACCCTCGAGAGGTTTGCCCGCGAGCGTTACTATATGAAGCGCGATAACGAAGAGGTTTTCGTGTTCAAGGAGCGCAGCGAATGATCCGTCCGGACGAGCAGACAGTGCGCGATCTGGGATTTGATCAGGTGCGCGAATGGCTGGCTGGTTATGCGGTTCAACCCACCGCTCGGGGTGAATTGCTAGCTCTTTTGCCTGTGTCCGGCCCTCGGGAACTTACCGCTGCACTCGCCCTGCTTTCTGAATGGATGCTGATCAGGCGCTCTGGGGCTGTTTTTCCTGCCATTGATTTCGAAGAACTCAGCGCAGAGATCACGATGCTTGAAGTGCGCGATGGCGTGCTTGCGGAGGAGGGATTCGAACGTATCCACCGGGCGTCTTTTCTGGTGAATGAATTACTGCGCGCGCTCAGTGAAACCGGTGATGGTTTTCCTCGTCTCTCCGAACTCTTCAGTGAGGTGTTTGTAACGGATGAAATCATCGGTTCTGTTGAGGCCGTATTTAATCCCCAATGGCATGTCAGGGATGAGGCGTCTCCCGCTCTCAAAACGATCCGTGAACAGATCGCTGAAGTGCGCCGTCAGATCAGCCGGAATTTCCAGAAGGTGATGCGCGACCTCACCTCGCGGGGCTTCCTGGCGGATACGGGCGAGGCCTACCTGAATAACAGGCGGGTGCTGGCCGTGTACAGTACCCACAAGCGAAAGGTGCCCGGACTGGTCATTGGCAGCAGCAATACGGGTGCGCTGACCTACATCGAGCCGGAAGTGAATATTCAGCTCAACTTCGAACTGGAAGCGCTGCATGATGATGAGCGCAATGAGATCCGGCGTATTCTCCGTCAGCTCACGCGTGAGATTCGCACTCATCGTACACTGGTTGAGGGTTATCAGCGGGTGCTGGTGCGTATGGATTACCTGCAGGCCTGCACGCGGCTGGCTATCGAGCTGGAGGCATCTGTTCCTGCTCTGGCTTCAGAGCCGCTTATCCGGATGAAGAGGGCCTACCACCCTATTTTGTGGATCAATAATAAAAGGTCCGGAAGAAACACCTTTCCCCAGGATATTTCGATGGATAAGTTCAGCCGTATGCTGGTCATCAGCGGACCTAATGCAGGCGGTAAAAGCATCACACTAAAGACCATCGGGCTGCTTCAGCTGATGTTCCAGAGTGGTCTTGCTGTTCCGGCTGAGGAAGGGGCTGAGCTCGGTATGTTTGAGTCGATCCTGACTGATATTGGAGATAACCAGAGCATCGAGAATCAGCTGAGCACATACAGCTACCGGCTCAGGAGAATGAAGTATTTTCTCGATGTGGCCAACCGGCGAAGCCTCGTATTGCTCGATGAGTTCGGAACAGGGTCGGACCCTGATCTGGGTGGGGCGCTCGCGGAGGTGTTCTTCGAGGAGCTGTATAACAGAAAGAGCTTTGGGGTAATCACCACGCACTACAGCAATATCAAGCTCAAAGCCGCACAGTTGCGCAATGCAGTGAACGGATGCATGCTGTTCAATACGGAAACACTGGAGCCCATGTACAGGCTCAGTCTCGGTCAGCCCGGTTCTTCCTTCACCTTCGAGGTGGCAGAGATGAATGGCATTCCCACCGCCCTGATTGAAGAGGCGCGCACACGGATGTCGGAGCAAAAGGTGCAGATGGATAAGCTGCTGTCCTCCCTGCAATCAGAGAAGACCCGCTTCGAAAAGCTCTCTGATGAGGCGCGTAAGGCTGGTGAAGAGGCGAGCCGGGCGATTCAGGACTTCGAAAAGAAGAAGGACAGGTATGAGGAAAAACTCAGCAGGCAGTCGGATACCATTGAGCGCAACAACAAGTACCTGAACCACGGCCGCAGGATGGTTCAGTTCATTGATGGATGGAATCTCCGCGCGAAAAACAAGGAGTTGCTGGAAGAGATCCGAAAGTATGTTGTAGTGGAAAAAACAAAGATCGATGAGGAACGTCGTGAGAAAGCTTTGCGAAAGAAGGTGGTGCAGAAGAGAGAAGAGAAAGAGGACCAGCAGCTTCGGCGCGAAAGGATCAGGGTGGGAAGCCTGGTGCGTCTCACGGGCACGAAGCAAACGGGCACAGTGCTCGAGCTGGAAGGGGAAGAGGTCGTAGTGGCTTTCGGAGTATTCCGCACGCGCACAGGAATAGACAGGTTGGAGTTTATCCGCGAGGGATAAAAGCAACGAAGGGTCACTTGGCCGCCGCAAGACCGATGCGCGCTCCCTCGTTCAGCATAAAACGAAAGGCCTCATCATAATCATTCCGGATGATCCCGTCAAGGATGGCGTCCTTGATGGCGTTCTTGATCAGTCCGACCTCCCGTCCGGGGGCAATTCCGAAGGTGGCCATGATGAGCTCACCGCTCACCGGTGGCTGGAAGTTGCGGATGTGATCCTTGGTCTCGACCTCTACAAGTTTGCGCCGCACCTCTTCATAGTTCTTCAGGTAGCGCCTGACCTTAGTTTCGTTCTTACTCGTGATATCTGCCTGGCAGAGCAACATGAGGTCGTCAATATCATCTCCGGCCTCAAACAGCAACCGGCGGATGGCGGAGTCTGTGATTTCTTCCTTGGTGAGCGCGATGGGTCGGAGATGCAGGAGAACCATCTTCTGCACATACTTCATCTGGTGGTCGAGCGGCAGCTTGAGACGGGAGAAGATGCGCGGCACCATGCGCGCGCCGAGATCTTCATGCCCGTGGAAGGTCCACCCGATCCCCTCCTCGAAACGCTTCGTAGGTGGCTTCGCAATATCATGCAGGATGGCCGACCACCGGAGCCACAGGTTCTCGGTATGGACACTGAGGTTATCCAGCACCTGAAGGGTGTGGTAAAAATTATCCTTGTGTGCAATGCCATTCATCCGCTCGATGCCATGCAGCCGGGCCATTTCCGGAAAGAACTGATGAAGCAGGCCTGTTTCAAACAGCATACGAAAGCCCCTGGATGGTTTTTTGGAGAGAATGATCTTGTTGAGTTCGGTGGAAATGCGCTCCATGCTCACGATGCTGATTCGATCGGCACACCGGCTGATGGCCCGGTAGCTCTCTTCTTCGATGTCAAATCCGAGCTGACTGGCGAAGCGGATCGCACGCATCATGCGAAGGGGATCATCATCATAGGTTACCAGTGGATCGAGGGGTGTGCGGATGATTCCAGCATCCAGATCTGCCATACCGTGAAACGGATCGATCAGCTCGCCAAACGTGGTGGACTGGAGCGAGATGGCCATGGCATTGATGGTGAAGTCACGCCGGTTCTGGTCATCTTCGAGGGTTCCGGGAATGACCTCTGGCTTGCGGCTCTCGCGGCGGTATGATTCCTTGCGTGCGCCCACAAACTCGAGGTCGTAATGGCGGTAAATAACTTGTGCCGTGCCGAAGTTCTTGTGCACGCTGATCTTGCGGGTGCCCAGTCGCTCCGCCACACGCTCGGCGAGCTGCACACCATCACCGGTGGTTACGAAGTCGAAGTCCTTGTTGGGACGCTTCATCAGAATGTCGCGCACCATGCCGCCAATGGCATAGACCTCCACGCCGAGTTCTTCTGCTGCCTGACCGATTTCCCGGAACAGTTTTTTGTCAATGTGTGCGGAGAGATTCACGCGTACCTGAAAAAGCGGGCGCAAAGGTAACCTCAGCTCCGGGCTTCGACGGGTGTGAGCCAGGGAGTATTGTGAAAATAGCGGATGTGCCAGTCCTGTCCGTGTTGCTCCAGCACGAGTGTAATCGGGGATTCGGGTGTTTGGACCTCATGATGGCGCGCATTGTCCCTGACTGATCGGATGATCACAGCGTAGCATGTGCACACCGCATCGGATGCACTGGCCGGGCCGGCTAAAGGTGGTGGACTGCTGGTAGCTGTTCTTCCTGTTACAGTCCGTTTCCGAGTCGAGCTAAGGCGGGCTTCACCAGTTCAACCCGGTCAGGGGCATGCTAGCGATGTGGTGATTATTGCATGGGTCAGTTCTTCCTTACTCCCGGACTGTCTTTTCGGATGGAATACTGCATGCCGGGTCTGAGGCGGTCATCCGGTTTCGCAATATCCCGCATAAAATGCCAGGTTGCTGATACTTCTTCCGGGCTGATATCCAGCACGAGATATCCATGGTGGATGACGTTGACAGCGCGCACCTGCGGATTCCTCCCCCAACGGGTAAAGCGCCTTCGTCCTTCCGCAGCGATCCATCTGGGTACGTATTCGTCATAGTTGGCTGAGGTGATGCTGGGCGTGGTGAACTCGGCTCCTATGCAGGACCGGCATGCGCGATCCCATTCTGATGGATTGCGCAGGAGGTCCATGGACCACGAAGTGTGGGAGTCGCCGCTTACCACCACGATGTTTCGCTCGGGCAGCGTCTCGAGGATATCAAAGAGCCGGTTGCGCTCCGCGGGATAACCGTCCCACATGTCCATGAATTTCGGATTGCGCCGAATAACCCTGCTGGCGTCCACACTGGATAAGATAACCTGGTTGCCAATGATTCTCCAGGCGACTGCGCTGGCCTGCATGCCCTGCCTGAGCCAGGCGAGCTGGGCTGACCCGAGCATGTGGCGGCTCGTATCGGTGAATGTGGGATCCTGTGAGGATGAGGCCTGTGGTGACCGGGCTTCCTGGCGCTCATCGAGCATCCAGAGCTCGGCGAGCTTTCCGAAGCGAAAGGAGCGGTAAAGGGGCCCATCAGCAGGCCTGCGCACAGGCATCCAGGTGTAATATGCCCGGCGGGCCGCCTCCCGGCGAGTGTTCCAGTCGCCTTCCTGATCGGGCTGATGATTCTGAGCGCCCTGCACATGGCTGTCGTTGGCAAACTCATGATCATCCCATACGGCAATGAATGGAAAGCGGGCATGGGCATCCTGCAGATCGGGATCGAGCCGGTACTGCCGGTAACGGGTCATATAGTCATTTTCCGTAACGATCTCGTGGGTGGGCTGATGCACTCGCCCGGTGGAGGCGTTGCCATAAGATCCTGCCCGGAATTCGTAGATGTAGTCCCCGAGATGGAGCACCGCATCAATATCGCTGCGCCGTGCCAGATGAGCATAAGCATTGTAGAAGCCGGCCTCGTAGTTCTGGCAACTCACCACGGCGAGACGAAGCTGTGTGGCTTCATCACCGGGCGCTGTGCGGGTGCGCCCCACACGCGAAGTTTTGTCCTGCCACCGGAACCGATAGTAATAGGTGGTGGCGGGCTGCAGCCCGGCTGCATCAACGAGTATGCGGCCCCCCTGCTCCCGTGGCTGCACGGTCACATCGCCTCGGATGACCTGCTGCGCAAAAAGACTGTCCGTGGATACCTCCCACTTTACATGATACTCCGCTTCCCGGTCGGGCGTGAAATAGGTCCACAGCAGCACACGGTCGGGAAGGGGATCGCCCGAGGCCACACCGTATCGGAAGGTGCTATCGGGGTATGATTCCTGCCCCGGTGAAGCGATGCAGGGGAACAGGAGAAGCAGTGCAGACAGAATGCGATGTTGCATGGGGCGAAGTTAGGTGGGTATGCATTGCGCTTATGTTGATCAGAGGTAATCGTTGGATGAAGAAGCCCGAAGCGAATTATCTTCCCGGCATGAAATGGATTGTACTGCTATTCATGGGCTCAACGATCGTGAGCACGTCATGGGCACAGACGGAATTCTACGGATGTCATGCGTTTCAACGGAAGATGTGCAAAGTGCATGCTCCGGATGAACACGCCAAAGTGCTAATCAATGAGAGCATCGCGCGGAGTGATACGTTTGATATTCTTCACTACGCCATCCAGCTGGACGTGACCAACTACACCGCTCAGTTTATTCGGGGAGCGACCACGATCACCTTTGAGCCCATTATGGAAGGGCAGTCGCATATCCGATTCGACTTGTTTGAGCTCGAAGTGGATTCAGTGACCTGGCCGCAGGGTGTTCTGCCCTTTCTGTACAACGGTACACACCTGCGCATCGATTTTCCCGAGGCCCTGCCCATCAATCTGCCAGCTGAGGTAACCGTATACTACAAGGGTAATCCGCATCGCGATCCCTTCTGGGGAGGGTTTTATTTTGAAGCTAATTACATCTACAATCTGGGTATTGGACTAACTACCATTCCACCCAACTTCGGCAAGGTGTGGTATCCGTGCTTTGATTCTTTCGTGGAAAGAGCCACCTACGAATGTCATGTGAAGAGCGCAGGAGGCAGACGGTTCATCGGACAAGGGCTTTTTCTGGGTGAGCAGCAGCTGGAAGGGGACACGCTGGTACGCTCCTACCTGCTTGACCAGCCCATTCCGACGCACATATCGGCCATCGCAGTGGCGGACTATGAGCTTCATGAATACACTCACCAGGGCCAGTATGGCGAAGTGCCTGTTACCCTCGCGGCTCGTCCCGCTCAGCTCTCTTCAATGATTACACGCTTCGCCAATCTGGGCGCAGCCATTGATGCGTGTGAATACTGGTATGGGCCGCAACCTTTTGACCGGGTAGGCTATGTGCTTACCACGGATGGGGCTCTGGAAATACCCACCAATATCGCATACCCGCAATTCATGACTGGCCAAGGTGAAACACCCAACCGCAATCTGTATAGTCATGAGCTAGGCCACCATTGGTGGGGCGATCGCGTGGTGATGAAGAATCATACGGATATGTGGATGAAGGAGGGGCCTGCTGAATACAGTTCACACCTCGTTACTGAATGGCTTCTGGGCCGCGAGGCATTTGTTGATCAGGTGAAGGATAATCAGCTCTTTGTGCTGGAGCGCGCCCATGTAGAGGACAATGGCTTTGAGCCGCTCTCGGGTATCTCTGACGAGCAGATCTATGGTGTGCATACCTACAACAAAGGAGCGGCCGTGCTGCACAACCTGCGGGGGTATCTCGGAGATGCACTCTTTCGGCAGGGGATGTCGGGTGTGGCGGCTAACTACGGATGGACGGATTTCACCGCGGAGGAGTTCCGCGATGCCCTCGAGAACGAGACCGGTGCGCAGCTGGATGATTTCTTCGATGCGTGGATTTTTGAACCGGGATTTTCGGTATTTGTGGTGGACTCGATGCTGGTTACGCAGGGCGGTGGAGGCTTCAATGCCGTGCTGTATGTCCAGCAGCAACTCCGCGCTACCGAAAGCTTCCACCGCAACGTGCCCCTGGATATCACCCTGATCGGCGCCGGCTGGCAGAGTCAGGATTATCTGGTTACGGCTGACAATGAGTTCACCACACTCACACTCGACGTGCCTTTTGAGCCCGTCATGGCGGTGATCAACCGGCACAACCGGCTCAATCAAGGTCGTATGGACCATGAGTTTGTGATCCGTCCGGAGGAGAATTTCCCCACGACATTGCCCTATGTGGATTTCAGGGTTTACGACAATGCGGTGCCTGACTCAGCGCTGGTGCGCGTTGAGCATATCTGGGCTGCGCCGGATCCCGAACAGCTCGGTCCGGGGGTGTTCGAAATTTCCGGCTCACACTATTGGATCGTGGATGGTCTTTGGCCTCAAGGTCTTGAGTTGGAGGGACGGGTTTACTACGACGGAGCCGAGCAGACGGATCTCGATTACGGGCTATTCGGGGTAACGGAAGAGCAGGCGGTGCTGGTGTACCGGGCCACTCCGGCGGATCCCTGGACGATTTACCCTGACTATGACCTCTCGGCCGGTAACCTCTTTTCGGGTACAGGTAACTTTGAGATGACCACACTGCGCAAGGGGCAGTATGCCTTTGCTAAAGGTGACCCTGCGCTGGCCGTTCCTGATCTTGAGCAGTTTGCCACGGCGTGGGCGGTATATCCGGTGCCCGCAAGTGATGAGATCACGCTTGCGGGTCAGGCCGACGGGCAAATGAGCATGGTGGCGGAGCTCTTTGCCCTCGATGGCCGTAAGGTGTGGGTACACCAGTTCTCAGCCAGCCAGGCGTTCCGTCAAAGCTTTTCCCTGAATGATCTTTCCACAGGAAGCTACCTGTTGCGAGTCCGCAGCGTGAGTGGTCGTGTGCTGCATCAGCAATCCGTTCAGGTGGTGCGTTGAGGGATCAGGGAGTTGAGCCGGCAGCAGCACGCCTGAGGCGGTCGTTGATGGCCCTGCCCAATCCTGTATCGGGCACCTGCTCAGCAATCAGAAAGGAACCCTCGCCGGAATCCAGGCGTCGCAGCAGCGTGAAGAGTTCCCGGGCGGCCTCATGCAGGTCGCCGGCGGGAGAGAGTATTTCACCGGAAAGACCTTCGGGTATGTTCTGCCACGCCAGTACGCGGCCCTGTTGCCATTCAGATGAGCGCTCTTCGATTAATGAGTGGACAAGTCGCAATGGTTTGGACGGCGCATAGTGGGCTGTGAGCATGCCCGGTGCGCCGGGCCGGCTGGAGCTATGCAGATTCACACTGACCTGTCCTATGGTGCGCTCGATGGCTTCAAGGGACAAACCCCCGAGTCGGAGCACAGTAGTTTCCGGACCGGAGCAATCTACGATCGTGGATTCAATGCCCACCTGACAAGGTCCACCATCCAGTATGTAGTCGATCATCCCGTCGAGTTGGTCGGTGACGTGCTGCGCGGTGGTGGGACTGATGTAGCCAAACGGATTGGCACTGGGTGCGGCCAGAGGAAAGTCGAGCTGCCGGAGGAGCTCAAGAGTCACAGGATGAGCCGGTACGCGGACGCCTACCGTGGCGAGACCGCTGGTGACGATATCGGGAATGGCTTCGCTGCGGGGTAAAACCAGCGTGAGGGGCCCGGGCCAGAAGCGGGCAGCCAGAGCATGGGCTGCATCGGTCCAGGAAGTGGTGACCCGCTGCGCGGCGGCGGTATCACCCACGTGAACGATAAGGGGATCAAACGCAGGGCGGCGTTTTACCTCGAAGATCCGCACCACTGCATCGGGAAGGAGGGCATTGGCTGCCAGTCCATACACCGTTTCTGTGGGTATGGCGCATAGTCCACCCGCCCGGAGGGCGTCAATGGCGGGCTGCAACTCAGGTCCCACAGGCGTATTCACGCTGCGCAAGTTAGCACGCTTCTGTCCTGCTGAGCCGCACTGCATTGCTTACCTTTGACCCGTGCAACCAGTCACCCTGATCGACCGCACGTTGTTCGGACTCATCCTGAACCGGCTGTGCTACCAGTTGATCGAAAATCATGATGACTTCCGGGACACAGTCATTATTGGTCTTCAGCCGAGGGGAGTGTTCCTGAGTGACCGGCTGGTGGATGAGCTCCGGCGCATTCGTCCGGAATGCACGATCCAATACGGTATCCTCGATCCCACATTTTATCGCGACGACTTCAGGCGACAGGATAAGCAACTTATTGCCCTTCCCACGGAGATTCCGTTTTCGCTCGAGGACCGGCGCGTGATTCTGGTGGACGATGTGCTGTACACCGGTCGCACCATCCGGGCCGGACTTGAAGGACTGCTCGAATATGGCCGTCCCCGCAGTGTGGAGTTGCTGGTGCTGATTGATCGCCGGTTTACCCGGGAATTGCCCATCGAGCCGATGTATGTGGGACGGAGCGTGGACAGCTACGATAACCAGAAGGTGCGGGTATTATGGAAGAAGGAAGGCCATAAGAATGACGAGGTAATGCTGATCAATGAGTGAGCGCATGAAGCAGAAAAAACTCAGTACGCGGCACCTTCTGGGGATACGGGATATCACCCGGGAGGATATTGAACTCATTTTTTCCCAGGCCGACGAGTTCAAGGAGGTATTGAGCAGGCCTATCAAAAAGGTGCCTTCGCTCCGGGATATCACGGTGGCCAATTTGTTTTTTGAAAACTCGACACGGACAAGGCTCAGTTTTGAACTCGCCGAAAAACGTCTCAGCGCCGACGTGGTCAATTTTTCCGCATCTACCTCTTCGGTGAAGAAAGGAGAGACTCTGGTGGACACGGTCAACAATATTCTGGCTATGAAGGTGGACATGGTGGTGATGCGCCATCCCGCTCCCGGTGCGGCCCTGTTTCTGGCCGACCACATCGGTGCCGCGATCATCAACGCCGGGGATGGAACCCATGAACATCCGACACAGGCTCTTCTGGATGCCTATTCCATCCGGGAGCGCCTGGGGGCTGTGAAAGGGAAAAAGGTGGTGATCGTGGGCGATATCCTCCACAGTCGTGTAGCATTGTCCAATATCCATTGCCTTCGAAAGCTTGGAGCGGAGGTGATGGTTTGCGGCCCTAAAGCGCTTATTCCTAAGCATATAAAGTCACTCGGTGCGGAGGTCAGCCACAATCTGGAGGAAGCCCTTCGGTGGGCTGATGTGGCGAATATGCTCAGGATTCAGTTGGAGCGCCAGGGCGCTGGAGTGCCTTATTTCCCTAGTCTCAGGGAATACACCATGCAGTTTGGTCTGGATGCTTCGCTGCTCAACCGGCTGGGTAAGGATCTTCTCATCATGCACCCCGGTCCGATCAATCGGGGAGTGGAGATCACTTCAGAAGTGGCTGACGGTCCGCACAGCATCATCCTCGATCAGGTGGAAAACGGCGTGGCCGTGCGTATGGCTGCCATCTACCTGCTGGCTCAGCACCTCAACAGGCAGGCTTGAGTCCGATGCTCATCCTCCGCTGTTAACAATTGCCTCCGACTAGCCCGCCCTTTAGCCTGAATTGCTTACTTTTGCTTGAAATTCGGAAGACATGAAGTTTGATATCGATACCAGCAAAGACAAGGTGGTGGTTATTCGCACCAAGGTGGATAAGCTGGATGCTATCCATGCTCCGGAATTGAAAAGCGAGATCGTGCTGCAAAGCAAGTCGGGACAAAAGAATATGGTCCTCGACCTCTCCGAAACCCGGTTTGTGGATTCTTCCGGCCTGTCAGCCATCCTCGTAGCGAACAGGATGTGTCGCGACCAGAATGGCACTTTCGTGGCGTGCGGTCTGCAGGACGCAGTGCTTAAGCTCGTCGAGATTTCCAAGCTGGAAACGGTGCTTAAGATTACTCCCACCCTCAACGAGGCCGTGGATCTCATTTACATGGAAGAAGTAGAACGCGAACTTTGAAATCAAGCATATGAAACAATCTATACTCATCCTTGCCCTTTCAGCCCTTGGACTCCCAGCAATCGCTCAGTGCGATCCAAATGCGCATAACTGGAATGGCGCTCCTTTCGGGGTATCTCCGGATCCGCAAATGGGCGAGCAGTTTGAATCGGCTGTGTTGAATGTCCCCTACTCCGATGTGATTTACGTGAAGGCACCCACTTCGGCAGCTGATATTGACGAAACGCTTCCCGCCTTCGTCATGATTGACAGCCTCCGTCTGGAAGATGTGCTGCTGGATAATGGTAATTCATTTGTGAGCCTGAACACGATCGGTCTCTTTCTGGAGTGCAATAACAATGGTGATTCTCCCAATCCTTGCGTATTCCTTCCGGGGAATGCTTACTGCGGAGATATTTTCGGTACGCCCACAGTAGCCGGTTCTTTTCCGGTGAAGATTTCTGTTACCGGCTTTATTGATTTCTTCGGATCACAGGCAATTCCCTACGAGTTTGAGGGATATACGCTGGTGGTGAACGGAACCATTGCCGTGGTAGAAGCCACAGCGCCCCAGTCACTGCTTGTAGCCCAGAACTCTCCGAACCCTGCTTCAGATATGACAACGATCCAGTATGATCTGGCTGTTCCTGCTGAAGTCGAGATTTCAGTTGTGAACCTGGTCGGCGCGCAGGTGTATTCGCGTAAGATGCTGGGCAAGAAGGGAACAAATAGTTTCCGCCTGGATACATCAGGTCTCGAGAGTGGAGTTTATCTGTACTGTGTTTCTGCAGGTGAAAAGAAGTTCACGCGTCGAATGCTCGTGCAGCATTGATAGCGGTTTGATTTGTGACCAGCAAAGAACCGTCTCCCCGGGAGGCGGTTTTTTATTCTATGATCTTTGACGTGACCATACTTGGATGCGGGGCCGCCACGCCCACGAGCCGGTTCAATCCTTCGGCTCAGGTGGTCAATGTACATGACAAGCTGTTCCTCGTGGATTGCGGTGAAGGCACGCAGGTGCAGCTCCGCCGCCAGAAGATCAAGATCCAGCGCATCAACCATATTTTTATTTCTCATCTGCACGGCGATCATTACCTCGGACTGATCGGCTTGCTGAGCACCATGCATCTCCTTGGCCGCACCGCGGGTATTCACCTCTATGGGCCTCCCGAACTGAAGGAACTTGTGGAAGTGAATCTGCGACTTTCTGACACCTGGCTGGTGTATCCGCTGGAGTTCCACGCTTTAGTTCCCGGCTCTAAGCAGCTTATTCATGAGGATCGCACGCTGGAGGTTCATGCCTTTCCTCTGCGTCACCGGATTGCAACGTGGGGTTACTTGTTTCGTGAGAAGCCGAGACCGCTCAATATGCTGACTTCGGAGGTGGCGCATTATCGGCTGCACCCCGAGGAGATCATCTCACTCAAGGCTGGGCATCCTGTGGAGCGTCCGGATGGCTCGGTGATCACACCTGAAATGGCTTGCGCACCTCCGCAGCCCCTCCGCGCCTATGCCTACTGCAGTGATACCGCCTACTGGGAACCTCTGGCAGAGTTCATTCGCGGAGCTGATCTATTGTACCATGAGTCCACATTTCTTGAGAAGGAATCTGCACGGGCACATGAGACCTACCATTCCACAGCTGGTCAGGCGGCGCGCATGGCTGCGAGGGCGGGTGTGGGACAGCTCATGCTCGGACATTTCAGCTCGCGTTACGACAGCACGGATCGGTTCATCGAGGAGGCCATCCCCCATTTTTCCAATTCTATCCTGGCCGAGGAGGGAAAGACATTTTCCGTGGGCCCGGTATTGTAGAAAAAGTCAGTTGTCGTGCTCGCGGGCCTTCACCTCCGGATCAGGAGTGACCTGCAGTTCTTCCTGAATCATGCGGCGCTCTTCTTCTGATGGTCCGTTGGTGACAAAGCGATTGAGATCGGGCTGGCCGGCATTCACCCATGCGGTGTACCAGAAACTGCCGATTGAGGCCACTGCGGTGCGCATGCGGCGCTCTACCTGCCCGTCGAGCATTGCGCTGTAAGCCTGTGAATATTCCCGTGAGTAGACCTTCATCTCCACATTGCCCCGGGCTTCATAGGCATATTTCTGGTCATCCGGGAAAGTCGAACTGAGGTCAGCTTCGAAGCTGAGCACAGTGTCCACGGCGGCAAAGCTCTCTCGCACGCGGTCCCATATGAACCGCTGCGGATGCTCCAGATACTTGGCCTTGCCCGTGAAGAGGTCGTAATTGGGCTCGTAGAGTTCGGGTAGCCGGCTTTCCCAGAAACCGTGTATGCCGCGCTGGTTGGTTTTCTGACCGTTGTAGTTGCTGGTGGTATGCAGCGGCACATGGGCATCGGATATGTAGTGGCCAATCTCTGCAGAGAGACGGAGGATGCGCGTTACATCTTCCTTGCGGAAGGCCTCGGTAAGCCGGAAGAGCATCAGGTTGACATGCCAGGGTACAATGCCGTGCTTGCGGAGTGTATCTTCCGTATAGCGGGCCACGGCATCGGACCAGTACTCGGGGACCTGCTCGAACGGATCACAGCCAGGCTCCTTGCAATAGTTGTCCATATCAATGTAATGGCATTCGGCTTCTCCCTTAATACCATAGCGGCGCTTGTCGGGATCTACGGAGTGCTCAATCAGAAAATGAATGTGTGCCTTGTAGAATCCAAACATGTCTTCGGGCAGGGTGTAGACGGCCAGCTCGTTGATCCGCTTGTGGCCGAAGAAACCCCAGTCGGGACAGGCTCCGTGCGGTGGACCGGGAATGGCCGCTATGCAGGCTACCACAGCAAGCATGAACGCCCTGAGTTGTGCGGGTATGTACTGATGGAAAGAGATTCGTTTACCGGACTTCATGGCGCGTCGCCCGCAAAGGGGAATCGGATGGGGTGTAGTCCATTTTGACCAGCACTCCATGTCGAAGCACGGGTATGCATGGCACCGTATTCAGCGTAAGGCAATACTTCACATCGCGCTGGATATTGAGCTTGATCAGCCGTCGGCGGTGTGAGCTCGCCCGGAGAAAACTCCAGAGGTGCTCGCGTGCTGAGCGGTAAATGAATTTGGCCGCTACGGTGCTGTCTTCATCGGTGCGGAAGCGGCGCGTCTCAAGCAGAGTATCGGCAATGGCCCCCGCACAGATGGTATCCTCGAGGTTGACTTTATCCTTCCACCCGGAGGCCAGAATCAGGGTGTTGCGCTGCTGTTCTATCAACCAGCGGCACAGATAGTCCAGATTGTTCAGGCAGCCGATCACCACCGTTCCGCGGTCAGAGGCCATCTGGATGGCCTTGGTGCCATTGGTGGTGGTGAGCACCACCGTCTTGCCTTGCATATGGGGTTCCATATAGGCATAGGGCGAATTGCCGAAGTCAAATCCTTCAACGACCTGACCATCGCGCTCTGCGCCGGCGATATAGCCTTGGGCCTTGTAAGCCCGAGCTTCTTCTACTGAGCTGACGGGAATGATTTCCTTGACTCCATGGTGCAGCGCCGTGGTGATGGCACTTGTGGCCCGCAATACATCAATGACGACAACGATATCGAAATTCTCCTTATACAAGGCGTATTGGCCCGGTGTGTAGCACACCTCCACCAGACTGCGGTCTGCAGCAGAATAGGTCATGGAGCGAATATAGGACAAGGCCGCGACAGGCCGATGCAATGAACAGCACGCCTCAGCGGCTGATGAAGGGAATCTTCGTAACAGTGGCGCGCAGGGCCTTGCCCCTGATGCTCACCAGCAGCTCCGTGCCCGGGTTAGCGAGCGCAGTGGGTACATAGCCCATGCCGATGGCCTTGCCGAGAGTGGGGCTTTGGGTGCCGCTGGTAACCACTCCAATGCCGGTTCCCTGGGCATCCACAATGTCATATCCATGGCGCGGAATGCCTTTGTCCACCATCTCAAATCCCACCAGCTTGCGGCTTACTCCAGCTTCTTTCTGGGCTTTCAGGAATGCTGAGTTGGTGAAGTCTTTGGTGAACCGGGTGATCCATCCGAGGCCTGCCTCAATCGGCGAAGTAGTGTCGTCAATGTCATTTCCATACAAACAAAAGCCCATTTCCATGCGAAGGGTATCGCGCGCACCAAGTCCGATGGGTTGGATGCCATGGGATGCGCCAGCAGTGAAGATCTTCTTCCAGATGTCTTCCGCCAATGCATTGGGTACATATACTTCGAAACCACCCGCACCGGTGTAGCCTGTGGCAGATATGAGCACGTTGTCATGCCCGCCCAGAGTGCCGATGCGAAAGCTGTAGTATTCCATCGAGGCAAGGTCCATATCCGTCAGTTTCTGCAATACCTGGATAGCATCCGGCCCCTGCACGGCGAGGAGCGAGGTGCTGTCTGATTCATCGGTCATTTCACAGCCATAAGAGGCATTGAAGCGCGAAATCCATTCCCAGTCTTTGCGGATGTTGGAAGCATTCACCACGAGGTAATACTCGGTGGCCGAGATGCGATACACGAGCAGGTCATCCACGATGCCGCCTGTTTCATTGGGCAGACAGCTGTACTGCACCTTGCCGTCGAACAGTTTGGAAACATCATTACTGGTGACCTGCTGCAAAAGATCGAGCGCCCGCTCACCTCGAATCCTGAATTCGCCCATATGGCTCACGTCAAATACACCTGCATGATTGCGCACGCAGTGGTGCTCTTCCATCAGTCCCTTATACTGGACCGGCATCTCAAAGCCGGCGAAGGGTACCATTTTCGCTCCGAGGGCCACGTGAATATCATGCAATGCCACACGGCGCAGGTTGCTCGTTGTTTCCATGTGGCGAAGATAGTCGGGGATCATGTCCACGCCGCGTCACGCTGGTGCTACTCCCCTGAAACGAGCCGCACGAATGTGCTGGACCAGGCCTGCCTGCTATAGCGCTGTTCCACCGTCGCGCGCCCGGCTCGTCCGAGACGGCTGCGCAGCTCCGGTGATTCGATGAGGGCACAAAGGGCTTCGTACCATTCGTCTTCGGTAGTGGCGAGAAGTCCGTTTTCTCCATGCTGCACAACTTCGGTATTCATGCCCAAGGCAGAGAGCACGGTGGGTATGCCAAGTGCCATGTACTGCAGCCCCTTGCAAGCGCACTTCCCGCGAGCCCATGCATCATCGGGAAGGGGCATAATGCCGATGTCGAGTTCCTGCAATTCCTGCACTTCGCAAGCGGCTGTCCAACTGATGCCGCTGATACCTATCTCTGGATGGGTGTAACCGGAATCACCTATGACCTTGAACCGAACGCGACTGCCGTAGCGCTCTCGAATGCGCAGCAGCGCGGATTCAGCCAACCGGAAATGGGGAATAGTGGTAATGCTGCCCGTCCAGCCTATCACCACGGGAGTGCGTTCGTAGGAGCTTACGGGGGTGTGGTAAACACTGAAGTCAATGGTGGTGGGGATCACTACAGTGTTCTGTTGGTACCTGCGGGCGTATGCGGCGAGATATTCATTGCCTGCGATTACGAGGTCCGACATGGCAGCCAGTTCGCCCAGCTTGGAGGGCCGCTTGAGGAAGCGAAAGAACCGGTTGTTGCGACTGGTTTGGGGAAGCCAGATGGCATCATCGAAGTCAAGAATCATACGGGCACGGCTGCGGGCTATGCCGCGCTCCACAAAAGTGCTGCCGGTCATGAGGGCCTCGCGGAAAATGAACACGGTATCATAGTTACCTATTTTGCGTAATTCTTCCCACCTTCTGATATAGCTGCGCACCACGATGCCGGCCTTACGTAAGATGTGGCCTCTGCTGTAGAAGCACCGGTCATCATCCTCAGAAAGGAGCCACGATACATCGCAGTGCACACCTGCTGCGCGCAAGTCGCCGAGGTATTGCTCAAATCGGTAACGCTGACCGGGCGACCGGTCGGGCCGATGCATGCACAGAAACAGGATAGACGGCACGATAGGCAAAGGTTGAAAGGTCCGGAAGCAGGGCTACAGGTTCATCATGAGGTAGTCGAGTACCTTCTTCATCAGGTGTACACGATCCTTACCCCGCACATTGTGCGCATGGCCAGGATAGGCGAAGAAATCCACCTGAACTTGTTTGGATACACATTCTTTCAGGAAGTTCATTGTGTGCTGCATGACCACCACGTCATCATCCGTGCCGTGCACGAGCATGAGCTTGCCCTGCAGGTTACCTGCATACTGCGCGAGGCTCGCAGCCGCGTATCCTTCCGGATTTTCGGTCGGAGTGTCCATATATCGCTCTGTATACATGACTTCGTAAAGGTTCCAGTCCATCACGGGCCCTCCGGCTACACCTACCTTGAATAGCCCGGGCTTGCGCAACATGAGCCCTGTGGTCATGTAGCCGCCGTAGCTCCAGCCGTGAATTCCTATGCGCCCGCGATCTACCCACGGCTGAGCGAGCAGCCACTGCACGCCGGCTATCTGATCGTCAATCTCCGGTGTACCGAGCTGCCTGTGGATGACTTGCTCAAAGGCCTTTCCTCGATGGGCCGACCCGCGTCCATCAATCGTGAATACGATATAGCCCATCTCAGCAAAGTAATTCATCCAAAGGGACGCGCCGCCGAGCCAGGAGTTGGTGACAAGCTGCACATGCGGACCATTATATACATACACCAGTACGGGATAGGTCTTTTGCGGACTGAATCCGGTGGGCTTGATAATCCGTCCATAAAGCGGTATGCTGTCGGCTGACATGATCGTGACGATCTCTGTGGTGCCGGTGAGGTAGCTGCGGAGCTTATCTTCTGCATCGTGGAGGATGCGCACGGTCTTGCCGGCACGGCTCAGCTCCACCCGATGCGGAGTGGTGAGTGACGACCAGCTGTCCAGCAGGTATCCACTCTCCGATACCTGCACACTGTGTGTGCCGGCAGAAAGGGTTAGTCGGGTGAGCGTCATTTCAGGAATGGATACTGCATAGGCGTGCAGCTCGGTAGGATTGGGACCGTGTCCCTCCACATACATCGTTTTTCCGTTGTTGCTGAAACCGAGGATGCTTCCGAGCTCAAAAGATGCATTTGTGCGGCCTGCAAATTTGCCTTCTGCGGTGTAGAAGTAATAGTTATGGAATCCGTCTTTCCAGGTTCGCCATGCCAGCAGGTTGCTCCCCGGCACAAACGCTACGGGCTGCTGGGGCTCGAGCCAGCGGTCGTCATCCTCCGTGAGCACGGTGCGCACATAGCCGCCTGTAGCGGCATCAAACTGCTGCAGCCAGAGGCGTGTCGTGGACCGGTTAAGCCATACCAGGTAGATGGACTTGCCATCGGGACTCCAGGTCAGGTTGGTTACATAGTACTGATCATGGGCCGGTGCTCCGCGAAAGAGATCGAGGTATACAACACGGCCATCGGAAATGCGGTAAACGCCAGCTGCAGGAATCTCACTGCTGCTTCCGGACATCGGATAGCGGATCTGTCTCACGGCTGCGGGCACCTGGGTGTAATCAGTGAGAGGATAGAATGAAACGTTGCGCTCGTCTTTTTCATAGAATGCCAGCGCATCGCCAGCGGCATTCCAGAAGGTGCCGCTGCTGATGCCATACTCGTTGCGCGCGATGCTCTGGCCACTTACTACACCTTCCGGATTGGTCGTTACACGCAGTTGTCGCGAGCCATCCTGAATGAACAGGTCGCCTCCCCGGGTATAAGCCAGTCGGCCAGATGCCGCGTGAAAGTCGGGGTTTTCCGCTCCTTCAGGGATAGGTGTGCGATGGATGGTGCGCCGCTCCTTGAGATCGGTCACGTAATATACCGACTCGTGGAGGAAGGTGCACCGAGTTCCCGTGACCCACGATAAGGACGGAAATACCTTCAGCCCGTCTTTCAGATCTGCCATGGCATCGAGCTCCGTGCGCGAGATGCTCTTCAGCTCTTTGCCTTTGATGGTGCCTATGCGCAGGGTGTCGTACCGGACAAATACGTATGAGTCCGTTTCGGGAAGCCAGGCGAGCTGATTCATCCGCTCGGGAGCAAACTTGCGCGACTGTCCGAGCACGGCTTCTTCCAGTGTGAGGCTTTGCTGTGCTTCGGCAGCTCCGGCCATGCTCAGGGCCATGCAGGCGATGAAGAGTTTTTTCATGGTCCGAAGTTAATTCCGGATGTTGGAGCGCAGTCGGATCTAAATAACAAGTGCAAACACGCCGTGTCTGGTGTCTCCTTGATTTACTTTTGCCGCCGTGATGATCCAACCCCTGATCCGGCATCTGCGCATCCTGTCGCTCTCAGCGGCCCTGCTTCTTGCGGGCACGTGGGGGCTTCGCTGGGAGCATGCATGGCATGGACATGATCACCACCATGCGCGTGCCCACGATCATTATCACCACTCTCACGGAGAGGAAGAGAGAGATCGCGGTCATGGTGATTGCGAATTGTGTAAATGGGCCGTGGCCTGGTTTGTGGCGGAGTCTCCACTGACCTGGAGTCCCTTCAATCGGCCGGAATCCTGGTTGATTCATACACATTATGCATCGCCCATGGGCATTGCGCCTGCTCACAATGCGGACCCGCGGGGCCCGCCAACAGTGGGCTGATCATCCGGATACCCACTCCTGCCAGGTGGTATCTGTACCCCTGTTTCCATTCCACTTTTTTTGTTCTTCCATGACACGATTTCTGGTGTTGTGCATGGTATGCGCTTTTGCGCCTGCCTTCGCTCAGCCCCCTGTACATACCCTGAAGGGTCGTGTGGTCGATGGAGAAACCGGCTTGCCGCTCAGTGATGTGCGTCTTTTCGTTCATGAGACGGAAGCGGGCACTCTGTCCGACAGCCTGGGCCGGTTTGTCCTTTCAGGCCTCGCGGCCGGTCGGCACCACCTCCATGTGGAGCGCATCGGCTATCGGGCTGATGCCTTTTACGTGAACCTGCCCGCTGACACCACCGGCCTGTCCGACGTGCGTATGATGCCTACCTGTATCGAGCTGAGACAGGTACTGGTGGAGCATTCGCTTTCGCGATCAGGTGACCGCGATCAGCCGCTGAGCATGGCCACCATCGGATCGGATGACCTCGACCGCATGCGTGAGGTGACACTCGCACAATCACTCACGCACCTTGCGGGTGTGCAGGTAATCCAGACCGGCGTATCCATGGCGCGTCCGGTCATCCGCGGATTCAGCGGCAACCGCATCCTTGTGCAGGACCTCGGTATGAAGCAGGAAGGGCAGCAATGGGGAAGTGACCACGGACTCGAGCTGGACCCGTGGCAGGTGGAACGCATGGAAGTGATCCGGGGGCCCGGCACCCTTACGTTCGGACCGGATGCCATGGGTGGGGTGCTCCATATCTTGCCGCCTTCCGTACCTGAACCCGGACTGCGCGGCACCGTTCACACCTTTTTCAGGAGTGCGAATGGATTGTGGGGTACTTCCGTGATGACCGAGGGCAACCGGAAGGGTTCATTTTTCCGCGCGCGCTTCACCATTCAGGAATACGGAGATTACCGTGTGCCTGCCGACTCGTTCATCTACCTGCGCAGGGGCCTTCCTATAGAGGGTCGCAGATTGCGCAATACAGCAGGAAGAGAAATGCACGGTGCACTTACGCTCGGTCACGCCGGACAACGCGGCAGTGTGAAGTGGACTACCTCCGTGTTCAGTCAGGAGGCCGGTCTCTTTCCGGGCATTGTCGGTGTACCCACCGCCGCCTCGGTGTCGGATGATGGCGATCCGCGGAACGTCGGCTTACCCCGCTTCTCCATCAGCCATATCAAGTCGGCGGTCAATGCGGTGTGGCTTCGTCGCAGAGGCTGGCTTCAGGCCGACGTTGGCGTGCAGCAGAACATTCGCGCTGAGCGAATTCGTCCGCGCCGGGAGGGCTACGGGCCGCTGCCTGATACAGACCTGGCCTACGCGCTGCAAAACCGAACAGCTCAGGCTACCGTCCGGTGGCATGCTCATGCTGATGGCTCCTGGAAGTGGATGCCCGGCGCCTCAGTGCAGGTCATGGATCACAGCCGCGAGGGATATGAACTGCTGCTGCCTGCTTATCTGCAGTGGATGGCTGGAGTATTCCTCACCACGGAATACCGGCCACGGAAAGGCACCACGTGGAGCGGAGGTATTCGCTATGATGCCGGACATTACCGGAGTGAGGCCGACTCCGCAGCCATTTGGAATCCCGGCGAGGTTCTGGCTGGATATGACCTTCGCATTCCGCGCACCGATCAGCGCTTCGGCGCATTCTCGGGTGGCCTTGGCTGGAGTCATTCACCTGCAGAAGCATGGGTCATCAAGTGGAATGCGGGCAAGTCATTCCGGCCTCCCAATGCCGCAGAGCGATCCATCAACGGCGTGCACCACGGCACCTTCCGCCACGAGCAGGGCGATGGATCCCTGCGTCCTGAACACGGCTATCAACTGGACGCTGCCGTGGTATGGGAAAGGAGCAACTGGCTCGTGCAATGGTCGCCCTTTGCCAGCTTCTTCAGCGGCTATATCTACCTGCGGCCTTCGGCCTCGTTCTCCACGCTTCAGGGCGGTGGGCAACTCTACCGGTACACGCAGCATGATGCGCTGTTTACAGGAGGTGAGCTTCAGGCCGAATGGCATCCGGCTGATGCTCTCCATCTCGAACTGGCGATGGACTATGTTTTTACATACAACCTGGAAACCGGACTGGCTCTGCCGTTCAGCCCTCCCTTTCGCACACAGGCTTATGCCGAATATGAGTGGAAAGGCAGCGAAGCATCCGCCCGTGTCCGGCGCTCTTATCTCGGAGTGCGTATCACTGGCATGGCCGACCAGTGGCGCACTGACCGCAATGAGAACGCCACCCCAGGTTTCATTCTCACATCTTGCCAGGCGGGCGCCGACATCCGGCTGGGCAGGCAGGTCATGGACATCCGGTTCGTGTGGTCCAATGTCCTGAATACACGTTACATGAACCACCTAAGCATTTACAGACAAATCAACCTGCCCGAACAAGGCAGCAACGTGAGTCTGGTTGTGCGCATTCCTTTCGAAATCATTCAAACACCATTTAAATTATGAAACATCTTTTTTTCCTGGCAGCCACCGTCGCTGTTCTCTCGTCATGCTCCAACAAGGAAGACGACACCGATCCCGTAATCCAGTATGTACGCATCAATGGTACCGAGGCACCTGAGCATGATCTCGAGGCCGGACAAACCGTAGCTGTTTCGGTTAGTCTTACCGATAATGAAGAGTTGAATCAGGTAAAGCTGGAAATCCATGCCGCCGATGATGGCCATACACACGAAGGTGGAGGAAGCTCCGAGCCGTCCGGTCCGAACACCGGTGTATGGGTGGATTCCCGCATCATCAACCTCGATGGAACCTCGGCAGAGCGCTCGGTCAACTTCACCGTACCACTCGATGTCGCCGGCTATTGGCACCTCGAAGTACTGCTCATCGATCGGGAAGGCAACGAAGCCGAAGAGTATGTAACCACCTTGCACGTCGAAAACCCAGATCTCCCTGTGGTCACCATCACCACCAATCCTGCCGCCGTTGGCGAGTATGTGGAGATTACACCTGGGGGTGAAGTGGGTATTTCCGTCACGGCCTCCGACGAAGAAGGCCTCGGCATCATTCATATCGAAGTCGAATCAGAAGGTGGTACCGTTCTCTTTGAGCAGGAATACGATGCCGCAGGCGCCGCAACCTTCACGGCTGACGGAATCGCCGTGGCATTTCCGCTCGCGGGCCACTACCACATCCATGTGGAGGCCACCGATTCCGGCGGACTCACACGCATGGCTGAGCAGGAAGTTCACGTGGAGTAATCCACACAGGTCAGGCCCGGGCGCAATCGGTTTGTGCCCGGACCGACCTTTCCTCTTGTTTACATTCTGTTGACGTACGCAGGGGTAAGCGGAATTAGCTTCGCATTCCAATTCTGCCAGGTGTGAAGTTGTATGTTCATTCCTTTCTGCTGTTCACCAGTCTTCTGGTCGTAACGTCCTTGGCGCAGGGCCAGTGCGCCCCGGTCATCAACGAGATTCTGATCAACGGCCCGGGCGCCTGCGACGGCGCATGCAATCCTGCCACCGAGGAGTGGCTGGAGATATTTAACCCATGCACTGTGGCAGTGGATATGAGCTGCTGGGTACTCGGAGATGGTGACTTCACGATTACCTTTCCTCAAGGCACCATCATTCAGCCCGGTGCATTCTTCGTGGTGGGAAGCGCCAACTCAGGTCCCGTGGTAAATCTGAACCTGTCCACCTGCGGATGCACCTCTGGCAGTCTGATTGGCACCTTCACCAACTCCAGCGAACAGGTGATGCTCTTCAGCGGTTCCGGCATACTTCAGGATGCTGTTTATTGGGGTGCCGGACAGTTTCCCGCTACTGTGAACTCGCCTAACCTGTTTGGCTGTGCTCCTGTGAGCACTACGTTCAACGCGCCAGGTATCGGTTTTGAGGTGCTTCCCGGAGGCGGTGGCAACGGCTGTACGCTGGCCCGTGTGTGCGATGGCGCTGTGCAGTGGACTGAGCGCTGCGGAGGCTCGGTCACCATGGGTGCTTCTAATGGAGTGCCCGCTGTACCCGCCTTCTCTGCCAGCTCCAATACTCTGTGCCCAGGCGAATGCATTGATTTCAGCTACACAGGCACGGGAAATCCGGGTGCCTATGTCTGGCAGTTTCCCGGCAGCAATACGTTTGAATCCTTCCAAGCTGCTCCTGGCTCTGTATGCTACAACAGCCCGGGTGACTTCGCCGTGAGTCTCACGGTGGCCAGCGCTTGCGGACCAGCATCCGTATCGGTCAATGCATTCATCAGCGTGGAAGACCTCGCTGTACCGGTTATCAGTCCCAGCGGACCGGTGGAGCTATGCAACGGCGAAACAGAGGTCATCTCGAGCAACATTTCCGGTAACCTGCAATGGTACGTCAACGGCGAACCCATTCCCGGAGCGAATACCATCACCCTCGATGTGAGCGAGGCGGGTTCCTATCAGATTCAGCTCAATGGTGTGAACTGCTCTGCTCTCTCTGATCCTGTGGAAGTTTTTGCCGGTGAACTCGCTCCGCCGGTGATTTCGCCGTCCGGTCCGGTGCAGGTGTGCGGCACGGATCCCGTTCTGCTCAGCGCACCCGATAGCTACGAGAGCTATGCGTGGTACTTCAACGGCGAGCCCATTCCCGGAGCCATGGCCTCCTCCTGGCAGGCTGTCGAATCAGGGGTCTATAGTCTGGAGGTCGCCAATGGCAGCTGTTCCGGGTTTTCACAGGAGGTCGTTGTCACCTTCGTGCCTCAGCCTCAGGTCTCGTGGACGCCAGCCGGCGGTGAGGTGATCTGCGAAGACGAAAGCATCCAGCTTCAGGCTACCACGGGTTTCGATAGTTACCTGCTCCTTATTAATGGTCTGCCTGCCAACTTCATCGAAGGCGGTACTGCTGTCATCACCAGCGCCGGAAGCTATCAGGTCCAGGTCGATGTGCAGGGCTGTACTGCTCAGTCTGAGCCTTTTGTATTGCAAACCGATGCCTCCCCCGAAGTGGTGTTGCTGAGTGATCCTTCTGAAGTATCGTGCAACGGGACACCGGTTCAGCTTGGCATCACCACCGATCCCGCTCATGAGATCAGCTGGTTTTATAATGGTGGTGCGATAGCAGGGTCCAATGGACCTGTACTTGAGGCCTCTGAGAGCGGCGAGTATGAGGTCATAGTTACGAATGCCACGGGCTGCGTCACCGCGCTGTCGGTGGATGTGGCCATCGGCAATTCCTCGCCTGTGCAGATTGTTACAGTGGATGGCACCTTCACTTTCTGTGAGGGTGAAGCGCTTCTTCTGGGCGCTACAGGCGAGTGGGGATCACTTCAATGGGCATTCAACGGGCAATTCATTTCTGACGATCCGATCACACTTGCTGCACAGTCGGGCAGCTACAGTGTTCAAGTGCTGGACGCCCTGGGCTGCGTGTTCACCGATGTGGTGGATGTTGAGGAATTGCCATCCCTGACGCCCGTGATCACTCCGGGTGGTCCTGTGTTTCTGTGCCCGGGTGAGACGGTGCTGCTGCAGTCCAGCCTCCCCGTCACGGCGTGGCTGCTCAATGGTATTCCGCTCCCAAGTTCGTCCACCCCGCAGTGGCAAGCCAGTCAGTCGGGAAACTATTCCGTGGTTACTCTGCCTGCACCCTGCCTTTCGCCTTCCAACGTGGTGCAGGTGAGTTCGGCCTCGCTGCCGGATCCCACCATTGCAGTGTCCGACCAGACCCCATGTCAGGGAGAGTCCGTGACACTAAGCGTAACGGGCAGTTTCCAGTCGGTGCAATGGTCCACCGGTGTGTCCGGTCAGAATGCAGTCCAGGTAAGTCAGTCGGACACCTATTCCGTAATCGTGGAGAGCGCTGATGGCTGCTCGGCCGAGGATGAGGCCTTAGTCACCTTCACGGCAGTGCCTGTAGTATCAGCCGGAGCTGATCAGTACAATAACTGCGGCGCTGGAGTGACACTTCAGGGCCAGGTGACTGGCGGTGCCGCTACGTGGTCGCCCGCAGATTTCCTCAGTGATCCAGGAGTACTTCAGCCCACCGCCAATCCGCCCGCCGGAATAACCTACACCCTGACTGCTGTGAATGGTCCGTGCAGCGCCAGTGATCAGGTGGAGATTATCAGCGACTGCAGTTTTCTGATCGTGCCCAATGTATTTACGCCCAACAGGGATGGCGATAATGACACCTTTGAGGTGGTGGCCGGAGGGATTCGGGACTTTGAGTTACGCATCTACAACCGCAACGGCAGTCTGCTCTTTGAGAGCAAGGATCCCGCTGAGCGCTGGCACGGTGAGTTTAACGGCAGCACTGTCCCGGAAGGGACTTATTACTATACGCTCCGTGCAGTGGACCTTGGCGGCAACGACCTCACAGGCGGTAAGCAGGAGGGGCATATCACGCTGTTGAGGTAGGGAGCGCGATGATTGCAGTGGTTAACTTTCTTACTTGCATAAATGAGATGTTGAAAAACTATTCTATCCTCATGCCGGCCATGATCATCGGAATCATGTGCCACGCGCAAACCCGCTTCTTTGAGTTCACTACCGTCTGCGGGCATGACAACTGGCAGGATACCTCGTTCATCGCTGCGACCAGCAATCCGGTGCTGATTGATACTGTGCTGGCCAATCTGGCCAGACCAATGGAGTTGAGGAAGTTCATCAGTGGTGCCATAGCGCCCGGACATGGCGGGCATAACCACAATGCCGACCACTTGTTCCTGTGGCATTTTATTCCCGATCAGTGGAACCTCGTGGAGCTGGCCATCGAACTGTGTGATGGGTGTCCGTACTCGGATGTTGATGCGGACACGCTATACTGGATTCAGGTTGTAGGTCAGTTTTGCCCCTGGTCATCCAAACCCGTGAGGGAAGTTGGCGACCCGTCGCTAAGCACGCATGATCGCACGTGGGAAAACGATATTCTGATGATGCCCAATCCGGCCTCACTGCTTGTGCAGGTCACGTGGTCAGGCGGCAGCGAGCTCACTACTGAGGTATTCGATCACATGGGACAGCTGATGCTCAGTACCAACCTCGACCCATATCACAGGTCCTTTGATGTTTCAGGACTTGCGAACGGTCTGTATTACGTGAGAATCAGTGATGGCCCGCGCACTGCTGTAAGAAAGCTTCTGGTGGAAGCGGAGTAAGAGGTGATTGCGGAGAAAACATCACCTGTCCGGTTATGGCAGAGTTGTGTCTGGATATGCTCATCCGATCACAGGAAGGCATGGCTGGATGAATGGGTGAGTGTGTTCAATGTCGCGCTGTCGGCTACGCGAAACATGGTGTACTTGACACACCAAACGAAAGTGCTCGCACCTCATTCATTTTATTCTTGTGCCTTGTGAACATATTGGTTTGTGAAGTGTCTAAGGTTTTGTGTGAAGGATATGACATGGTTTACGAAACAAACCGGAGCTTGTCAGGAAAGTGAAAGCGAGCAAAGAGATGGTTGATGTGTGCTGTTGATTATGCAATAAGCGCAAGCGTGAGGTGGATTTGAAGAAGTGCTGATGTGCCTATCCCTCCTCACTGGATCGGTGCAGGCAGCTTCTGTGAGCCCGTCATTACTACTATGTTCTACATACATTCCACTACTTCAGGATCTTTTGGTCCTGGTCCATGGTTTTCCGCGTTCAGGACGGCCATTGTCTGCTGCGTGCTTACACTAAGCGCAACGCTCTCTTCCAACGTAGCAAGGGCGCAGCTTCAGGAAATCTGTAATAACGGCATCGACGATGATGGAGATGGACTTGTGGACATCAATGATATCTTGGACTGTGCTTGCGGTCAGGAAAGCACAGTTGCCTCATTGATCCCCAATCCTTCATTTGAAGAAAATAACTGCATTCCCACATTTCCGTCGCAGTTAAGTTGTGCAAACGGCTGGGAGCAAGCCACTGCGGCCACTACCGACTACTTCCTGAATGTGGAGGGCGGCTTGTGGGATCCAGCTATTCCTCTTCCCGTTCCGGACGGCAATGGCGTGGCAGGCTTTTTCGTTTTCAAGAGCGTGCAACCCACTGGATTTGGTGGAGAGGATACCATTCCGTACCTGGAGTTTCTGGGCGGTTGTCTGTTGTCTCCGATGCTTGCCGGTGTGCAATACACCCTTCAGATGGACGTGGTAGGCTCGTCCTGGGATGGGTTGAACTCCAATGGTGTGTATTATGGCCCATTGGATATTACCCTTTACGGTAGCAGCGCATGTCCTGATTGGCCGCTGGTATTCGATGGAGATACCCCTCAAACTTCTTGCCCCATAGGGTTGGATACATGGACAGTGCTTGGCGAGGTTTCCTATACGGCTGATGCGACCTGGCAAACGGTGACTATTCAGTTCACCCCGACTTCGGATGTTCAAGCCATCATGATTGGCGGTCCATGTGATATTCCAGATGATTTTCTGGTGGATTTTTTCGTCTCCTCTCCTTATCCCTACTTCTGGGTGGACAATTTAATACTCAACACGAGCTCCAGCTTTGGCTCTTCGATCAGTAGCTTGGGGAATATCTGTACAGATGATCTCATATTAACTGCTGATTTTGGAAATGGCGAAGGGGATGCGTATCAGTGGTATGCCGAAGGTCTTGCCCTGCCCGGACAAACAGCTGCTTCACTGGAGTATTCGCAATTGAATCTTCCTGCCGGATTGTATCAGGTCATTTCAGAAAATCCAGACGGCACTTGCTCGCAGGCTGAAATCTCTGTTGAAGAACCGGATTTTGTTCAGCCGGCACTTACTTTGGATCCGGGTCAGGGCTGCGCACCACTCACCGTGAACTTCGCTGTTCAATCAGATCCTGCTGAACTGGCGTCACAAACATGGGAGTTTGGCGTAGATGGCGCCACAAGCGATGACCCCAATCCGTCATTCACTTACACCGAACCGGGTTTCTATGATGTGACGCTCACCGTAGTGAGTAATGAGGGATGCTCCCTCACTGCAGTATATTCTACACTTATTTTAGTTCTGGAAATCCCTGAAGTGACGTTCACCATTGAGCCGGATGAGGTTTGTGTGGGATCTCCTGTTCAGTTTACCGGAGGAGACGTCGCTGCAGGAATATGTTCCTGGGATTTTGGTGATGGAGAAGAGAGCGATGAGTGTCCTTCCACATCCCACACCTACGAAGAGGCGGGTATCTACACAGTAACACTTTCTGTTGCCCTTCCCGATAACTGCCCTGAATCAGTTTCCGGGTCGTCCACAATTACAGTATTCGCCGCCCCGGAAGCAGCATTCACCTTTGGTCCTCAGCCGGCTGATGCATTTAATCCGGAAATCACCTTTTCAGATGCGACCACCGGCAATCCGGTATCCTGGGAATGGCAGTTTGGTGAGGGAGGAGCGCTGGGAATAAGCAGCGTTCAAAATACATCGTTCTCGTTTCCTTCGCTTGGAGGCTTCTATCCTGCGCAACTCCTGGTGACCAATGAGGCGGGATGTGCTGACAGCACCACAGCATTGGTCCAGATCGTTGAGTTTTTCAGTATCTATATCCCCAATGCCTTTACTCCTGATGGGGACGGTGTGAATGATGTGCTTCAGGTTGAGTTCACCGGGCTCGACGAGAGTTCGTTTCAGATCGATATTTTCGACCGGTGGGGAGGGAAGGTGTTCAGCAGCGAGGATCCCCATGAGGCCTGGATCGGAAATCGTCAGGGAGGCGAGTACTTCTTGCCTGACGGGGTCTACGCATACCGGGTGGAGGCGCGACCCCAGAACTCATTAGAAACGCTGCAATACGAAGGTAGTATCCTTCTCATACGTTGACCGTTTCCCCTTCATTGGGTAAACTGCACGTGGGAGTGGGAAGTTACAGTAGGGTAATTTTATGCTTCTCTGTATGCGACCGGACATCGGACCGATGTTAGACCTCTAAACCAGATGATGAATACCAACACGTTTTATTTATCGCGAAATCTCGATTTGCGCGTACTGATGATTTTTGCTGAATCCTCATCCTCTCAGCGGGCTGTTGGGCTATTTCGCTCAATGATGGTGGCCCTGCTGGTGTTCTTCTGCGGTATGATCAATGCGCAGGAAATCTGCGACAATGGTGTGGATGATGACGGCGATGCGCTCATCGACCTGAATGACACCGCGGATTGCCTGTGCAATGTCAGCAACGATGTCACTTCGTTGATTCCGAATCCATCGTTTGAAGACTATGACTGCGTGCCCCTCATGCCTGGAATGCTTGATTGTGCCGTGACATGGGAGCAGGCCACCGTGGGCACGAGTGATTATTTTCTCAATGTGGAAGGAGGTTTTTGGATTCCGGAAATTCCGATGCCTGCACCTGATGGCGATGGTGTCGCCGGTTTTATTGCTTGCGAATCCATCGAGGTAATTGATGATCTGGGTACACAAGATACAGTTGCGTATCTCGAGTACATCGGGGGATGTTTATTGTCGCCAATGCTTGCAGGAGTGGAATATACTCTCCAGATGGAACTGGCCGGAGCATCCTGGGATGGCGCCACAGGTGCCGGTGTATTCTATGGTCCGCTGGACATCACCATTTTTGGCAGCGCATCATGCCCGCAGTGGCCTGTAATCATCGAGAGTGATATCGCTTTTTCTTCACCATGCCCTGTGGTGCTGGATTCATGGACGGAATTGGGGTCCGTCTCCTACACTGCAGATGCTACCTGGCAAACCGTGACCATTCAGTTTACTCCGGCCACGGATATCGAGGCTATTATGATCGGAGGGCCATGTGATATGCCTGATGATTTCATTCTTAATCCGGGTGGCAATGTCGTTTTTCCATATTTCTGGGTGGATGATCTGGTCCTGAATACTACAGCCAGTTTCTCAAGCATCGTTGAGGAGGGAAGTCTCTGCCTCGATAACCTTACACTGGAAGCCAATCCAACTGATGATGATATCGAGGGCTATCAATGGTACGCCGCAGGTATCGCCATCCAGGGGGAGACGGACAGCACGCTGGCCTTCAGTGATCTCAATCTGCAGCCCGGGTTCTATCAGGTGGTGGTTTCACTGGGTGATGGCTCGTGCATTACGACTGGGGTGAATATAGAATTGCCACAGGCCGAAATACCCGAACTCACGATTGAACCATCATCCGGCTGCGCTCCACTCACGGTGGAGTTCAGTCATGAAGATGCAGAAGGTGTGACATGCTCCTGGATGTTTGGGGATGGCGCTGATGGAGATGAATGCAACACAGAACACACCTACACCAGTGAGGGCACATTCGACGTCACGCTCATGATCATCGATGAGGATGGGTGCGCGGGAGATACTACATATACAAACCTGATCGAAGTGCAGGGAATTCTGGAGGCAGGTTTTACCTCATCTCCGGAGCCGGCTTCAGTCGACAATACAGAAGTTACTTTCTTTCCGGCGAGTTCAGCCAATATAACTGATTGGCTGTGGGATTTTGGCGATGTGCCTCCAGGCTCTTCCACGGAGGAAAATCCAGTGGTCAATTTCCCTCCGATTCCCGGCCTCTATCCGGTTGAACTGGTGATCACTGTTGCAGAAGGCTGCACGCGCACCATAGTGGGGTTTGTCACAGTTGTGGCCGCAGGCACTCCCACCATGCCCAATGTGTTTACACCGAATGGCGACGGGGATAATGCACGTTTCAGGCCGTTTGAACTTTTCCCTGGTGACTGGACCATGATTATCTGGAACCGGTGGGGCGCTCAAGTCTTCAGCACCGATGATATTGCATCCGGTTGGAACGGCGACGACGCTGCAGAGGGAACATACTATTGGCAGATTGAGCCGCGTGGCACCCAGTCGGGCGAGGCTCTGTCGGGCTATGTAACGCTGGTGAGGTAATCCGGGTTTGTTTACGTGAATTGTGATTGCGTCATGCCATCACAAGTGACAGGTGCAAAAAAAACAAGCCTTCAATCGAGGGCGTCTTGTGTGCTCACAGCGTATTCAATTCTGATTTAGGATTCAAAGCACTTTGCATCTGGAACTCACGTAATTTCATGTTCTTGTGTAAGTGCCAACCCTCTGTGTGAATCCTTGTTCACTTTCCGGATGTCCCTACGCAGATGCGCTATTGGATGCTGGATAATGCCGTTGATTTCATCGCCACGGCGCAACCAATCAGAGATGGTGAGAGTTATTCAATCCGAATGATTGCAATTCGGCATTTGGGAATATTTCGCAAGAGCGCGTTCGAGATTCAGGGTAGTGCAACCCATGGTGCCTTTCCGCTGACCAATGAAGCCAACACGCGATGGTCTGAGCGATGCGAGGATAGTTCTCCTGGTTTCACGGTCGGGATGATGCCGGGAGTCAAGGGAATCTTCATTCGGCTCGATTCTTTTTTCAAGACTATGTTCAACTTCCTTTTCCAGTTTTCGGACATGCGCAGAGTGCTGCATGGCCTCTCAGGAACACGGGCCACATGGCTCTCGTTCGTGGTTATTCTGATGATGCTGTTGCTGCCAGATGGTGCCTGTGCTCAGGAAATATGTAATAACGGGGTGGATGATGATGGCGACATGCTCATTGATCTGAATGATGCTGCGAACTGCGCCTGTGGAGCTGGTGCTCCGGCAAATGCGATAATTCCTAATCCTTCATTTGAGGAATTTACCTGTGTTCCTAATTTCTTTACTCAGGTGGACTGCGCTGTGGGTTGGGTACAAGCTACATTGGGTACAAGTGATTTCTACCTGAACGTGAATGGAGGTTTCTGGCCCCCAAGCATCCCGATGCCCGTGCCGGATGGAGTTGGTCTTGGAGGCTTCCTCAGCTTTGGGCAGACGATGGGTAATGTTACGTTTAATACAAATGAGTACCTCGGTACATGCCTTATGACTCCGATGGAGGCTGGAGTTACATACACCCTGCAACTGAGCGTGGCCGGTATCGCTATGGATCCCGCAGATGGTACAAGTGGCGATATTTTTTTCGGTGCGCTGGATATCACTCTCTTCGGTTCGTCTGAATGTCCGCCAGGTGGGGAGTGGTGGTTTCTTCAAACGGACCCTAATAATCCAATAAATCAGGCATGTCCGGTCGGGCTGAATGACTGGACTGAACTTGCTCACGCCAGTCACGCGGCTGATGGTACGTGGCAAACCATCACGTTTCAGTTCACTCCCGAAACGGATATTCAGGCTATCATGATCGGAGGGCCATGTGACCTTCCCAATGATTTTATTCTTAATTCAATTAGTAGTGTTCCCTATTTTTTTATTGATGGGGTTGTTCTTTCTGCTTCCACTTCAGAGGCGGAAATCACTTCCACCGGAGGTTTCTGTTCAGATGATATGATTCTTACTGCCGCCTTAACCGGAGGCACTCCTGAGAGCTTTCAATGGTACAGAGAGGGTATAGCTCTTCCGGGAGAAACTTCCGCTGAACTTGATGTGTCTGCGCTGAACCTCGGTCCCGGGTTTTTTCAGGTGACTATCGTGAATCAGGATGGAGTTTGTTCTCAGGCTGAAATTCTTCTTGAAGAACCGGATTTTGTTCAGCCGGCACTCACTGTGGAGCCGGGTCAGGGCTGCGCACCGCTTACCGTGAACTTCGCTGTTCAATCAGATCCTGCTGAACTGGTGTCACAAACATGGGAGTTTGGTGCAGATGGCGCCACAAGCGATGACCCCAATCCGTCATTCACATACACCGAACCGGGTTGGTACGATGTTACGCTGACTGTGGCGGGGGCTAATGGTTGCGCCACCACGGCCGAATTTCAGCAACTGATCCAGGTCCTGGAGATTCCTGAGGTTCAAATCGCGGCGGATCCTGAAGTAGTCTGCGTAAACGATCCTGTTGAGTTCACCGCAACCGGTTTAACTGCAGGAGTGTGCAACTGGGATTTTGGCGACGGGCAGGAGAGTGATGAGTGTGCATCCACGTCACATGCGTACGCAACGGCTGGTACGTACACGGTTATATTCGAGCTTGATCTTCCTGAAAACTGTCCGGAGTCGGTGACCGCTGAGACTACCGTCACGGTGGTAGGTTCTCCCGATGCTTCCTTCACCTTTGGTCCTCAGCCGGCCGATGCCTTTGATCCGGAAGTTACGTTCACAGACGCCAGTACCGGCAATCCGGTGCTCTGGGAATGGCAGTTTGGGCAGAACGGCATACTGGGCGGCAGCACCGACCAGAACACGTCATTCACATTCCCTGCTTTAGGGGGCTTTTATCCCGTTGAGCTGGTTGTGACGAACGAGGAGGGCTGCGCCGATAGTATTACGGCAGTGGTCGGGATTGTGGAATTCTTCAGCATCTATATCCCGAACGCATTCACTCCGGATGGGGATGGTGTGAATGATGTGCTTCAGGTTGAGTCCACCGGACTCGACGAGAGTTCATTTCAGATCGATGTTTTCGACCGGTGGGGAGGGAAGGTGTTCAGCAGCG
>CANGTU010000029.1 GCA_947456965.1 Flavobacteriales bacterium
CGATGCACGCCGCTTTCAAACTTGAGCGTGCCATACACTTCGTCTCCCGCTACCTCAAATGACACTTCCTTGAATCCTCCCATCGTTCCTTCGCTCACGTTCAGCACGTCGTATTTCCAGCCCCTGGACTGGATATAACGGGTGTACATTTTGAACAGGTCGCCGGCAAAAATGGCGGCTTCATCCCCCCCGGTACCCCCGCGAATCTCCACAATGCAATTGCGTGTATCCTCGGGGTCCTTGGGGATGAGGAGATACTTGATTTCTTCCTCGACCTCAGGCAGTCGGGCCGAGAGCTGGTCATATTCTTCCTGAGCCAGCGATTTCAACTCGGCATCTTCCTGGCCATAGAGGATCTCGCGGGCGGCGAGCAGATCGGCGAGCATGCGGCGGTATTCCTGATAGCGCGTTTCCAGCGCTTCCAGTTCCTTGTATTCCCGCATGACTTGCGGATAGCGCTTCATATCACCAATGACCTCAGGATCGGTTATCTGCTTTCCGACTTCAAGGTAGCGGTCGTGGATGGCGGTCAGTCGTTCTAAGAGGGTCATTTTCCGTCAGCTCTTCTCGTACTCAAATGTGCCATGCTCACCCGTGAGTGTGAGTCGTGTGGTTTCAGCGGGCTCCACCCGGCCGATGATCCGGGCATCCAGCCTGAAGTTTCTGGCTATGCTTATCATATCCTCCGCCGTGGTTTCATCGGTATAAATCTCCATGCGATGTCCCATATTGAAGACTTTATACATCTCTTTCCATCCCGTGCCTGATTCTTCCTGAATCATGCGAAACAGAGGCGGTGTCTCAAACAACTGGTCTTTGATGATGTGCATGCCATTCACAAAGTGAAGAATTTTGGTTTGCCCGCCTCCGCTGCAGTGGACCATACCCTTTACTGCTCCGCGATGGCAGTCGAGTATGGCCTTGACCACCGGTGCATATGTGCGCGTAGGTGAGAGGACGAGTCGGCCTGCATCCAGTGGCGCTCCTTCCACATAGTCAGTCAAACTATAGGATCCACTGTACACGAGTGATTCAGGCACGGCGGGATCATAACTCTCGGGGAAGCGCGCAGCCAGGTCGTGATAGAATACATCATGCCGGGCTGATGTGAGTCCATTGCTGCCCATGCCACCGTTGTAGGTGTTTTCATAGGCAGTCTGTCCGGTGGACGATAACCCGACAATGACCTGGCCCGGGGCAATACGAGCATTGTCGATGACCTCGGAACGGTGCATGCGTGCGGTGACTGTGCTGTCCACGATGATGGTGCGAACGAGATCACCCACATCAGCTGTTTCACCACCCGTGCTGTAGATGGGAATGCCTTGGGAACGCAAGTCGGACAGGAGCTCTTCGGTTCCCTGAATGATAGCGGCGATGACTTCACCGGGAATGAGCAACTTATTGCGCCCGATGGTCGAACTAACGAGAATGGGACCAGTGGCTCCCACACACAGCAGATCGTCGAGGTTCATCACCAGCGCATCCTGAGCGATGCCTTTCCATACACTGAGGTCGCCGGTCTCTTTCCAGTAGAGGTAGGCAAGTGATGACTTGGTTCCGGCCCCATCAGCGTGCATTACCACGCAATGTTCCTCACTACCGGTGAGCACATCGGGCACAATCTTGCAAAAGGCATGGGGGAAGAGGCCTTTGTCAACGGATCGGATGGCTGCATGCACATCCTCTTTTCCTGAGGATACGCCACGCCGGGCATAGCGGGAGGGATCGTTCATCGGTATAAAACAAGAGGCGCCTCCGCTGTTGCGGAGACGCCCCGGAATTTCATGGTTTCAGCTACTTCTTCGGCACAAAGTCGGTCGCCAGAATCTTGAATACTGTCCGGCGGTTGAGCTGATGTGCTGACTCCTGCTGAGAAGGAGGCAGCTTGCTGATGTAGGCCTCTGTGAGAACGGTGTTTGCTGGGAAAGGACCTTGCGCAGTCAGGAGCTTGCGGGGCTCTCGCTCCCCTTTACCCACGGCCTTGAGACGGGCGGGGTCAATGCCTTTGGAGATGAGGTAATTCACACAGGTCTCTGCGCGACCTTGAGAGAGACGCTGGTTGTAGTCATCCGCGCCGCGTGCGTCGGTATGTGCATTCAATTCAATCACAAAGGTCGGGTTCTGAATCATCAGGTTGAAAAGGTACAGCAGTGAGTCGGCAGAGTTGACCGTATCGTTCACGAGCAGTACCGTCTGGTCATAGGGATACAACACGAGAGGCATCTTGTACTCGCGTTCCTGAATGATGGGGAGGAGGAAGTACTCCCGTGCGAAGTTGGTCGACTCCTTCAGGCCAACAGTTGAGAACTTATCGCCGGTTCCGATGTACTTATCCTTCTGAACATCCACAGTATAGTTGACACCTGGCAAGACCTTGGTCTTATCCAGGCTGAAGCCGCCATTGCCGTCGGTCGTCAGACTGTAGTCCGATCCGTCCGATCCTTTCACCAGCACTTTACAGCCAGCCAGAGGAGTTCCTGTTTCCTGATCGTATGCTGTACCCACGAGCGTGAACTCCAGGGGAGGCATGGTGAAGTAGTAGATATCATCCTTGCCCTTTCCCCCCGGACGGTTGGAGGTAAAGAACCCGCTGAAGTCAGAGGCCTTATTGCCTTTTTCCAGACTCATGGCGAAGTCATCCGATGATGAGTTAATAGGATAACCCATATTGGCTGGAGCAGCGAAGGTCATGTCACCGGTTTTCTCGGCCTTGAAGATGTCGAGCCCGCCCAGACCGGCATGTCCGTTGGATGCGAAGAAGAGATGACCATCATCAGAAATCCAGGGAAACATTTCGTCACCAGAGGTATTCACTGGAGTGCCCAGGTTTTTGGGTGTGGACCAGGAGTCATTTTTCTTGTCATAGGTCACGTACCAGAGATCCTTGCCTCCGCGTCCACCGGGCATATCGCTGGCAAATACGAGAAACTTGTCATCCGGGCTAAGGCAAGGGTGCCCCACCATTGAACTGTCGTCGGCCTCGCGGTCGATGAGCTTCAGCGCTTCGGGTGCTGTATAGTTATTGCCCTGACGCTTGGCTGTGAGGATGTCGCAGGCCATGCGGTCTTCTTTGTTATACTCACAGAAGGTGTAGTACATGGTACCAAAGTCTTTGTCAAAGCACACCACACCTTCATTCGATGGTGTGTTTACCGTGTTATTCAGCGGCTGTGGGGTGCTCCACTTGCCCTTTTTGTCGCGCTCGGCGAAGAAGAGATCCATGAAACTCTCACCTGTCTTGGGGTCTTCTTTTGGGCCCGTGGAGGCCTGACGGGAGGAGGAGATAATAATCTCATCGCTCTTTTTGGAAGAATAGGCCAGCGCGTAGTCGAAGAAGGCCGTGTTGAGTTCGGTCATGTTCTCGACGATGAGACGGGTCTTGCCAGCTTTTTTCTCAGCGGCTTCTTCACAGGCTTTGATGCGGGAGGCTGCCTTGGACTTCTCTCCACCGCGGCCTGTATACTTGTTGTATTGGGCTATGGCATCTTCCCAGCGGCCAACGTCTTGAAGGGCTGTCGCGTAGTTGAAGTACACCTCTGGATTGGTGGAGTAATACTGAGCAGTAATCGATTTTTCATACCACTCGAGAGAACCGGTGGAGTTTGTGCTCAGGCGGTTACACTCGCCAATCTGGAAAAAGATTCGTCCTTTTTCATCTAAATCCTTGACCTGTGGTACTGAGGCCTGATAGAGTCTGGCTGCCTCCATGTAGCCGCCGTCGGCGAAAACATCATCAGCTTTTTTGGTGGCCTTGTTCTGGGCGGTGGCAACACCCGCGGTCATCAGCATTACCGACAGGAGTAGGGCGCGTTGCACTAATTTCATAAGGCTGGTTTTTGACATGCTTGGTTTAAGTGAGTGGCGAAAATAAGGAAAAGTAATCATTTGTTCATTTGGGGAGTTTTTCAACGGAACCATTTGCCGGCCCCGAAAGCCCATAAGAGGGACACCAAACTCTCCCAAAATCCATAACACCATTACCAAAAACGGCTCGTTCACCCTCCCGGTTCAGGCATTAACGCCTTCATATCCATTTAACAGGGATGCTCCATCCCGATTTCTATTCCGATCTCTGATGGCGGTGCAGACGGGTGCGGGGCTTTTGCGATTTGGGTATAAAAAAAAGATGGCCGCCCCGGTGCGGCCATCAAGAAGCAGGATTATGGAGAACTACCGGGTGAAGAGGAGTTCGCGAAGCTTAGGCATGGGCCACATCTCGTCATCTACCATATGCTCCAACGCATCCACGTGGTGGCGAATGGTATCCATGAGAGGTTTCACCTTGTGGCAGTAGGCCTGCGCTTGCTTCTCCGTGGTCAGTGACTCGAGTTTTTCGCGCTCACCGGCCATCTTATCAATCTGGGTTTTGATGGCTGTCACGTGGGCGTTGATTTCGCGGATCAGTCCCTTTTGCACGGAAGTCATGGCTGCGGACTCCCTGGCATCAAAAATCTCCATCAGTCCGAGCACATTTTCCGTGAGTCGCGATTGATAGGCAATGGCCGTTGGGATGATGTGGTTCTGGGCCAGGTCACTGCAAATGCGGGCTTCGATCTCTCGTCGTCTGCTGTAGTTCTCGTATTCAATTTCAAGCCTCGCATGGATTTCCTGGTGGGTGAGTACGTTGAGTTGTTCGAACATACGCTGCACGTCCTTGCGCTTCCACACTTCCAGGGCGCTCGGAGTATCGCCAAAGTTGCTGAGGCCGCGCTTTTTTGCTTCCTTCACCCATTCCTCGCTATATCCGTTGCCTTCGAAGCGAATGGACTTGCTCTGCTTGATGAGTCTTTGCAACTCCTTCAGGATGGCCTCATCCTTATCGTCACCCTTCGCAATGCGGGCTTCCACATCCTTGCGGAACTGGATCAGGCGATGGGCTACAATGGTGTTCAGTACGGTCATGGCGTAAGCGCAATTGGCGCTGGATCCCACGGCGCGAAACTCAAACTTGTTGCCGGTGAAAGCGAAGGGAGAGGTGCGGTTGCGGTCGGTATTGTCAAGCAGGGCCTGCGGTAGTTTGCCGATGTTGAGTTTGAGTTCAGTCTTGTCTTCCGGCGTCATCTTACCGGCTTTGATGTTTTTCTCTAAACCATCGAGCATGGCCGATAACTGATCGCCCAGGAAGCAGCTCATGATCGCCGGAGGCGCCTCATTGGCACCGAGCCGGTGGTCGTTGCCCACTGTTGCGATGCTGGCTCGCAGCACATCTGCATTCTCATGGATGGCAGCTACGGTGTTCACCAGGAAGGTGAGAAACTGGAGGTTGGACTTGGGGTTCTTTCCTGGCTTCAGCAGGTTTACACCGGTATTCGTGCTGAGCGCCCAGTTGTTGTGCTTACCCGACCCGTTGATTCCTTCAAAGGGTTTTTCATGCAGAAGCACATTGAAGTTGTGTTTTTGGGCGATCTTCTGCAGGAGGTCCATCACCAACTGATTGTGGTCATTGGCGAGATTGGCCTCTTCGAACATGGGCGCCAGTTCAAACTGGTTTGGCGCTACTTCGTTGTGGCGTGTTGTGACGGGAATACCCAGGCGATGGCTTTCGTATTCGAACTCCTGCATGAAGCCCATAACGCGCTCGGGGATGGATCCGAAGTAATGATCTTCGAGTTGCTGTCCTTTAGCCGGACGGTGACCAAACAAGGCGCGGCCGGTGAGGAAGAGATCCGGACGGGCCTTGAACAGGGCAGAGTCCACCAGAAAGTACTCCTGTTCCCACCCCAGGGTTACCTGAACCTTGTTCACGTCCTTGTCGAAGTATTGACACACGGCCGTAGCGGCCAGGTCAATGGCGTGCAGGGCCTTGAGGAGCGGCATCTTGTAATCCAGGGCGTGCCCCGTATAGGAGATGAAGATGGTGGGAATGCACAACGTGCGTCCTACCAGAAATGCGGGTGATGAGGGGTCCCATAGGGTATATCCCCGTGCCTCGAATGTGTTGCGGATACCTCCGCTGGGGAAGCTTGAAGCATCGGGTTCCTGCTGAACGAGCATGGACCCCTCGAAGCGCTCCAGAGCCCGGCCATCACCGATCGGTCGAAAAAAGCTGTCATGCTTCTCTGCCGTGGCTCCGGTGAGCGGCTGGAACCAGTGCGTGTAATGCGTTGCGCCATTGGAGATGGCCCATTCTTTCATTGCCGCAGCAACGTGATCAGCCGTCTGACGGTCAATGCGGGTGCCATTGTGAATACAGTCCTGAAGCTTTTCATAGGTTTCCTCCATCAGATACTCACGCATCTTGTGGTACGAAAAGACGTTGCCGGCGAAATAATCAGAAACCCGGGTTGCAGGGGCCTCAAAATCGCGGGGCTGGCGATAATGGAGTTCAGAAAGGGCCTGAAATCGGTTGTTGCTCATCGAGGGTGTGCTTTTTTTGGGGGTCAGGAAAGAAAAAGGTAAATTTTCGTCGGCGAAGGTATCTTTTCCGTGGGGGTAGATCCAAAGAATAGTGAATAAACCATGGTGATGGTTCAAAAATGACGGGGTAGGGAAGGGAACATGCAAAACAAAAGGGCCACCGCTCGGGTGGCCCTCCTGTTTAAACCTAAACCAAATCTGAATGACACTCTTCCCTGGTCAGCCCCGGATGCGGCTTTAGTTCACTTCAATGCTCCTCAATGCAGCGGGAGAGCCTTCCCGGAGGGGGAGTTCTACCCGCAGGATACCTTGCACGTACCGGGCTGTGATCTTTTCTGTGTCCACGTCCTCCGGAAGGGTAAATGCACGACGGAATGTGTTGTAATGAAACTCCCGGCGTGTATAGGTGCCCGCTTCCTTGCTGCTGGCTTCTTCTCGGCCTGCAGATACCACGAGTTCATTTCCTTCGGTCTGGATGCGGAAACTTTCTCGCTGAAGACCGGGCACTGCAAACTCGAGGTGATAGCCCTGTGAACTCTTCAGGATGTTCACTGGAGGCACCGTGGAGCTGGATCTGTCCGCGGTCGTTCCCAGCCACATGGACGGAAAACGGCCCTCTGAATAGTGCCCACCCCGGCTCGCCGGTCGGGCACACATGCGATTTTTCATCGTGTACATAGCGTGTATTGTTTTTGGATTGTCCTGCACTTGTCAATCTTCAATCCACTTGAAGGAAGCGGTCATATTGACAGGAATTGCAGCGGTCATCGGTCAACATGACCGAGTCAGGATATCCGGCCATAAAAAAAGGGGCCGAAGCCCCTTATGTTTAATCGTTTGTTTCGCTGCTTATTTATCGCGGAGCAGGGTGACGTTGCCTTCCAGGTTATACTCGGTACCATCGAAGCCCTTGGCCCGGACGATGTACCAATAGGTGCCTTCTGAGCAATCTGCACCGTTCATGTCATTGCCAGGCCAGCCCCTGTCCACATCATTCCAGCGGTACACTTCCTGTCCCCAGCGGTTGAAGATGGTGCATTCGAACTCTTCAATGCTCAGGGCCACAAATCGGAACGTATCATTTTTGCTGTCGGCATTGGGTGTGAAGATATTGGTTGGGTTGAGCAGACTGACTCCATAAATCAGAATAGGAAACGTGAATTCGTCTTCGCAGCCACCGGCATTGATGGCCGTAACGGTAACCAGAAACTCCTCGACCTGCTGGTCGCTGAGGAAGGTGTGCTGTACGGGCTGGTTGTTGTTGGTCGTAATGACAGTTCCATCCCCGAAGTCCCACACATAGGTGGTGGCATTGGTTCCTCCATTCGTAAAGGTGACGTCGAGCGGGGCGTAGCCCTCACTGATGTTTGCGGATACGCTGCTATTGGGCATATTCACTTGTGCGACTGCAACTGAAGACTGACCTACACATCCATTGGCGTCTGTAACAATGACCTGATAGGATCCAGCCCCTACGTCATCGACAGAAGGACCTTGAGCTCCCAGAGCAGGCCAGGCGAATGTGTAAGGTCCTGTTCCCCCGCTTCCCGAAGCAGATACACTTCCGTCCTCCAGTCCGCAGGTGGCAGGCTGAGAGCTTACTGCTGCTACTACCGCGGAGGGCTGGCTGAGTGTTACGGTGTCTGAAGCGGTGCATCCATTCCCATCGGTAACGGTCACACTGTAGGTTCCGGCGCTCAGGTTCCCTGCTGTGGATGAGGTGGAAGCTGATCCGGCCCAGGTGTAGGAATAACCGCCTATGCCGCCACTGGCAACAACCGAGGCGCTACCGTCAGTACCACCGAAACAGTCGGGATTATTGCTGGTGGCATTAGCTGTAACGGCTGTTGGTTGGTCAATCTGGACCTGAGTCTGGGCGGAACAACCATTGCTATCCGTGATTTGTACGGAGTAGATTCCTGCTGCCAGGTTGAAGGCTGGGTTAGAAGCTACCTGACCATTATACGTGATGACATATCCGGGTGTGCCGCCGGAAATGGCCAGATTCGCAGAGCCAGAAGCCTGTCCGAAGCACAAGGCATCTGATGAGGTAGCTAATTCAGCGCTGAGAAGTGAAGGTTCGTTCACCTCGACCTGAAGCTGGCCCAGACATCCATTGGCATCGGTCACGACCACGGTATAGAGACCTGCTGCAAGTCCTCCTGCCGTAGCTCCTGTTTGCTGGGCGGGATCGTTCCACTGGTATTCGTAGTTGGGCGTTCCCCCATTGACGGATACGGAGGCTTGTCCTCCGGATTGACCAAAGCATGCGGGGGACACTACCTGCGAGGTCAGAGAGAGGGCTGCGGCACTGCCGATTTCGGCTACGGCACTGGTCTCACAGTTATTACCATCGGTAATGACCACGGTGTAGGAACCGGACGGCAGGTTGGCTGCGGTCGTTCCTGTGATGCCGAGGTCCGGCCAGGTGTAGCTGAGGGCTCCTGAACCGCCGCTGGCAATAGCCGTAATCTGTCCGTCAGATCCTCCTGCGCATCCCACGTCAACGAGCTGGAACGTCACTTCAATGGGTTCGGGAGTTGTGATGGTGATACTGGCAGACTGTTCACAGCCGTTGGCATCCGTCACGGTAACACCGTAGCTGCCGGGAGCAAGTCCTACGGCAGAATTGAGTTGCGAACCATTTGACCAGTTGAAGGAATAGCCCGGAGTACCGCCATTGGCTACCGCTACCGCCGTTCCGTTGTTGAGTCCGGCGCAGGTCACGTTGGTCAGCAGGGGGACGCTCACGGACACTGCTGGGGGCTGGCTGATCAGAACGTTGGTGGTTTCTTCGCACCCATCGGCATCCTGAACCACCACCGTATAGGTTCCTGCCTGCAGGCCGCTCGCTGTGGCTCCGGTCTGTCCCTGTGGATCATTCCACTGATAGGTATATCCGGGAAAATCACTTGTTGCATTAACCGTAGCACTTCCGTCTGATCCATTGAAGCAATCCGGCTGGTCGGCGACGACCGAAAGTTCCAGAGTACTTTCAGCAGGTACGGTGTACGTCTGGGTGTATTGGCAATTATTGGACAGGTTGGTCACCTGCACGGTATACTGCCCGCCGGCAATCCCCGATATGTTCTGTGTGGTGCTCGATGCAGGATCATTCCACTGAAACGAAAACGGGCCTGGCACACCGGGGGGGAGATTGAGCGTTACGCCTCCTGTGGGTGAAGTGCATGATGCAGGACTCACACTCGCATTGCCCAACTGAAGAGTGGGTGCAATGGTGACCACCACGTTGTCAGGGGTTACTGATGCGCCACACTGATTGAGCGAGGCTGTATATGTAGTGGTTTGCTGAGGGGTAACCGTAATGGTGGATCCTGTTCCCACTGGCACTCCATTAGCCGTCCAGACGATATTGCCCGGAGGACCGCTGGGCGTGTAACGCCAGGACTCATTGACGGCGGTCCAGACGGTAGAATTGCGCCCCGGTACGGCGTAAGCCACTGTACCTGTAGCGTTGTGAATAGCCTGTGTGGCGGTTCCACCGGCCCAGGCGCAGAATTGTTTATTGAAGATGTGGTTTTCGACCGTGTTGGTGGTTTCGTTGCAAACAATCTGGAAACGACCGCTGACCCCTGAGCAACTGAACATCGGGATATTGTCAAACGTCACCACCAGTTTGCGGAAAGGAGCCGTACCGATAGTCTGGTACTTGATGTAAACCGGATTACCGAGAGGATTCCAGTCCTGCCAGGGCCCCATGATGCAGTTCTTGGGCACACTTGGGGCGGTGCTCGGCACCGGTCCGGAGGTAAAGGTGGTGGGCTGACCAGCAGAGAACGAAATCCATCCGTTGGAGCCGATGTAAAATTGAGTGTAGGCGGCTCCAAGAAAACAGAAAGTGAAACCGACAGGAAGGGCTCCCGACACAGCATCATCGAACAACGGGACATTCGTCCCTCCAACAACCTCCGGCGCCCAGGGGATGCTGGCCACAGTATATGCGCTCGTGCTGGGCACGGCCGGGGCTGTGGCGGTGAGGGTTACCTGCTGCGGGCTGCAAATCACCTGATCAGGACCGGCGTTCACCGACAATTGGGACCATCCGGTCACCCATACAGACAGCAGGAAAAGAGTAGATATAATGTGCTTCATAGCAAAGAATCGGGCTTCGTTATCAGATTATTGAACCAGGATTCCGGCAAGCTCAGAAAGCGCTGCCTGTTGTCCATCTACGAGTAATTTCTCTATGCCGAAGGAGAGAAACAGCTTGTACACATAGGATGCTTCCGGCTGGCCGGTCACGTGTAGCATACAATCGTATCGGCCCGCGGCTGAGGGTGCCACCTCAAGACGGATCATCTCCGGGTATTTGGCCGCCTCTGCCTGCATAAACGCCGCCTGTTCTGCGCTGCCGAGCAAGGTAAAGCGAGTGATCGTCTGATTTCCGTCAGATTCAAACAATCGGGCTCCTGTGGTCAGCGATGCTACCGGTCCTTGAGCCGTAGCGGCGGATAAGCCAACCATCAAGGCCGTTAAAATCAGGAAATACTTCATAGATGCTCTTTTCTTGTTGGGTTCAGTTTGGACAAAAATAGGAGTTCCACCCTTTGGACATGACTGCTCTGGCATTATTACGGGCATGCCCGGCATTATATCTCACAGGGGGGCCATTCCTGCATGTTTTGCTATGAAATGGTCCATCCGGATCACAGGATGCCCGAACAGATCCAAAAGTTGCCCGGCTCAAAGCCCTGCCGGGAGATTAGCTTTGCCAGCTGACTATGTCCCTTTCGTTTGAGCTCATTCATCAGGATCCAAAATCTTCAGCCCGGGCCGGCCTGATTGCAACCGGTCATGGAGTGATCAGGACTCCGATCTTCATGCCTGTGGGCACTGCAGGAACCGTTAAGGCCATTACCCAGCAAGATCTGGCCGGGGATACAGACGCTGAAATTATCCTGGGCAATACCTACCATCTTTACCTGCGACCCGGTACAGATATTCTGAGGCAGGCTGGCGGACTGCATGAATTCAACGGATGGAGGCGACCGATCCTTACTGACAGTGGCGGGTATCAGGTCTATTCGTTGGCTGCGCAGCGTAAGATCAGGGAAGAAGGCGTGATCTTTAAGTCACACATTGATGGTTCTACCCACCACTTCACACCTGAACATGTAGTAGACATACAGCGCGTGATCGGAGCTGATATCATCATGGCCTTCGACGAGTGTACGCCTTATCCTTGTGACCGGAACTATGCATCTGAATCTCTTGGCATCACTCACCGATGGCTGGACCGGTGCATTGGGCGAATGCGAGAGACCCAGCCGCTCTATGGCCATCATCAGGCCCTTTTTCCTATCGTTCAAGGCAGCACCTATCACGACTTGCGCAGGCGCAGCGCCGAGTTTGTTGCCTCCCGGGGAGCGGAAGGAAATGCGATCGGCGGACTCAGCGTGGGTGAACCACATGAAGACATGTATGCCATGACTGATCTTGTATGTGGCATCTTGCCTGCCGATAAACCTCGTTACCTGATGGGAGTGGGTACGCCGGCCAATATTCTGGAATGTATCGCTCTTGGGGTGGATATGTTCGACTGCGTCATGCCCACACGCAATGCGCGGAACGGACAGCTTTTCACCTGGAACGGAGTCATGAATATGCGCAACAAGAAGTGGGAAACCGATTTCTCACTGCTCGATCCCGAAGGAGCGAGTTACGTGGATCGTTTTTACACCAAGGCCTATCTCAGGCATCTTTTTGCCGCTCAGGAAATCCTCGCGCTGCAGATTGCCACGCTCCACAACCTGAGCTTCTACCTGCAGCTGGTGCGCACCGCCCGCGAGAAGATTATCGCAGGTACTTTCGCATCGTGGAAGAATGAAGTCGTACCCCGCCTGTCCCAGCGCCTGTGATCACGATCCTCGACAGATACATTATCCGCAAGTTCCTCGGGACGTTCTTTTTTATGATCATTGCTTTCGTGGTCATTGCGGTGGTGTTTGATGTGAGTGAGAATATCGATGATCTGGTAATGACCACTGCACCCTGGTACAAGATCATCACCCATTACTACCTGAACTTCGCGTTTCACTTCGCCAACCTGCTCAGCTCATTCATTGTATTCCTCACGATTATCTGGATTACCAGCAAGCTGGCCCAGCGATCTGAGATTGTGGCTATGCTGAGTGGGGGGATCTCATACAACCGCATACTCAGGCCGTACTTTATTTCCGCTTTCATCCTGGTATGTCTCAGTCTGTTTCTCAACCACTATGTGGTGCCGAGGACCAATCGCACGAAGTATGACTTCGAGGTGCAGTATCTGAAGGGAGCTCACACTGTGCAGGACCAGAATATTCACCGGGAGATCGAGCCCGGCACCATCGCATACTTTTATAAGTTCAACCCCGGCACCATGAGTGGGTCCAACTTTTCGCTGGAGAAATGGGATCGCGGGCGCCTTACCTGGAAACTGCTTTCCAGCGGAGCCACCTTTGTGCCCGAAACTGGCCGCTGGAGCATCAGTCAGGCCACCATTCGGGAGTTCCACCCGGACGGGAGCGAAACCCTGATCCGGAAAGCCCAGTTTGACACCATTCTCAACCTCGACGTGGAGGACTTTGGACTGCGGAGTGAAATAGTTTCGTCCATGGGATGGAGTGAGCTGAACGCATTTATCGAAGATCAGCGTCTGAGTGGCAGCGGACGTGTGGCTCAGTTTGAGATCGAGAAGTACAACCGCACAGCAGGCCCTTTTGCCATCTTCATCCTGACCATTATCGCTGTTTCCATCGCTTCGCGTAAAAGCCGTGGGGGCACGGGTCTGCACCTGCTTGTTGCCGTGGTCATCGGATTCGTTTTCGTCTTCGTGTCACGACTCACCGCGGTGAGTGCAATGAATCTCGGATTTGCCGCCTGGATTGCGGTATGGGTGCCCAATGTGATCTTTTTGCTGGTGGGGCTTTGGCTGTTCAGCCGGGCTCAGAAATAAGCCATGGCAGTGGTTACCATGCAACTTCGCCCACATACGCGGCAGGTAGCTCTGGTTTTTCACTGAACAATCCGAATACTGCACTGCCGCTGCCGCTCATCGCCGTATATACGGCACCGGCAGCGAGCATAGCCTTCAACGCATCGGCTATTCCGCAGAATTGCGATGCAACCGGCACTTGAAAATCGTTTGAAACAACTGATTGCCATTTTTCCGGGGGAAGTTCGTGGATCCTGCGCAGATCGAAAGGAGCAGGCTGCGGCTTGATCAGTCCATAGGCCTGTGCCGTGCTCACGTGCACAGGCGGATGATGGATAGCAATCCAGCCGCGAAACAGGCCCGCCGAAAGATCCTGCATTAACTCTCCTCTTCCGGTGATGAACTGAGGGCGGTTCCGGATGAAGAAAGGGCAATCACTGCCCAGGCTTGCCGCATGACCTTCCAGTTCAGCGCGATCCAGCTCAAGCATAAAAATTTCATTCAGTGCAATCAGCATAGAAGCCGCATCCGACGATCCACCGCCGAGACCGGCACCCATCGGAATCACCTTGTGCAGGTGCACGTGTACCCCTCCGATGCCGTATTCGCGCCTGATGAGTTGCCAGGCGCGAACCACCAGATTGTCAGCAGTGGGGCCGGTGATCTGGAGCCCCGAAGATGAGAACTCGCATTCCTGTGTATCCGACGGCACCACTTCCAGCACATCCGTCCAGGGAACAGGAAGAAAAATACTCTCGAGATCATGGTAACCATCATCGCGTTTTCGCGTGACAAACAGACCGAGGTTGATCTTGCATGGTGGGAAACAAATCATATCCGGAGTGGCGTTCAGGCGATATCAGGATTCCCAGTAGCCGAAGCGTTTCAGGCGCTTCACGTCCGATCTCCAGTCCTCTTCAACCTTCACAAACATGCTCAGGAAAACCTGCTGGCCGATAAAGGCCTCGATGTCTTTGCGGGCAAGCGTACCCACCTTTTTGAGCATGCCCCCCTGGTGACCGATGAGGATTCGCTTTTGCGACTCCCTTTCGGTGAGGATGAGTGCAGCAATACGCACCAGGCCTTCCTCTTCCTTGTATTCCTCCACCACCACTTCGCAGCTATATGGAATCTCTCGCTCGTAGAGCAGAAAGATTTTTTCTCGGATGATTTCAGCAACGAAGAATCGCATGGTACGGTCTGACACCTCGTCTTTGGGGAAGTAGGGTGGTGATTCAGGAAGGATACGCAGGATTTCCTGCATCAGTTCCCGGGTGTAGATATGCTCCTTCGCGGAAACCGGAAATACGCGTGCAGCGGGGAGTTCCGACTGCCAGTAGGCAAAGGCATCATTGGCCGCTTCTGTTCCCACGAGGTCGAACTTATTGAGAACAACAAACACGGGAATCCTGGTCTTGCGGATGCTTTCCATTGTAGGGCCGTGCAGCGGCTGCTTATCCGCGAGGTCGACCACCAGCAGGATAAGGTCGGCATCGGTCATGGCGGTTCCCACCGACTTCATCATGCCTTCGTGGAGTTTGTACTTGGGATCCAGCACACCAGGTGTATCACTGTACACCACCTGATAGTCCTCCCCGTTGAGGATGCCCATGATGCGGTGCCGGGTGGTTTGTGCCTTGGGAGTCACAATACTGAGCTTTTCGCCCAGCAGGGCGTTCATGAGGGTGGACTTTCCGGCGTTGGGATTGCCGATGATGTTGACGAACCCTGCCTTATGCTTGTTTTCCAACGGGATACAAAAGATTGTTGACAAGGGCGAAAGTAGTCTATATTTGCAGGCCCATTTGGGAATTTGACATTGCGGGGTGGAGCAGTTGGTAGCTCGTTGGGCTCATAACCCAAAGGTCACAGGTTCGAGTCCTGTCCCCGCTACTAAAAGGAGAAAGACGCTGTAAGGCGTCTTTTTTTTGTCTGTACGGTTTGCAAGGCTGCTGTATTTTTGCGGCCGAAACGGTTCGGGTACATGGCCCGGATGATCACATGATGGCTCCGTAGTTTAATGGATAAAACGAGGGTTTCCGGTACCCTTGATGGGGGTTCGATTCCCTCCGGGGCTACATTCATCGCTTATAGAAACCCTTGCACAAATGGACTGGCAAGGGTTTTTTCTGCACGCTGGAACTGGTCATGATGTGCGAAGCTGGATGTGTCACCCAGGGTTTGTGGCAGAAGGTTTATCCTGCCCGTTGTCCGGCCAACTCCTCGCATCAATACCACCTGTTCGCGCCCCGTTGCTCCGGAATCATTCTGGCGAAATACATTCTTTCTCAGGATGTGAAACAATTAGCAGATATGACGTTTCTTCGCAGTGAATCCAAGGAGGGTAAATACACTTCATCGCTTCTTTTGCTGGCATGAATTAGTTCAGCGCATAATATAATTATCCGTATGCAGACCACTTCAGGAATTCTTACGTTGGCCATGTGTTTGATCATCCAGGCTGCGTCGTATGGGCAGGATTACGCAAGTCCTGCGGGGGATGATGAATCACCTTCCTTTTTGCAGCTCAATGAGGCTCTTATTAGTTCCGGCGGATTGCTGGAGTATATACCTGCTGCCGGTCAGCGTGAATTTGCCAAGCTGGCACCGGGGTCGTCTATCCTCGCCCGTGATATCTCACGCTTTTCACAGTTTCCTGGCGTATATGTCGGAGGGAATGCGGTCAGTTTGCAGGCGGGCTTTTCCATCCGCCGGGCGGATGGGAGTGGTTATCATCCTGGTCGCACGCTTCGATTGGGATTTCATTATTTCAGTCAGCAGCGGTATGGTTACTCGTCATTCAATACAGTGACTACACCTTGGGATACCCTTACATCAAGCCAAACGGGTGATCAGTTTTTAGTTGACTCGGCCTTTACGGAAACATATACCTTCCAGCATTGGGTTGATCATCTGAGGCTTGATGCGGCCCTCGTGTTTCGCACGGTGAGGGAATCACGCTGGTCATGGTTTGGCGGGGTGGGAATGACCTTCGGGCCCAGCCTGCTCTCGGAGTCGTTCGTAGAGCGAGTGACTTCCCGAAGCACGCGCATCCGCGATTATGGTTCAGGTTATGATCTGGGGAATACGGAAACCGATGCCGAATCGGAGAGAGAAAACTACACATTGAATACCGTGCTTGGTGGATCCTTGTATATCCCCGCAGGGGTTGACTTCAGGATTGGCAAGCAGCGGGAATTCTGGAAACCGATCCACCTGTTCTATGAGGTGCGTCCGCAGATTCTCTACACGCGCATTCCCGAGCTTGGAAATTCCGTACGCACCGGTATCCAGCAGGCCATTGGATTGCGTGTCCGGTGGAAGTAATCAGCCGGAATTATCTAAGGTCGGAAAATATCCTGGTGTTGTCGGCTTCGCTGACCTCGCGGATGTTATCATCATAATCGATGAATACCTGAAACGCTTGCAGGTAGTCAGCGATCCATAACTCCGGGAGAATTACCGCTATCACGGTTTCTTCACCCGGTTGGAGAGCAGGTATTCGGGCCTGTGTATGAAATGGGAGGCCGGATTCGCTGATTTCTCCTGAGCTGAAAATGGCCAGATTAGTCTCGATGGAAGTCGTATTGCCTGTATTGCCCACGCGAATGTCGAAGCGCGTGCCACCGACGCGGGATTCTTCCGGAAAAATCCATCGCATGAAGTAAGGGCCTTCAGAGGTGGTCAGGAGTTTCAGGTTCACGGTTTGACCGGTCACCCCTTGTTGCGCAACGTCGGGCTGCTCGTATACCGGAAAGATGTCGAAATAGGCTTCGGTGAAGGGCAAAGCCTCATCGCTGAAGTCCTCGTACATATGCTCGTCGCCGCGAAACTCCTCCGGGTATTCTTCTGTGAATTCATCCGTATAGTCCAACTCTTCTCCGGATTCTTCACAGTACACAGCGTAGAGTCCCACAAAATCCATGATAGCTGCCACTGCATCTTCCCTCATGATGTCCTGTGTATACATGGCTTTCATCTCTGCGATGGTTTCGCATTCGGAGTGCACCATGCACCAATCCACATCGAGCATGATCTGGGATGCGATCATTCCCAGCACCCACCAGGCGGCTTCTGAATGTTGGTTTCGGACTACGGCTTCATATACAGGGCGGGTAGCATGAATGGGCTGCAGATAGTCATGCATAGCTTTCATATAACTCAGCAGCACCAGATCGTGGTAGAACATTTCCGTCATGACTTCCGGCAGTTCAGAGCCGGTTTTTTCGGTGAATACCAGAGAGCTGTCGATGACTGCGGGTTCCATCGAATACTTTGCGGCCAGGTGACTGACAAAGCGTCGGAGGTTGCCGTTTTCTCCAAATCCCAGTGCATTTACCAGAGCTACTTTCTGATCGAGTTCCACGTCGCGGCGATCTATCCAGGTCAGATCTTCTTCGGTCAGGTCGAAACGGTACACCGACATGACTTCGCGCATTCCGATGATGGCGCTGATGCGAGGCAAATCTGCGTAGGCCTGGGCCAGGAAGATACCTGTGAGAGGTGTATCGGCGCGTAGTGCGGGAGAGATAAGCAGCAGGATGAAGATCAGGAAGTGGCGCATGTGGAGGGTTTGATCATAACGAAGGTATCTGTATTCGTTGGTTCTCGCTCAGGCATTCAGGAGGTCGTCGATGATCTGAATCGGATGATTCCGGCCGGAATGGCCATCATCAGGAGTATGTATTCCGCCGTGATCCATCCCATGGAGGGATTACCCCCGTAGTGGGAGTAGCTGCATACAACAGTGAAACTCCAGACCACGGGCCACCAGTGCAGTGAGAGATTTCCCAGAGCCACCAGTGGCAGGATATACCAGGGATGCACGGTAGTGGCACCTATGAGGTAAACGAGCCAGGCGATGAGCAGGCCGCGCCACCACTGTTCCTTCGGATTCCGGTATGCAATCATCAGGATGACGATGGCCGAAAGAAGGGCCAGTGCAGGTCCTGTCCATGCGATCAGGTTGTAGCCCTTCCACGCTGTGGTTATGCTTCTCACGAGAAAATACAGCGAGGCATTGAACTCAAAATGCCGGAAGTAGAGATTCAGACTTTGTGCGAGGTGCGCAATCAGTTCACCATTCAAAAATGGTATGAACAGGATAACAAGTGTAAGCGCGGTAATACAGGCTGTGATGCCCGTCTTCTTCCAGCCCCATAGCTTCACCAGAAAGGGAAGGGCGATCAACGGCAGCAGCTTCGTTCCGGCGGCAAGTCCGAGGAGCAGCCCTGAACGCTTGATGTATCGCTGTTCAGCGGCCTGCACAAATGCGACGAGGAAGAAAATCATGATGGTTTCCGGATGCAGGTTTCCGATGCCTTCCATCACCACGAGTGGGTTCCATGCGAATACACTGGCGAGTCCGGTTGCCATGTTGCGCTGTATAAGCCAGCGATAGAGCAGGATAATGGTACCGATGTCGAACAGCAGGTAGATGATCCGCACACCGGTAATCCACTGCATGGCCTCTTGTCCGAGTTCATGTCCGAGGCTCCAGATGCCAAGTGCAACGGGTGGATATACTGTGAACCAGGATGCCGAATTCATGCGCTTCTGCGCCTCTGCAAGATGGGATTCGGAATTCTCGGTTACAGTCCATTGCTCGGGCTTGGTGAGGTAGGGATTTTCGCCGTGCATCACGAGGTAGCTATCCCACCAGAACCGATGATAGTCATCACTAAGTGCGGGAGGTTGTGTCATGACACTCAGCCGGAGGACTACAGCACCGATGAGCACGGCACTCAGCGAGAGACGTGAAGCTACAGTAAGGACCAGCAGGTAGCATGCGAAGGCGACTGTGAATCCGGTGAGGATATCTGGAAAATCATGCTGCGATAACCGGGAGATACTGAACAGGGATGCCGTGATACCTGTGCCACCGGCCATGGCGGCCGCGGGCCACAGACGCCGGAATGGATGGATGATACCCTGAGTTACCTGCGCGCGTGCCATAGAGACAGAGCTGAAACGAGGGTAAAACCGATGGCCAGCATGAGGTGAAACGGAATGAGGGCGGTGACTCCGCTGCTCAGGCCCCACGCTGTAGCTGCGAAGAATCCAAAGCCTGTGAGGGCCTCTGCAGTTGCTATGGGTGGAAACTGACGAGGCGAGTACGATCGGTTTCCCGCAATTTCGCCGGCGTGCTTGGGTGTGCGAATGAATGGAGATGGCCTGCCTGCCCATCCGAGTAACACGGCCCGCGCTTGATGCAGAGAAAGGCCGAGGTTTATAACGAGAAACGCCGGAAAGAGCAGCAGAGCCTGACCCATTTGGCGGGGATTACCGGCGTATGCGCTGGTGAAAGTCCATGCGAAGAAGATGGTGGGCAGGAAGAACCCTCCCGCGATACCAACCGCAGTTTGAAGTCCGGCATTCTCGCGCAGAAGTGGAAGCATGACTACGCTGGCTGCAGCGGCTGTGATGATGCACAGGAATAGCGATGCATTGGCGAGATGCATGATGCCGTGGAACTTGTGCAGAATCCTGAGGTTGGCAGCGCGCAGCAGGGAGATGCTGTTTTTGCGTGCACATTCAGCGGCTCCTTTGGTCCAGCGGAATTGTTGCGAGCGGATCGCAGGCATGTCTTCAGGTAATTCGGCAGGCACCTCGAGAAAGGGGAGGTAGATCAATTTCCAGCCGGCGAGCTGAGCCCGGTAGCTGAGGTCGAGGTCTTCTGTCAGGGTATCGCTTTGCCATCCTCCTGCCTGTTCAATGGCTTCACGTCGCCAGATACCTGCTGTGCCATTGAAATTGATGAAATATCCGGCTGCATTTCGCCCACCCTGCTCCACGGTGAAGTGCGCATCGAGGGCGAGTGCCTGGAGCCGGGTGAGCAGGGAAGTGCTTCTGTTCAGGTGAGTCCAGCGCGCCTGTACCATGCCATTGCGGGAATCGGCGAGCAGGAAGGGAAGGGCAGTCTTCAGGAAATGCGGAGGAGGGATGAAGTCGGCATCGAAGATTGCGATGAAGCGATCTGCGGTGAGTTCCAGTCCATGCGCGAGAGCACCTGCTTTGAAACCAATGCGGTGGTTCCGGTGGATGAATACAGATCTCAGGCCCGCTTCATTCAGTTGTTGCACGGCGTCTGACGCCAGAGAAGCGGTATCATCGGTACTGTCATCGAGGACCTGAATCAGCATCCGGTCGTGCGGATAGTCGAGCCGGCTGCAGGCCTCGATAATGCGTCGCGCAACGAAACGTTCATTGAAGAGTGGCAACTGGATCGTTACATGAGGCCATTCCTCTGCCGGAGGCACTTGCGCATGCATCAGGCGTTTGCGGCTGCCTATCCACCGGATGGACAGTGCAAGCTGCACGATACTATAAACCGCAATCAGCCCCATGGATAAAGCGTACAGCGCCAGCGCGATGATTGCCGGAATGGTCACGGGCGCAAGCTATGGATGAGAATGGTGGTGATGATCTTGTATCCGGCGAGGATGGTTCCCTTGATGGTTCCACTCACCTTGCTGGTGCCGATACGCCTGCGGTAACTCACGGGCACCTCGGTGCATCGCAAGCCCTTGCGCAGCGCCCGCACTTGCATTTCCACGGTCCAGCCGTAGGTTTTATCGCGCATGCCCAGACTGCAGAGCGCTTCCGTGCGCAGGGCGCGGAACGGCCCGAGATCGGTGAAGCGAAAGCCGAAGAGGATATGGATCATGCGCGTAGCGAGCCAGTTGCCGAATACCTGAGGCACAGTCATAGAGCCCTTTTCACGATGGCCTGCGGCCCTGGATCCGATGACCAGGTCGGCTGCACCGTGGACCAGAGGCTCAATCAGCTGAGCCATTTCATCCGCATCATCGCTGAAATCACCATCCATAAAAACCACGAAATCAGGTGGTGGCTGATGGTTGGTGATGACTTCTATTCCCTTGAGGCATGCATATCCATAACCCCGCCTTTCTTCGTGAAATACCAGAGCGCCTGCAGCCGCTGCGATCTCTGCTGTGCGGTCGGTGGATCCATTATCCACAACTACCACATGACGCACGAAAGGATGTCGGATACCAGTGACAACCTGCTCCATGGCGGGCGCTTCGTTGAAAGCAGGGATGATGACATCGACGATGGGCAGCCGGTTCATATCGTGGGGTAAAGATAGCCGCCTCTTCATGAGCCTCTTTTGTTTCTTCAAGGTGAATCAGAACAATCTATAGTGTTAAACCAGTCGGCCCTGGCAGATCTTAATTGTTAAGCCGATGTGATTTGATGCCGATGTCAGATCTGCGAGTCGGTTTGTGTTACCGGGGTATCATGTTGGCTCGCGCAAAACTCCATGGCTATATAACGATGGCTTAATAACCTGTCCACACCACAGGAAATTCCTTTGCGCACACCTAAACTGGTTTCTATGCGGGCGTGGATGCTCATTTGTTCGATTGTTTTGATGGCTCAGTTCTCCGCGCAGGCTCAGGGCATTGTGAGGGGAAAAGTCTTCGATGAGCAGGGCATGGGATTGCCCGGAGCGATCATCCGGTTGAAGGAAGATCCGGCCGTTGGAACCGGCACCGACTTCGATGGTCATTATTCGCTCGAAATCAAGTCCACCACGCCGGTAACGCTATCCGTTTCGTACACGGGGTATGAAACTCAGGAGAATCAGGTCAATCCGATCAATGGAGAAGTGGTGCTGGTCAATTTCGACATGGCTGTGCGTGGAGTTGACATAGGCACTGAGGTGGTGGTTGAAGGCAAAGCCAATAAGGCCAATGACTACCACATGGAGAGGATGAAGCAGAACTCCGCCACCAACATAGACTATATCTCTCAGGAAACGGCGCGTAAAGCCGGTGACTCACGAGTCTCGGACGCGGTGCGCAGAGTACCAGGAGTGACCACGGTAGGCAGTTTTGTATCTGTGCGCGGATTAGCCGACCGCTACATCAAGACCACAGTGAACGGATCACGCATTCCCACGCTCGATCCTTTCACGAATAACTTCCGTCTCGACTTATTTCCGACCGGGCTTATTGATAATCTGGTGATCACCAAGACCCTCAATCCCGACCTCCCCGGAGACTGGGCGGGAGCATATCTCTCTATCAACACCAAGGACTATCCCGACCAGCTCATGGTGGAGGTGAGCACTTCATTCGGGTACACCGCCCAGACCACCTTCCGGGATATCATCACCTCCAGGAAGAGCCGCACAGACTGGTTGGGCTTCGACAATGACCTGCGGGATATTCCCGAGGGGGTGGGGCGTGACCAGACCACCTTTCCCTTTCTTGTGAATCCCGGCTTGTATGAGCAGTTCGTAGCACTCGGGTTGTCCGATGACCTCGCCGCTTATGGCATTACTTCTCAATCCCCCATTCCCGTTGGCGGCGCGTTTCATCAGCTCGCACTCGTTGAGTTGGGATATCTGGGAGCAGCTCAGTTCAACAACCAGGAATTTGTGAATGGTGCGATCGCTACCTACAACCAGAACCATCCTTACCAGGACTTCTTTCGTTACTACAATCAGGATCTTGAAGACATTGCCTTCAAGTTTGGCAATGACACCTGGTTCACGCGCCGCGATGTAGCACCGCTGAATGTAGGGCAGACCATCACTGTCGGGAATCAGAAGAAGGTATTCAACCGGGATCTCGGATTCATTTTTGGTTTTCGCTATGCATCGACCACGGATTACGATCCCAACGCTACCATTCAGCGAACACTGGAGCCGGAAGACTTCACCCCTTCCGACGGAAGGGATGAGCCGAGCCGGGAGTTCCTGATCGACATGGAAAGCAGTGTCGAGAACCGCGGATGGAGCGCTCTGGCCAATTTGTCGTACAAGCTCAGCCCCAACCATACCATCTCTTTTCTTTTCATGCCGAATGTGAACGGCGAGAATCAGGCCCGGCGTTATGAAGGATTTGACGATGATATCGTTCAGTCTTCCGAGATCCTCATTGGAGATGACCAGATTTACGAAGAGCGCAGACAGCTGATCTACCAGTATTCCTCCACCCACTATTTCCCTGCTTCGAAGATCCGTGTGGATGCTGATGCCTCTTATACGAGTGGCCGGAGAAACATCCTTGATTTCAAGGCGCTCGACTATCTCTATGACTTCAGCATTGAGCAGTATGTATTTCGGCCAACCACGGCTCCCACCAGGATATTCCGGTACATGGATGAGCGATTGCTGGACACCCGCATCAGTGCAGAGATTCCCATTGGGGATGAATCCAGGCCCAAGGTCAAGCTGAAGATTGGCGGCGCATACCAGCGGAATGTCCGCGAATCGCAGCAGGTGATTTACAATGTGCGGGGCATTGGAGGCTTGATTGTGGATGATCCGACTGAACTGTTTACCCCTGAGCGTTTTCGCATCAATGAATTTGGTTTTACACTCAATTACGAGAGTATTTCTAACTTCCTGGACAACGATATTTCATTCAGTGACGTGATGGCTGGCTTTGCCATGGCCGATTGCCAGCCGTTCAAAAAGCTGCGAGTGGTTGGAGGTTTGCGGGTCGAGACCACGGATATGCTCACTGATATCCGTCGCTACTATGATCTCGGTCTGCCCGCCAATGATCCTGGGCGACAGGCGACGGCCGGACAGCTTGCTAACCCGGGTACCATTGAGCAGGTTGATTTCCTGCCCAGCGTCAATGTCATTTATAAACTGAAAGAAACCGACGTGCGGATCAGCAATCTCCGCGCTAATGTGAGCCGCTCACTTGCCCGTCCCGGCTTCCGTGAGTTGTCAGCAGTTGCCCTGCTCGACTATGAATTCCGAGCAGCTGTTTTGGGCAATCCCAGCCTGAAGATGGTGTCCATCACCAACTATGACCTCAGGTATGAGAGCTACTTCTCCAATTCCCGATCCTTCTCAGTCAGCGTCTTTTATAAGGATTTCGACAACCACATTGAACTCTACCGGACAGCTACCGGATTCTTCTCGTGGCAGAATGCCCCCAACTCATTCATCTACGGACTTGAGCTGGAAGGCCGTCAGAAGATAGCTGAATACCTCGACCTGCGGGGAAATCTCACCCTGATGAAATCGCAAACCACCATCTTCGAGCCGGTGGAGGATACCCGGGCGATGTTCGGCCAGGCACCCTATGTGGTGAATGTGATGGCCATCTATACCTGGCAGAAGAAGAATGTGGATTGTACGGTTTCATTCAACCGCCAGGGCCCGAAGCTCGCAGTAGTCAATTCAGCCACTGCCCTCATTCCCGATGTGTATGAAGTGCCACGGAATATGCTTGACGTTCGCATCGCCAAGAAACTCGGTGAGCATTTTACGGTGAGCGTTGGAGCCAACGACCTGCTCAATTCACCCATCCGCAGGTCATATGATTTCGCTAATGGCGGTTATCTCGTGGATTTTGACCGGCAAACTTTTGGCACCACATACAATTTCACCTTCACCTACAAACTCTGACCGAAATGAGGTTGGTAAATCACCTGCACATCCTTCACCTGTTCTGTGCGATGCTCTCGGGATTGGTGACATGGGCCCAGTCTGATATCGAGGGCCTTGTGGTGGAGACCTATTACGTTTCCGATGCCAATGATGCTACCGACACCGATGGAGGTTCACTGATCACAGGCAGTGTGACCTATCGGGTGTTCCTTGATCTTGCGCCGGGCGTGAAGCTCCGAGGTTTCTATGCCAATGTCAATCACCCCTTCGTGATCAGCAGCACTACCGGATTTTTTAACAATGAAGATCGCGGTGAGCCCTATGGATTTGACATCCCCTCTAACCGGATTGACGAGAATACCGTGGCTCTTGATTCGTGGTTGTCATTTGGTAAATCCTCCACTGAACACTGGGCGGTAGAGAAGCTTGCAGACACTGATGGATCTCTTGTCGGCGGAGCCAGCAGCGATGGGGGAAGTGAAGCCATACCAGGAGGCATTCTCGTCCATCAGGCCCCGGAAGCCGGCATTCCATTGACTCAGTCGGATGGGTTGATCGCATACAGCGGGCAGGCTCAGACCAACGTTATACAAACCGGCGATCTGCTGTCCACCGTGTTCGGTGAGGTCAATTCACCCGGTCCATTCAGTTCCACATCCTTTGCTTTTCTGAATGATGGTGTGCTTGGCCAGACCACTGACAACAAGATCCTGATCGCACAGCTCACCACCACTGGAGAGCTGAGCTTTTCCATCAACGTGAGGCTGATCCGGGAGGACGGCACCCCTATCAGTTATGTGGCTGATGGAACTCTGCTCGAGCCTGGTGAAGCCGTGAGCAGTTACCTCACCTATCCGCCCCAATGCGGTTGTACAGATCCGGATTACCTTGAGTATAATGCCGCCGCGGGTTGTGATGATGGAAGTTGTTCCACCATTGTGATACTGGGATGCAATGATCCGTCGGCTTGCAATTATGATCCCGCCGTGAATTTGAATGTTCAGGAGTTGTGCTGCATTTTGCCCGACAACTGCGTGGGACTTGATGTGGATCTGATCTGTCCGGGAGCAGTCAGCATCACCGAACAGATCGAGGAAGCCCTGAGTATTTATCCCAACCCTACAGCCGGAGCGCTTCATATTGCCAGCCTTCCTGAAGGTCAGTCCCTCCGGCGTATCACGGTCTATACCCTTTCCGGACAGATCATTCATGAGGAGGCCCTTCCTGAAGCCGGTCCAACGGGCACATATACGCTCCACTTGAAAGGCATGGATACCGGCTCGTATATCCTTCGCCTTTCCGGCGAAGCGATGGAATACCATCAACCCATTCTGTTCGTCCACTGACCCATGTTATGATGCATCAACCATTCACATCGCTGCGCATTCTGCTCACAGGCCTGATGATGATGCAGGTAACCGCTGCAAGCACTCAGGGGCTTGAAGGTGTGTACGTCGAGCCCTATTATCGCTCTGTAGCTGCCGACCTGGATAGTACAGACTGGGTTCCTCTGGTTCCGGGAACAATATGTTATCGGGTATTCGCAGACCTCGCACCTGGTTGGAAACTGCAGGCCGCATTCGGCAGCAAGCAACATCCGCTGGTGATTTCAACCACGACTGAATTCTTCAATGATCCGGTGAATGACGAAGTGCTGGCCGGGCGTATCCTTTCCACTAAGCTGGGCACTGGGTACACCTTGATAGACACCTGGCTCACCTTGGGAGCCGGCTCTTCAGCTCACATGGCCGTTCCTTCAGATGAAGATCCTGATGGGTCCATCCTCAGTCCGGTTAGCAGTTCTGTGCACGCATCTGCGGGTTGGTTACCAGCGGGACCTGAACTCTATCGTTCAGATGGACTGGTGCCCGGAATAGCCCCTGCAGTTACCCGGGTGGGAGCAGATCTGTTGGTATTCAGCGGGCGAGGCAACGGCAACGAATGGCGCCTGACGAATGGCGCACTGGCCGTGATAGAAGGTGTGCAGGGTGTTACCGCATCCAACCGTGTGCTCATCGGTCAATTCACCACTTCGGGCACCTTGAGTCTGGAGCTCAATCTCCAACTGGTGAGGCCGGATGGTACATCGGAGCAATACGTAGCCCGCAACCCCATCGGCAGTGAAGTACAATCAGGCTGCCTCATCTGGAACAGCGCAAGCGGAATCACAAGACAAGAAAACAACCATTAATACATACCCCACACCTTCATGAAATACCTGTTAACCATTCCGCTCATGCTGATGCTTTGTATAAGCGGCCTTTCTCAGGGCCTCGAAGGCATCATCGTTGAAACGTATTACATCTCCAATGCCAATGATGCCACCGATTCCGATGGAGGATCTCTGGCCGTTGGATCCACTACCTACCGCATCTTCGTAGATATGGCCCCTGGATATGAAATTCAAGCCGTATACGGAAATGCGAACCATGAACTGCGCATTGCCACCACCACGCAATTCTTCAACAATGTGGATCGTGGTGAACTCACTGGTAATGCCATTAATGATGCCCGGGTTGATGAAAACACCGTGGCACTTGATTCATGGCTCAGTATGGGTCCTGCTACGGATGCTCACTTCGGTGTGCTGAAGACGGAAGACACGAACGGATCCATTGTAGGTGGTGTGAACAATGATGGAGGCAGTGCCAATATTCCCGGAGGACTTCTGGTCAATGCCGACCCACTGGCCGGCATTCCGCTGACCAGTGCCGACGGATTGATAGCGGGTGTGGTGCCTTCGGTAACCTTCGTGGGGATTAATCCAACCATGTTTGACAACTTCAATTCCGGTTTAGTCTTCACCACCAACAGTGGTGCATGGTCCGTTCTGGAAGGTGTTGTTGGCCCCACCTCCACCAACAGGGTGCTGATTGCCCAGATCACCACGAACGGACAGCTCTCCTTTGAACTCAATATACAGCTCGGTGCCCCGGGAGGTGGTGTCGAGAAATATGTCGCCGAAAATCCGCAAGTGGGAGAGACCTTGTTTGCTCAGCTGACGTATCCTGTAGCAGTCACTCCGGGCTGTACCAATCCCGCTGCCTGCAACTACAGCGCAACGGCCGGATCTGATGATGGCTCCTGCATCATTCCAGTACCCAACTGCCAGGTGTGTAATGCCACGAACACCGGATTGGTCATTGTGGATACCGATGGTGATGGTGTGTGTAACGCTCAGGAAGTATCCGGCTGCACAAGCTCCACGGCTTGTAACTTCAACCCTGCTGCTACTGACAATAACGGAAGCTGTGTATTTCCCGTTGCAAACTGCCAGACTTGCCTCAACGGTGGCCTTGTGATTGTAGACAGCGATGGTGATGGCGTGTGCGATGCTCAGGAAGTACCCGGCTGCACCAATCCCTCCGCCTGCAATTTCAACCCGGCAGCTACCGACAACAACGGAAGCTGCATCATACCCTTGGCCAATTGTCAGGTGTGTAACGCTTCCAATACCGGGCTGGTCATTGTGGATGCAGACGGTGATGGCGTGTGTAACGCCCAGGAAGTACCCGGCTGCACCGATCCTGCTGCCTTGAACTACAATCCGGCAGCAACCGATGAAAACGGGACCTGCTCCTATGCAGCCACCCCTGGCTGCACGAACAGTGCAGCGTGTAACTTCAATGCCTTCGCCACTGTTGAAGACGGAAGCTGCATTATTCCGGTGCCTGACTGCACAGCCTGCAATGCAAATAACACCGGTCTGGTTCCGGTAGATGCCGATAGTGATGGTGTGTGCGATGCGGAAGAAGTGCCCGGCTGCACGGATGAAAATGCCTGCAACTACTCCAGCCAGGCCACCGATGATAATGGCACCTGCGTAGTCCCGACCTCAGGTTGTACCGTCTGCAATGGCTCGGATGACGGGCTGGATATTGTGGATAGTGACGGAGATGGAGTATGCGATGGAGAAGAGGTGGATGGCTGCACCAATTCCGCTGCGTGCAACTTTATGGCAGATGCGACTGAAGATGACGGTACATGTATCGTTCCGGTGCCCAATTGCACAGTATGCAATGCAAATAACACCGGTCTGGTTCTGGTAGATGCCGATAACGATGGAGTGTGCGATGCAGAGGAAATTGCCGGATGTTTGAGCCCCACAGCGTGCAATTACAATCCGGATGCAACGGACGTTGTGCCTTGCATTGAACCTGAAGCTAATTGTCAGGAGTGTAATGTCAATGGTACCGGCCTGGTCATTATAGATGCCGATGGAGATGGAGTTTGCAATGCGGAAGAAGTATCCGGCTGTACCAATCCTGCTGCCATCAACTACGATCCTGATGCTACCGACGATGACGGCTCCTGCGAATTTGAGCCCGGCACCGGGTGCGGAGGAGGACTTGGACTGGAAGGCATTATTGTAGAGCGCTACTATGTTGCCGATAGCAATGATGCTGCTGATGAAGACGGAGGATCTGAGCTGGCCGAGGGATCAGTGACCTACCGCGTCTATGCCGACCTTGCCGTGGGCTATGAATTGCAGGCTGTATATGGCAATGCACTCCATCCGCTGAGAATAGAAACCAGCACATACTTCTACAACAATGCGGACAGGGGAGAAGCGACCGGAGATCAGCTTCCGGCCAACCGCCTCGATGAGAATACCGTGGCGCTTGATTCTTACGTTACAGTGGGTGGAGCTTCAACGGGACATTGGGGCATTTTGAAATCAGAAGATATTGATGGGTCAGTCGTTGGTGGATCGAATAATGACGGCGGAAGTGAGGGTATAGCTGGCGGACTGCTCGTGAATGATGATCCCCTTGCGGGAATTCCTCTGACTGAAGCCGATGGTTTGCTTGCAGGCACTGTGCCCGCTGTTACCGTCGTCGGACTTGATCTTTCCATCTTCGATAACTCGAATGGAGGCCCGCTGTTCCTTACCAATGGCGGCGCATGGTCAGTTCTCGAAGGAACGCAGGGCCCGACAAGCACGAACAAAGTGCTCATTGCTCAACTCACCACCGACGGCAATCTTGAGTTTGAATTGAATATCCAGCTAGGCACTCCGGAAGGTGGTGTGGAAAAATACGTTGCCTCCAATGCCGTGGGCAATGAATTCCAGTGTGATCAGCTCATCTACCCTGCGCTGAGCCTCGCCGGATGCACGGATATCCTGGCTACCAACTTCAATCCTGACGCTACCGTGGACAATGGCTCATGCCAGTATGACTTTGCTATTTGCGATTGTAATCAGGAGGAGTTTTCTCCGGCCACTCGTTTTGAGTTGGGTAACGGAACAGCGAATAATGATGGTCCCGGAGGCTCTCCCGACTTTGATTGCTGGGCCTGGGCTTTTGATTGCGGAGATATTGCAGGCAGTCCGGCCGGAGATCCCTTCGGTGTATGCACGGGCAACCTTCCTCTGGAAAACAACTGCGGTATTATGGTGAACGAGCAGGATCAGTCCGGAGTCCGGTTCTATCCCAATCCGTCTGACGGACGCTTGCTTGCCGAGTTCTCCGGATTCAGCGGTCCGGTGGAAGTACGTCTGTTCGATCAGGCGGCGCGCCTGATTCAGGTAGTTCCCATGCAAGCTGGACAGGGCCGGGTTCCGCTTGATCTGTCGGCGTGGCCTGCAGGTATCTACCATGTACAAGCCACATCCAATGCGGGTGTGTTTAATGAGCGTCTGGTCATCCAGCGATAGAAACTTGTCAGTGAATCAAGAAGAAGCCGGACCCTTTGGGGTCTGGCTTTTTTGTTTCCCCAAACCCCATATCATCGCAGTGTTATGCGCATCATCAACAGGTGCTAACAATAGCAACCACTAACCTTAAGCTAAGCATCTTTCTTGATTAATATCATTCCGGGAGGCAGAAGCAAACATTTGGACGCTCGAAAAAAGATCCAAGAGCATAACCCAAAAACCCCAAAAACCTTAATCACATGAACGGTTTTAACCCCTTCAAGTGGATGGCGGCCCTCGCTGTTTCAGGCCTCACCATTCATGCCACTGCGCAATCATCATTCGGCGCTGATTGTGGCTGCCCACCGCTGGCATCCCGCACCACAGTTAACGTTTCCACCCTCGCTGATGGAAACGGAGAACTGACCACCCAAACGTGGACCTGCAACAACATCTACATCCTAGGTGATGGAACCGGACCTTCTCCTGACCGTTATTACGTGGGCAACAATGTTGATCTGACCATTGAACCCGGAACTGTTATCAAGGCACCGGTCAGCTCAGGAGCGGATGCTGCAACGCTGATCGTATCGCGTGGCGGACAGATTTGGGCAAATGGTCTTGCAAGCTGCCCGATTATTTTCACGTCAGTGGAAGATCCTCTTGACGGAACGTATTCCATCAACAACCGCGGTCGTTGGGGTTCACTGATCATTCTCGGACGTGCAACAAACAATCTGATTCTCGCCAACAACGGCAACCCACCCGCATCTGACGGACTTTGCGTTGCTGACGGTGTTGGTCGTATTGAAGGCCTTGTTCCTAACGAAGCACGCAACTGGTGCGGTGGTACCGATGACAACGACAACAGCGGTATCCTGCGCTACGTGTCGCTCCGTCATGGCGGTGCCAACATTGGAGCCAACAATGAGATCAACGGACTCACCCTGGGATCCGTTGGCCGCGGTACTACCATTGAGTACGTGGAAGTTGTATCCAATGAAGATGATGCTTTCGAAATGTTCGGAGGCACTGTAGACCTGAAGTGGTGCTCTGCTTACTTCTGCAACGATGACTACTTTGACTGGGACTGGGGATGGAGAGGTCGTGGCCAGTACTGGTACGGCGTTCAGCTTCCGATCAACGCTGGCGGTGGTATTGCTGCTGCGCAGGGCGACGAAGGATTTGAGAGTGACAACGATGACCAGAACACCAACTTTGCACCATTCGCTGATCCGACTATCTACAACGTAACATGCATCGGTCGTGGTGCTAACTCAGGTATGGAATTCAAAGAAGGCAGCCGGGGTTATGTTGCAAATTCTATCTTCGTAAACACTCAGCGCGGTGTGACACTCATTTCCAATGCAGGAGACACAGGATACCCCGTCGGTCAGAATACCTTTTTCCAGTGGCAGAACGGTTCTCTTGAAATCAAGAACTGTGCTTTTGATGGAATAACCGGGTCAGTTCTTTTTGAGAACGGAGCCGCAGCCGGAGCTGGCTCACAGGCGGCTTTCTCAGCCGCTGGAAATGGTCTTTCTGCCGGAATCATCGACTGGAGTCTTTTGATTGCCAACAACAATGCTGTAAGCAACGGAATTGATCCCGTTCCCACCGCATCAGCTGCAGCTACCCCTGAGCGCGCTCCGCTTGATGGGTTCTTTGATCCCGTGAAGTTCAAGGGTGCTTTCCAGCCCGGTGCTGCGCCCTGGACTTCAGGATGGTCCATCAGCGAAACGGTTGATTTCGACAACTCAGTAACCACTTGCAACGAGGACGTTGACAAGGACGGTGACGTGGATGTGGACGACTTTCTTCAGCTGATTGGCGTGTTCAACACGACCTGCGGTAACTAACCCATAATCGGATATGGTGATGCCTGCCGGGAACCCGGCCTGGCATCACTATGCCCCAAAAGAAATCGCAAAATCATGAAAAACATGCTGATTATCAATCGGATGTTCGCCGTGCTTGCACTCGCACTGGCCTCCCTGACGGGCTTCGCTCAGGGCCTCGAGAACATCATCGTTGAGACTTATTACATCTCCGACGCCAATGACGCCACCGACAACGATGGCGGATCCCTGCCGGCCGGGTCAACCACCTACCGGATCTTCGCTGACCTGCTGCCTGGCTATGAAGTTCAGGCCGTATACGGAAACGCGAACCACGAGCTGCGCATTCAAACCAGTACGTTTTTCTTCAATAATGAAGATCGCGGTGAAATAACCGGAAGCGCCATAGGTTCAGGATTTCTGGATAACAATACAGTAGCGCTGGACTCATATCTGGCGATGGGTTACGCTTCCAATGCTCACTTCGGGATTCCCAAAGCGGATGATACGAATGGTTCCATCGTGGGTGGAGTAAATAACGATGGAGGAAGCGCCAATATCCCCGGCGGATTGCTGGTTCATGGTGCTGCTGCCCCTGTTCTCACCGTTCGCGACGGGCTCCTGCCCGGAACGGCTGCATCCCTCACGCTCGTAGGGCTGACCCCGGCTCAGCTGGCTCTGTTCAACGATCAGAATTCTTCAACCGGATTGTTTACGACCAATGCAGGCGCATGGTCGGTGCTCGCCGGGGTTCAAGGTGCCACTTCAGCTAACCGCGTATTGCTCGCTCAGATCACGACCCATGGTGAGTTTTCTTTCGAACTGAATATTCAGATTGGGACGCCTCAGGGTGGCACAGTGCAGTATGTTGCAAATAATCCCCAGCCGGGTGAACTCGAGCGTGCGTTCCTTTCGTATCCTCTCGTGGTGGAGCCGGCAAATGGTCAGCGCATCAATGCCACCACCATCAATGGCAACTATCCCGTAGGTAACTGTGTTGCCAAGCATGGTAACCTTTCTACCGCTCTTGAGTCACCCGAATCCAACAGCACCGCTGTTACCGGTGAAGACCAGTGGTTTGAAGCAGTGGCAGTGAGTCCCGGTATCCGGGTGCAGCTCAGCACCACCGCATTTGATGGGATGATTGAACTTCAGGATGCGTCCGGCAACACGCTGGCCACAGAGAATGCCGTGAGCGGATTAGGCGGGGAGATACTCCACTTCGCCGGACCGCTGACGGTGGGAGCCACCTACTTCATTGCCATCCGGAACTTCAACTCAGCTCTGGGTACCGGTGCATACTCGGTATGTGTGCAGCGACTTAGCGCACCGGCGTGCAACTCTTCAGCGCCGTTCAGTGTGTGCGGACAATTCAAATGCACGAACACGGGTGCACAGATTTATCAATTCACTTTTGTCAACACGTTGACAGGCGCAGCAATCAACCGGACCAATTCAAATGGGTTGACCACTACGCCCTTCACCGGATTCATACCCGGTCAGTCGTACGGTGTATCATTGGCCTGCACCTATAACCTGTTTGATGCTGCCGGCAATGCGGAAACGTTTACGTTCAGCAATCCGAACGCATGCCTCGTGCCCATGACTGCACATGCTGACGTGGATCTGCGTCCGCAGGATGTGTGTGCCAGCGGACCTCGTCCGAATAACGCCACTATAGGTGCTACAGCATGGATCTGCGGAGCATCTTACTTCCAGTGGGAATTCACTCAGGTGTCGCCTTCTCCCGGCATGCCATTCACTGTGAATGGCGTTGGTGTGAGCCGCTTCCTGAACCTTGCTGCGGCCGGCTTAACGGCGGGTGCATCTTACAACGTGCGGATTCGTCCGGTCTTCGGAACAGTCTTCGGCGAATGGGGCCCCGACACGCAGTGCCTGCAGATCATCGGACAACTCTCCGGGGATGCCGGTGAAGACCTCACTGCTTTCAGCCCTGCCGAAAACACCGGAGCCTCTGACTCAGCCGCTCTGGCTGTAGTATTCCCCAATCCCTCAAACGGTACCCTGTTGAACCTTTCCCTGACCGGAATGGAAGAAGGCCCCTGTATGGTGCGTCTTTTCGACCAGACTGGCCGCGAGGTGTTCGCCACGCTGGTCGTATCGGCCGAGGGCATAATCACACTCACGTTTGGTGAACCTCTGTCGGCGGGCATCTATATGCTTCAGGTGACAGCCGGTGACGTGACCGCTTTTGAGCGCATCGTCGTGCAGAAGTAGAGCTTTTTCGATTGTCGGGAGCCACTCCGCAAGGGGTGGCTCTTTCTTTTTACCCAACTCCCCGGGAGGAGGGCAACCTCGGAACAGGTACCCGTCTACACAGCAAACCCCGGTCGTTACCGGGGCGTGCTTTACCTTAACTAAATTGACTCATTACGTGAACGTTTTCAGGTTCAGCAGAACCCGAAGAGCCATTTTGCGGTTTCGAAAATACAATCCGCGGGCACGAAATCAAGGCGGGAGGTAAACAGGTTGTTCACATTTCCGCATACCCGGTAATTAATTAAGTGAAATTCAGTCGAATGATCTGAATATGATCCAGGTCATAGACCAAAACTGAATCCGGCGGCGAGCATGAATCCTCCCGGTGTTGTCAGCTTCATGACGTCTTTGGAAAACGAACTGAGCTGGTGTTCAGATAATACCCTGTAGTGCTCTGCCGAGATATTGACAGAATAGCCCGCCTGAAGATGGAATCGGGTGCGCTGCTTGATTGACCAGTACTTATAGATGCTGAGCTGGATATTGTCCTGAGGCAAGTATTCCATAGTCACCCGCTCGGTATCACCTCCTTCCACTTCCATGTCCAGTTCGATCTCAGGTAAACCGCTGCTCCGGGAATAACCGGCGCCAAAGGCAAATCCCCGCCGGCATTCATCCAGATAAATCTTGACACCCGCTCCGTAGCGCCCGCCCCATCCACTCAATCCGGCTGCGGCCTCAGCCGCCAGGTGTTTTCCAATTCCAGCCTCCAGGGTTACACCGGCTAATCCTGTAGGACTTTCCAATCCGGTTCCCAGGCCGAAGTACATCATCTGACATGGAGCATCCTGAGCTAGCGCAGATGCAGTGAGCAGGGCAGCACCTAGAACAGCGATCATTTTCGTATGCATGGCGATTTGTTTTATAGCTTGATCGAAGGTAATGCGCTGCGTTTTATGTTTCAAATGAGGGGTGTCATAGCCTGGACTGATTTAACCGGGGTGAAAGCGGCCAAATGAAGCACTCTTGCGGGTTTCGGGCGCGGGAATGCGGTCCTTTTTTCTGTAAGGGCGCAAGGGGAGAAGGAGCAGGCCTTCCGCATCCTCCGGTTCACCTTGATTTTATATAAAAAAACCCCGCACAAGGCGGGGTTTTGAGTTGTCTTTCGAAGGTTATGCTTCGCGCTCGGCCGATACAGGAGTTTCTCCCTTCTTGGCAATCAGGTCCACATATTCCTGGTTATTGCCCACGATCAGCTTCTGGAATCGGCGTACTCCGGATCCTGCCGGAATCGGATGGCCCACGATGACGTTTTCCTTCAGCCCGATCAGGTAATCGGTTTTGCCTTGCACGGCGGCCTCATTCAGGACTTTGGTGGTTTCCTGGAATGATGCTGCTGAGATCCATGAATCCGTTTGAAGCGAAGCGCGCGTAATACCCTGGAGCATGGGGCGAGCCGTGGCCGTGATGGCCTGACGAGCTTCAATCACATTCTTATCCTTGCGCTTGAGTTGGGAGTTCTCATCGCGCAGGTTGCGCACGCTGATGATCTGGCCCACTTTGTAGCGATCGCTGTCACCGGATTCGGTGACCACCATCTTATCAAACAGCAGGTCATTTTCTTCCACGAACTCCGCTTTGTCCACATTGGTATTCTCGAGGAACCGGGTATCTCCGGCATCTACGATTTCGACCTTGCGCATCATCTGGCGCACGATCACTTCGAAGTGCTTGTCATTGATCTTCACACCCTGCAGACGGTATACTTCCTGAATTTCATTCACGAGGTATTCCTGCACTGCTGTCGGCCCCTGGATATCGAGGATATCGCCAGGGCTGATGGCTCCGTCGGAAAGCTGCATACCTGCGCGCACGAAGTCTCCATCCTGCACGAGGATGTGCTTCGAGAGCGGGATGAGGTACTTCTTCTCTTCACCGAAGCGTGACTTCACAGAGATCTCGCGGTTACCGCGCTTGATCTTGCCGTATTCCACGATACCGTCGATTTCTGAAACTACCGCCGGGTTCGATGGGTTACGGGCTTCGAACAATTCAGTCACCCGAGGCAGACCACCGGTGATGTCACCGCCACGACCTGCCATACGCGGAATCTTGGCGAGGATGGTACCCTTGCCCACTTTCTGTCCGTTCTCGATCGTCATGTGCGCACCCACGGGGAGTGAGTACACCTTCACGACTTCCTTATTGCGGACAATTTCCAGACTTGGGTTTTTCTTCTTGTCTTTTGTTTCGATGATGATTTTCTCGGAGAATCCGGTTTGCTCATCCACCTCAGTTTTGAAGGTGATACCTTCTTCCACGGCATCGAATCGGATGGTACCTTCTTCTTCCGTGATGATCATGCTGTTGAAGGGGTCGAATTCGCAGAGGACATCGCCCTTTTTCACCGATGCCCCTGGCTTCACCTGGAGGACGGCACCGTAGGGAAGGTTCACGGTAGTGAGCAGCGTTCCGGAATCGGCGCTGATCTTCAGTTCTGATGAACGGGAAACCACGATGGTCTTCACTTCGCCACCTTCGCCTTTACGCTCAACTGTGCGGAGTTCATCGATTTCAATGGTGCCCGAGTACTTGGCGCGGATGTCCGACTCAATCGCACTCGCTGATGACGCACCACCGGTGTGGAACGTTCGCAGCGTGAGCTGTGTTCCAGGTTCACCGATGGACTGAGCTGCGATGACACCCACGGCCAGGCCTTCCTGTACCATGCGTGCAGTGGCCAGATCGCGGCCGTAGCAGCGGGCACATACACCGCGCTTGCTTTCGCAAGTGAGTACCGAGCGGATTTCTACTTCTTCAATACCGGCAGCTTCAATAGCTGCAGCCTTGTCTTCGTTGATTTCGTGACCTGCCTCAACGATGATTTCGCCTGTTTCCGGATTGACAATATCCTGCACACTTACCCTTCCCAGTATGCGGTCGCGCAGGGATTCCACCACTTCATCGGCCTTCTTCAGGGCGGAGGTAACGAGACCACGAAGCGTTCCGCAATCCGTTTCCGTGATGATGACGTCCTGGGCTACGTCCACGAGACGGCGGGTCAGATAGCCTGCGTCGGCCGTCTTCAGTGCTGTATCCGCCAGACCTTTCCGGGCACCGTGGGTAGAGATGAAGTACTCGAGAATCGAAAGGCCTTCCTTGAAGTTGGCCAGAATCGGGTTCTCGATCATGTCCTGTCCACCGGCAGCGGCATTCTTTTGCGGCTTGGCCATCAGTCCGCGCATACCGGCCAGCTGACGGATCTGCTCCTTGGAACCCCGGGCTCCTGAGTCGAACATCATGTAGATGCTGTTGAATCCCTGCTGGTCATTTTTCAGGCGATCCATCAGGATATTGGTCAGGCGCGAGTTGGTATTCGTCCAGATGTCAATCACCTGGTTGTAGCGCTCGTTATTCGTAATCAAGCCCATGTTGTAGTTGTCGAATACTTCGGCAACACGCTGTGTGGCTTCATTCACGAGTTTCTCCTTCTCGGCCGGAATGACAACATCTGACAACTTGAAAGAAAGACCACCCTTGAACGCCCAGTAGTAACCCAGATTCTTGATGTCATCCAGGAACTGCGCGGTGCGGGCGATGCCTACTACCTTCAGGATATCACCGATGATATCCCGCAGGGCCTTCTTCGTGAGCAGTTGGTTGATGTAGCCCACTTCATCGGGAACCACATCGTTGAAAAGGACGCGGCCAGCTGTAGTCTCAATCATGTGGGCATTGCCGTCCACACCAGTCCAGCGCACCTTGATCTCCGCATGGAGGTCGAGTTTACCTTCATTAAAGGCGATGCGCACTTCCTCAGGTGAATAGTACGTCTTGCCTTCTCCTTTGCACGGATTTTCCGGAGTACCC
>CANGTU010000030.1 GCA_947456965.1 Flavobacteriales bacterium
CTACTACCTTCAGGATATCACCGATGATATCCCGCAGGGCCTTCTTCGTGAGCAGTTGGTTGATGTAGCCCACTTCATCGGGAACCACATCGTTGAAAAGGACGCGGCCAGCTGTAGTCTCAATCATGTGGGCATTGCCATCCACACCAGTCCAGCGCACCTTGATCTCCGCATGGAGGTCGAGTTTACCTTCATTAAAGGCGATGCGCACTTCCTCAGGTGAATAGTACGTTTTGCCTTCTCCTTTGCACGGATTTTCCGGAGTACCCTTGCGGCCTTTGGTAATATAGTAAAGCCCGAGTACCATGTCCTGTGAGGGAACGGTGATCGGGGCTCCGTTGGCCGGGTTGAGGATGTTATGTGAAGCCAGCATGAGGAGCTGTGCTTCGAGTATTGCCGCATTGCCAAGGGGCACGTGCACGGCCATCTGGTCACCGTCGAAGTCAGCGTTGAATGCTGTACATACGAGCGGGTGAAGCTGAATAGCTTTGCCTTCGATCAGCTTTGGCTGGAAGGACTGGATACCGAGACGGTGCAGAGTCGGTGCTCTGTTCAGAAGTACCGGATGTCCCTTCAGCACGTTTTCGAGAATATCCCAAACCACGGCTTCTTTCTTGTCCACGATTTTCTTCGCCGACTTCACCGTCTTCACGATACCGCGTTCAATCATCTTGCGGATGATGAATGGCTTGAACAGTTCAGCGGCCATATCCTTGGGCAGCCCGCACTCGTGCAGTTTCAGTTCGGGGCCTACGACGATGACGGAACGGGCGGAGTAGTCCACACGCTTACCGAGCAGGTTTTGACGGAAGCGGCCCTGCTTACCCTTCAGGGAATCGGACAGGGACTTAAGCGGACGATTGCTCTCGGTCTTCACGGCAGAAGACTTGCGGCTGTTGTCAAACAGCGAGTCTACGGCTTCCTGAAGCATGCGCTTCTCGTTGCGGAGAATCACATCCGGCGCCTTGATTTCCATCAGGCGCTTGAGGCGGTTATTGCGAATGATGACCCGGCGATACAGGTCGTTCAGGTCAGATGTGGCAAAGCGGCCACCGTCCAGAGGAACCAGTGGGCGCAGCTCGGGTGGAATTACAGGCACCACGCGGGTGATCATCCATTCCGGACGATTTTCCACACGGGTATTGGCATCGCGGAATGCCTCAACGACCTGAAGGCGCTTGAGTGCTTCGTTTTTCCGCTGCTGGGATGTTTCTGTATTGGCTTTATGCCGGAGTTCGTAAGAGAGTTCATCCAGCTTGACACTGGCCAGAAGGTCATAGAGGGCTTCAGCCCCCATTTTGGCCACGAACTTATTCGGGTCCTTGTCGTCGAGGTACTGATTCTCCTTCGGCAACTTATCCAGGATGTCCAGGTACTCTTCCTCGGTCAGGAAGTCCATAACACGAAGGGATTCACCTTCCGCGTTGGTGGCGGGCCCCGCGTTGATCACCACGTAGCGTTCGTAGTAGATGATCTGATCCAGCTTCTTGGTAGGGAAGCCGAGGAGGTAGCCGATCTTGTTGGGCAGAGAGCGGAAGTACCAGATATGGGCCACAGGCACCGTGAGAGTGATGTGTCCGGTACGCTCGCGGCGTACTTTCTTTTCTGTTACTTCTACTCCGCAGCGGTCGCACACGATCCCCTTATAGCGGATTCGCTTGTACTTACCGCAGTGGCACTCATAGTCCTTGACCGGTCCGAAGATCCGCTCGCAGAAGAGGCCATCGCGCTCCGGCTTATAAGTGCGGTAGTTGATGGTTTCCGGCTTCAGTACCTCGCCATGTGAGCGCTCGAGGATTTCCTCCGGGGAGGCGAGGCTGATGGTGATGGACTTAAAGTCGCTGCTCGGTCGATTGATTTTCTTTGCTTGAAGCATGGTGTGAGAAAGGGTATATCTGGGTCTTTCACATTCTTGTCAATTCCCGGGGGACTGGCCCCCGGGAATCTGTAAAGTCTCTATCAGTTCTGGTTGAGCGTAATGTTCAAACCAAGTCCGCGCAGTTCATGCAGCAATACGTTGAAGGACTCGGGGATGCCCGGTACAGGCATATTCTCGCCCTTCACGATGGTTTCATAAGTCTTGGCCCGACCGATGACATCGTCCGACTTCACTGTCAGGATCTCCTGGAGGATGCTGGCAGCACCAAATGCCTCGAGTGCCCACACTTCCATTTCCCCGAAGCGCTGTCCGCCGAACTGAGCCTTACCACCGAGTGGCTGCTGGGTGATGAGCGAGTACGGTCCGATTGAGCGGGCGTGCATCTTATCGTCTACCATGTGACTCAATTTGATCATGTAGATCACACCTACTGTAGCCGGTTGCTCGAAGCGCTCTCCCGTCCCTCCGTCATAGAGGTACGTGACGCCAAAGCGAGGCACGCCTGCTTCATCGGTAGTGTTATTGATGTCGTCAATAGTAGCCCCGTCGAAGATCGGAGTCGCAAAGCGGCGACCGGTTTTTTGTCCGGCCCAGCCCAATACAGTCTCATAAATCTGTCCGAGGTTCATACGCGACGGTACACCGAGTGGGTTGAGCACGATGTCAACCGGCGTTCCGTCAGCGAGGAATGGCATATCCTCATCGCGCACGATACGGGCTACGATACCCTTGTTTCCGTGGCGTCCGGCCATTTTATCACCGACCTTCAGCTTGCGCTTCTGTGCAATGTAAACCTTCGCGAGCTTGACGATACCTGCAGGTAGTTCGTCGCCCACAGTAAGTTGAAATTTCTTCCGCTTATAGGATCCAAGGAGCTCGTTGTTCTTCAGGTTGAAGTTATGGACGCAGCGTTTCACGAGGCGGTTGATGTCCTCGTCTTTAGTCCAGCTCTCCGTATTTACCACGCTGAAATCGATGGTTGAGAGTGTCTTGGCAGTAAACTTCGTTCCCTTCTTGATCTGCTCTTCCTTGAAGTAGTTGAACACACCCTGGCAGGTGTTGTCCTTTACGATGGCGAGCAGTTTGTCCACCAGCACTTTCTTGAGTTCAGCCACTTCCTTGTCGTGCTCTTTGTCCAGTGACTCGATAATGGCCTTTTCATTGGTCTTCACCGGCTTTTTATCCTTGATGGTTCGGCTGAAGAGCTTCTTGTCGATGACCACACCGCTGACTGCCGGCGGGACTTTGAGAGAAGCATCTTTCACGTCGCCTGCCTTATCACCGAAGATGGCGCGGAGCAGTTTTTCCTCCGGCGTTGGATCGGTTTCACCTTTCGGGGTAATCTTACCGATGAGGATATCCCCTTCCTTGACTTCGGCTCCTACGCGGATAATACCGTGCTCGTCCAGGTCACGTGTTGCTTCCTCACTCACGTTCGGGATGTCGCTGGTAAGTTCTTCCACACCACGCTTGGTATCGCGCACTTCTGTGGTGAATTCCTCGATGTGGATAGAGGTGAAGATGTCATCCCGGACCACACGTTCACTGATCACGATCGCGTCTTCGAAGTTGTACCCTTTCCACGGCATGAAGGCCACTTTCAGGTTACGACCCAGCGCGAGCTCGCCCTGGCGCGTTCCGTATCCCTCTACGAGGATCTGGCCTTCTGTGACGCGTTCACCTTTCACCACCATGGGGCGGAGGTTTACGCACATGCTCTGGTTGGTTTTGCCAAACTTCTTGATATCATAGGACTTGACGGCGGAGTCAAAGCTTACGAGCTCGTCATTGTCATTGCGCTTGTACTTGATGCGTATTTCTGAAGCATCTACGAATTCCACCACGCCATCACCTTCGGCCGTGAGGAGAACCCGGGAATCCTTGGCCACGCGTCCTTCCAGTCCGGTGCCCACTACAGGAGCTTCGGGGCGGAGCAGTGGCACAGCCTGACGCATCATGTTGGATCCCATGAGGGCCCGGTTGGCATCGTCGTGCTCCAGGAACGGGATCAGCGAGGCCGCGATGGATGCGATCTGGTTAGGCGCCACGTCCATCAGGTTAATGTTCGTGGGCGGGATAACGGGGAAGTCCCCTTCGAGGCGGGCCTTAACCGTGGAGGTCAGGAAGTTTCCTTTCTCGTCGATTTTTGCGTTTGCCTGTGCGATGACTTTGGTATCCTCATCCTCGGCAGTCAGATAGGTCACACCATTGTTGTTCATCACGGCTTTTCCGCTTTCCACTTTTCGGTAAGGCGTTTCGATGAAGCCGAGGCGATTGATTTTGGCGTACACACAGAGAGAGGAGATCAGACCGATGTTCGGACCTTCTGGAGTTTCGATGGTGCACAGCCGGCCGTAGTGCGTGTAATGAACGTCACGGACCTCGAAGCCTGCGCGCTCGCGGGAGAGTCCGCCCGGACCGAGTGCCGACATACGGCGCTTGTGGGTGACTTCTGAGAGCGGATTGGTTTGGTCCATAAACTGACTCAGCTGGTTCGTTCCGAAGAACGAGTTGATGACCGAGCTGAGAGTTTTGGCGTTGATGAGGTCAATCGGGGTAAATACCTCATTGTCCCGCACGTTCATCCGTTCGCGAATGGTGCGTGCCATGCGCGCCAGACCCACGGCGAACTGATTGTAGAGCTGTTCGCCCACCGTGCGCACGCGGCGGTTGGAGAGGTGGTCAATATCATCCACATCAGCTTTGGAATTCACCAGCTCGATGAGGTAGCGGATGATGCTGAGGATGTCTTCCTTGGTGAGGGTGCGCTGCTCGGGGTTGATGGTGAGTCCGAGTTTCCGGTTGATCCGGAAGCGCCCTACTTCACCGAGGTCGTAGCGTTGTTCTGAGAAGAACAGTTTATCGATGACGCCGCGGGCCGTTTCCAGATCTGGCGGCTCCGCGTTCCGGAGCTGGCGGTAGATGTATTCTACGGCTTCCTTCTCGGAGTTGGAGGTATCTTTCTGGAGGGTGTTGTGGATGATGGTAAAATCGGCGGAGTTGGACTCTTCCTTGTGGAGGATTACGATTTTCGCTCCGCTGTCGGCGATGAGGTCGATGTGGTGGTCTTCAAGAACCGTTTCGCGGTCGAGCACCACTTCATTGCGTTCGATGGATACCACTTCACCGGTATCTTCATCTACGAAGTCTTCGATCCAGGTTTTCAGGACGCGGGCGGCGAGGCGACGACCGAGGACTTTCTTGAGCCCTGTTTTGGACACCTTCACCTCTTCCGCGAGGTTGAATATTTCGAGGATCTGGCGGTCGCTTTCGTAACCGATGGCCCGGAGAAGCGTGGTTACCGGGAGCTTTTTCTTCCGGTCGATGTAGGCGTACATCACGTTGTTGATGTCCGTGGCAAATTCAATCCACGAGCCCTTGAACGGGATGATGCGAGCGCTGTATAGTTTGGTTCCGTTGGCGTGGCGGCTTTGGCCGAAGAATACGCCCGGTGACCTGTGGAGCTGAGATACGATAACTCGCTCGGCACCATTGATGACGAATGAGCCCTGAGGAGTCATGTACGGAATAGTGCCCAGGTACACGTCCTGCACGATTGTTTCGAAGTCCTCGTGTTCGGGGTCGGTGCAGTACAGTTTGAGTTTGGCCTTCAGGGGCACGCTATAGGTGAGACCGCGTTCGATACACTCTTCGATGGTATACCGGGGCGGGTCAATGAAGTAATCGAGGAACTCGAGTACGAACTGGTTGCGGGTGTCCGTGATAGGGAAGTTCTCTGCGAACACCTTGAAAAGGCCTTCGTGCTTCCTGTTCTCGGGGTTGGTTTCGAGTTGGAAGAACTCCTTGAACGACGCCAGCTGGATTTCGAGGAAATCCGGGTAGTCGTAGAAACTTTTGGTGGAGGAGAAGTTAATTCTCTCGTCCGTTTTCTTCAGCGCTGTAGCCAAGACCGTGGAGGTTTTTGGGTTGTTCTAAAAAAATCGCCTGCTTTCAGGTTTTCAAATTCGGGGGTATCCGGGAGGGTGCGGATACAAACAAGTCAAGGCCGCTCCACTGGGGAGGGCCTTGACTTGTAAATCAACAGGTTGTGATATTACTTGATCTCAACTTTTGCTCCGGCTTCTTCAAGTTGGGTTTTCAAAGCGTTTGCTTCGTCTTTGGTCACACCAGTCTTGAGGGGCGAGGGAGCCTTATCCACAGCGTCCTTGGCTTCTTTCAGTCCAAGACCGGTGAGGTCTTTCACCAGTTTCACCACGGCGAGCTTGTTGGCGCCGCCTTCAACGAGGATCACGTCGAATTCGGTCTTTTCTTCCACTACTGCGCCACCACCTCCGGCACCGGGTGCGGCAACGGCAACTGCGGCAGCAGCCGGCTCAATTCCGTATTCGTCCTTGAGGATCGAAGCGAGCTCCTGGACTTCCTTCACTGTGAGGTTTACGAGGCTTTCTGCCATCGCTTTCAAATCAGCCATTTTATTGGATTTTAAAAGGTTCTTGTTGTGTTGTTTTTGAGCGGTTGTTTAGGCACCCCGCTCTTCGAGTGCTTTCACGATTCCTGCCACTTTCTGTCCGGAGCTTCCTTGCAGAGCGGAGATCACATTGCGTGCAGGTGACTGCAGCAGTGCGATCAGGTCGCCAAGCAATTCTTCCTTGCTCTTGATGGTAGCAAGCGTTTCCAGTTGATTATCACCTACGTAGCAATCTTCCTGGATGAATGCACCTTTCAGTACGGGACGATCTTCGTGTTTCTTCCTGAACTCCTTGATCAGCCGGGCCGGGACGTTCGCCACTTCGGCGGTCATCAGGGCAGTATTGCCCTTGATGGCAGCGAAGAGTGGAGAGTAGTCCTTACCCTCTACTCGCTCAAGTGCTTTTTTCAGCAGTGTGTTTTTGACGACACGCATCTGAACTTTTTGCTTAAAGCACTCGCGGCGCAGATTGCCGGTCGCAGCAGCGTTCATGGAAGTCGTGTCGGTCAGGTAGAAAATAGGGCTGTTGGACAGCAACTCTACCAGATCGGCGATTTCCTTGTTTTTCTGTTCTTTCGTCATTGCGAATTCTCCTGCGTTTAACCAGCGATTAGCTCACTGAACGGGGTTCAACATGTACTCCGGGACTCATCGTTGAGGAGAGCGAAATGCTCTTGATGTAAGTCCCTTTAGCAGCAGAAGGCTTGAGCTTCACGATGGTCTGGAGCAGTTCATTGGCATTCTCAGCAAGCTTCTGGGCGTCAAACGATACCCTTCCGATACTGGCATGCACGATTCCTGTCTTGTCCACTTTGAAGTCGATATTACCCGCCTTCTTTTCAGTTACAGCTTTTCCAACATCCATTGTCACGGTGCCCGTTTTCGGGTTGGGCATCAGGCCGCGCGGACCGAGAATACGGCCGAGCGCTCCTACTTGTCCCATGACACTGGGTGTGGTGATAATGACATCCACATCGGTCCATCCGCCCTTAATCTTTTCGATGTACTCGGTCAGTCCAACATGGTCAGCTCCTGCGGCCTTAGCTTCTGCTTCCTTGTCGGGAGTGCAGAGCACCAGCACGCGCACCGTCTTACCCGTTCCGTGGGGAAGCGATACGGTTCCGCGAACCATCTGGTTGGACTTCTTCGGGTCCACTCCAAGACGTACGGCGATGTCCACAGAGGCGTCGAATTTCGTGGCGGTGATGTTCTTCACCACGGACGCGGCTTCTGCCAGCGGGTACGACTTTGTGCTGTCGTACTTGGTGAGGGCAGTTTTGCGATTCTTACTGATGGTTCCCATTGCGTGTACTCCTGGATTCGATTAGAAGGGGCGTTCACCGGTTACCTGAATCCCCAGACTCCTCGCTGTACCGGCTACCATTTTCATGGCAGACTCTACAGTGAAGCAATTGAGGTCAGGCATTTTGTCTTCTGCAATCGCCCGCACCTGTTCCCAGGATACGGAGCCTACCTTCTGGCGGTTGGGTTCAGCTGCACCCTTCTGGGCTTTGGCAGCATCCAACAGCTGGACGGCGGCAGGTGCGGTTTTCACGATGAAGTCAAACGACTTGTCGCTATATACCGTGATCACCACCGGACACACCTTACCTGCCTTATCCTGGGTCCGAGCATTGAATTGCTTACAGAACTCCATGATATTGACACCCTTGGCACCCAAAGCAGGTCCCACGGGAGGTGAGGGGTTGGCGGCGCCACCTTTGATTTGCAGCTTGATCAACGCAGCTACTTCTTTCGCCATTTTACTTGTTTATTTAACTGTTTGCGTGGCTTGCAATGGGAAGCGAAGCGTAACATAAAAATGTCATTGCCTGCCACACGCTCTTTGTTCTCAACTCTCTTTCTCAACCTGCATATAACCCAACTCCAGCGGAGTTTTGCGGCCGAATATCTTCACCGATACCTTTAGTTTCTTCTTCTCTTCATTGATTTCTTCTATCACCGCACTGAAATTATTGAACGGCCCGTCTATGACCTTCACGCTCTCCCCAACCACAAACGGGATATTCAGCTCCTCGCCACTCTCGGCGAGTTCATCTACCTTACCAAGGATCCTGTTCACCTCCGACTGGCGAAGCGGAATGGGATCGCCCTTCTTCTCAGCACCCAGAAAACCAATCACGTTCGTGATGTTCCGGATGATGTGCGGAATCTCACCAATCAGGTTGGCCTCAATCAACACATAACCGGGCAGGTAGCTGCGCTCCTTGCTCACCTTCTTGCCATTCCGCATCTGGAAAACCTTTTCCGTCGGAATGAGCACCTGGGTCACATAATCCTGCATACCGCGCGCTTTGATCTCGCTCTCGATGAATTCCTTCACCTTCTTCTCCTTCCCGCTGATCGCGCGAACCACATACCACTTCTTTTCGATATCACTCATGGCCTTGCCGGGAAGTTAGCGGATCAATGAATAAAGAAAGCCAATCATGCCCTTCCAGGTGGACTGCGCATCGCCGCTTACGCCGAAGATGAAGTCCATCAGGAAAATAATCAATGCGAGGATCATGAGTGTGATAAACACGAGAATAGTACTCTCCTGAAGCTCACGCCACGTTGGCCAGGTCACCTTGTTGACCAGCTCTTCGTAGGATTCTTCGAGGTATGTCTTTATGCCTGCCATAATTCCTTTGTTCTTCTAGCACGGGTACCTGGATTCGAACCAAGATCAACGGTTTTGGAGACCGCTATTCTACCATTGAACTATACCCGTCCGATGTTTACTCCATGAAACGTGAAAGTGAAGGTGAAACCTTTTGAGGGATTTCACCTTCACAATGTATTCTTCACTCGCCTCAGGCGATGATGTCAGTCACCTGACCAGCACCTACGGTGCGGCCACCTTCGCGGATCGCAAAGCGAAGTCCCTTGTCCATCGCAATAGGAGCAATCAGCTTCACCGTGATTGACACGTTGTCTCCGGGAAGTACCATTTCACGACCGGCATCGAGGTTGATCTCACCGGTTACGTCCGTGGTACGGAAGTAAAACTGCGGACGGTACTTGTTGTGGAACGGCGTGTGACGGCCACCTTCTTCCTTCTTGAGTACGTAAATCTCAGCCTTGAATTCGGTGTGGGGTGTGATCGAACCGGGCTTGGAGATAACCATACCACGACGGATATCGCTCTTTTCAATACCGCGCAGAAGGAGTCCCACGTTGTCACCTGCTTCACCACGATCGAGAATCTTGCGGAACATCTCAACACCGGTTACGGTGGACTTCAGCTTCTGCTCATTGAAACCGATGATATCCACTTCCTCGCCTGAGTTGATGATACCGCGCTCGATACGGCCGGTTGCTACAGTACCACGACCAGTAATCGTGAATACGTCTTCAACCGACATCAGGAACGGCTTCTCCGTCTCACGCGGAGGAATGGGGATCCAGGTGTCAACAGCTTCCATAAGCTGCATAACGGTTTCAACCCACTTCGGCTCGCCATTGAGCGCGCCCAGAGCTGATCCACGGATTACTGGTGTGTTATCACCATCGTATTCGTAAAACGAAAGGAGTTCCCGGATTTCCATCTCTACGAGGTCGAGAAGTTCGGGGTCATCCACCATATCTACTTTGTTCATGAAAACCACGATGCGGGGTACACCTACCTGACGACCGAGCAGGATGTGCTCACGCGTCTGGGGCATCGGCCCGTCTGTGGCGGCAACAACCAGAATCGCACCGTCCATCTGAGCAGCTCCCGTTACCATGTTCTTCACATAGTCAGCGTGACCCGGACAGTCAACGTGCGCGTAGTGACGGTTAGCCGTCTGATACTCGACGTGTGCCGTGTTGATGGTGATACCGCGTTCTTTTTCTTCGGGTGCGTTGTCGATCGACGCGAAGTCGCGCTTTTCAGAAAGACCTTTGCCAGCCAGAACCGTTGTGATTGCGGCCGTCAGCGTGGTCTTACCATGGTCAACGTGACCGATCGTTCCAATGTTCACGTGGGGTTTGGAACGGTCAAATGATTCTTTAGCCATTGCCTGTTGATTTTGTTGTGTTGGTTATTCGCTGTGTTTGAGTTTGCTTCCACCGTGTATCTCGCTGCGCAGTGCCGGCGACAATCCTGATCCTGTATAAAATCCTCAATTTCAAAAAAAACCACGCGTTGAGCCGTTGATGGGAATTGAACCCATGACCTCTTCCTTACCAAGGAAGTGCTCTACCCCTGAGCTACAACGGCTGGTAAATCCAGTCAGGGCAGGAAGCCCCGTGAAGGGCTCCGATCCCTGAGGAAGAGCGGGAGACGAGGCTCGAACTCGCGACATTTAGCTTGGAAGGCTAATGCTCTACCAACTGAGCTACTCCCGCTTGAAAAATCCGCAACCAGCGGATCGTGGTGGGGAGAACAGGATTCGAACCTGTGAAGGCGGATGCCAACAGATTTACAGTCTGTCCTCGTTGGCCACTTGAGTATCTCCCCGTTGGTCTTGTTTATTCTCGAATGAGCCGGTGGAGGGATTCGAACCCCCGACCAGCTGATTACAAATCAGCTGCTCTGGCCAGCTGAGCTACACCGGCATTCGGATCAGGATGTCAAAGAACTGCGCAAAAAAAAACACCCCTGCTCGAAAACAGGGGTGCAAATGTAGAAAACAATCGGCTCGAACCAAGTGGCTGCCGACAAATTTTTCAGCTGGCCTGACCTATCCGCGTCTTGTGCTTGTGTATCTGCCTGCGCAAAGCCTCAACCGCAGTGTCCGTGGCCTCCTCAAAGGTCTTGCACTGCTTGCGCGCAAACAGGTCGCGCCCAGGCAAGGAGAGCTTGATCTCAGCAATCTTATTCTCATTCACATCCGACTTGTCCAGCCTGAGGAATACCTCGCCGGCAATGATGCGGTCATGGAACTGGTTCAACTTGCCAAGCCTGGACTCAATGAAATGGATCAACTTGTGATCCGCATCGAAATGAATGCTTTGTACTTGCCACTGCATAGTGATCCGTTTTTGGGGTTAGTATTCAACTTCTGGGATGGGTCTTGCCATGGATGCTGCGCAACTTCTCAACGCCCAGGTGGGTGTATACCTGAGTAGCCGCCAGACTGGAATGGCCGAGAATCTCTTTGATGACATTCAACTCTGCACCGTTGTTCAGCATGTGGGTTGCAAATGTGTGACGGAGCACGTGCGGACTGCGCTTCCGCTGCGTCGTCACCGTCGAAAGGTACTTTTTTACCCGATGGTACACAAACGAGCGGGTCATTTTCTTGCCCCGATCCGTCACAAAAAACGCATCCTCTTGATTTCCAGAAAAATGCTCGTTCCTGATCTTGCTCAGTATGCGCATTTCCTCCACCATGTCTTTCGATACGGGCACCAGTCGGGTCTTGTTGCGTTTGCCAGTGACCCGCACCTGTCCAGAGGACGCGTCCACATCGCTGTCGCACAAACCGATGAGCTCACTCAGGCGCATGCCGGTTTCGTAAAACAGACGAAGAATCAGGGCGTCTCTGCGCTCCGGATAGGTGATGCCCTCAACTCCCGGGAGGCGATACAGGGCCTCGGCACCACGCTCCTCGAGAAAGGTGGGAAGCCTGTGTGGTAATTTGGGTCGGGGAATGTGACGGGCAGGATTCTGGCTGATCATACCCTCCTTCTGGAGAAACCGAAACCAGGAGCCGGCAGCAGATAACTTGCGGTGAACCGTGGTTGCCCGGTACCCCTCCTCCATCAGAAAGGCTACCCAGCTCCGCACCATGGTCCTGCTCACCGCCCCGGGCTGATCCACGCCAAACTGCCGCGAAAGAAAAACCGCAAGGGCCTCCAGATCGCGTCGGTAGGCCTCCGTCGTGTGAAGGGAAAATCGCCGCTCCGTGCGCAAATAGGTCAGAAAGGGATCAAATTGCACAGGCATAAAAAAAGGGTGGTTCCTCAGTCGCAACCGGGAACCACCCTCTATATTGTGCACACAGGCTTGTTACTGCTCTTCGCTGCGGAGCGTATTCACGAATACGGCCTTCTTGATTTCCTCTCGACGGCGTACGCTTCTCTTGGTGTATGACTGGCGGGCGCGAAGCTGCTTCATGACGCCCGTCTTCTCAAACTTCTTCTTGAATTTCTTCAGCGCGCGGTCGATGCTCTCGCCTTCTTTTACCGGAATAATCAGCATGGGTTCTTGCTTTTTCTGCTATAAAATGGAGGGCAAAAGTAATCCTTTTCTTTTGGCCCGCAACTATCCTTTCAAAATTTCACGGGAGATGACTAGCTTCTGGATCTCTGAGGTACCCTCGCCAATGGTGCACAACTTGGAATCACGGTAGTATTTCTCCACAGGGAAATCCTTGGTGTAGCCATACCCGCCGAAGATCTGAACGGCCTCCGTTGCCACCCGCACGGACACCTCCGATGCGTAGTACTTGGCCATGGCCGACTCGCGGGTGACTTTCTTCTTGTTGTTTTTCAGGAAGGCGGCCTGATAGAGCAGGATTTCTGCGGCCTCAATTTCCGTGGCCATATCTGCCAGCTTGAAGGCAATGGCCTGAAAATTCGCGATAGGCTGTCCAAACTGCTCGCGCTGCTTCGCATAGGTCACGCTGGCCCGCATGGCACCCTTCGCAATGCCCAAGGCAAGCGCTCCGATGGAAATGCGCCCACCATCGAGAATCTTCATGGCCTGAACGAATCCGTCCCCAATCTGTCCGAGCACCTGATCCTTGTGCACCCGGCAGTTGTCGAAGATGAGCTCAGCCGTTTCGGACGCCCGCATGCCTAGCTTGTTTTCTTTCTTGCCTCCGGAAAAGCCAGGTGTGCCGCGCTCGATGATGAACGCGGTAATGCCATGTGAGTCCAGCAACTCACCTGTGCGCACGAGCACAACGGCTACCTCCCCGGAAATACCGTGCGTGATCCAGTTCTTGGTGCCATTGATGACCCAGTAGTCACCATCCTGCACGGCAGTGCACTTCATGCGCAAAGCATCGCTGCCGGTGTTGGCTTCGGTGAGGCCCCATGCGCCAATCCACTCTCCGGAAGCCAGACGCGGCAGGTACTTCTGCTTTTGCTGCTCGTTTCCGAACTCGTAAATATGATTGGTGCAAAGGGAATTGTGCGCCGCCAGACTGAGTCCCACAGACCCACACACGGCGGCCACTTCTTCAATCACAGAGATGTACTCGTTGTATCCAAGGCCTGATCCACCGTAGGACTCGGGCACCAGCACACCCATCAGCCCGAGTTCTCCCATCTTCCGGAACACTTCCCGGGGGAAGGTCTGTGTTTCATCCCACTCCATCACGTGGGGACGTATTTCTTTCTCGGCGAAATCGCGCACCATTTGCGCGATCATCAGGTGGTTTTCTGTCTTGGTGAAATCCATAAATTACGGAGGATCAAAATTTATCATTGAAATTTCGTCGCTCTGCCCGCCCAAAGCGGATAGCGAGGTGCCCGTCGGCACCGTTCAATAGGTCACAAAAGTAGAGATCGGGGCCTCGTATGCGGAAAGTTTTTTTCGTCCGCCGAGATAGTTCAGTTCAATCAGAAAGGAGAATCCGGCAACCTGCGCTCCGGATGCTTCAACCAGCCGCGCAGCTGCCTCTGCTGTGCCTCCTGTGGCCAGTAAGTCGTCGTGGATGAGTACCCGCTCTCCCTGACGGAGGGCATCCCGGTGCATCTCAATGACGTTTGCTCCGTACTCCAGGTCGTAGCTCACTTCATAGGTGGCGCGGGGCAGCTTACCCTTCTTGCGCACCATGATGAACGGGACATCGAGGCGCAGGGAAAGGGCAAACCCAAACATGAATCCCCGGCTCTCAAGTCCGATGATGGCGCCAATGCCCGCATGGCGATATTGTTCCTCAAGCTCTTCAAGGACCTCACGGCACAGGGCAGGATGAAGAAAAAGTGTGGTGATGTCCTTATACTGAATCCCGTTTTTGGGAAAGTCGGGCACAAGGGTGATGGCCTCTCGGATGGCTTGTTCAAGTTGCATGGAAGATCCTTATCGTGGCGCAAAATACGGACGGATGCGCCGAAGCGTCAGCGTATCCAGCGCCAGGCATCCGGCGAGGTCCCTGGGATCCCGGAAAGGACCGTGCTTTTCACGATAGGCGACCAGCGCTTTGGCTTGCCTGCGATTCAGATAGGGATGGCGGTCAAACTCCTCCCAGCTGGCGCTGTTGAAGGGGAGCTGACGAATAGCGGCAGTGTCGATCTGCAGCAGAGGGGCTATGGCCTCCACCGTGGATGAATCCATCTTCCAGATTTCATAGAGCTGATGCGCACCAACAAATCCGCCGAGGGCATCGCGGTAGCTGGCAAGCTTCCCTGCGAAATATGGTCCTATCCGGGGTAGGGTCAGAAAGGCTTCTGAATCAGCGCGGTTGACTTCTATCTGGCGAGGGCTTTCCCGTTTCCATGCTTCGGGCCGTGCTTCAGCTTCACTCCTCGACTCGGGAGGATCATCCTTTCTCTTGTTTATGCTTCGCTTATGGGCAGTGTGTTCGGGCCGTATATGGCCTGCTCCGGCCTGCTCGGCCGCAGGTGAAACGCCCTCCACGAGCACCGGTGCAAGCCATGCTTCCGCGGGTTCCGGGGTATGTAGCTGCCGGAGAAACCTCACACCGCATGATATCATCAGTACGAGCAGGAGGATCAGCAAGCCATTGCGCTCCTTTCGGGAGAGGAGAAAGTACTCTTGCCAGGGTGGACGACGGGCCATGTCTTTTTTAAGTCCAAATGGACGGCCCGGATGCCACCGATCCAAGGCATATCCTATGCGGGTTTATCAGATGCCCAACCTCTACAGGCGATCGGTGCGGCGGATCACTCCGCTCCGAAGGTCGGCGAGGTAAGTGCGCAGGTCGCGCCTGACCTCCGGTGCCATGATGACCAGTCCAATCAGATTGGGAAAGGCCATGCCGAGGATCATCATATCGGAAAAGTCAATCACCGCCCCAAGCCCGCTCACCGTGCCCACCACCGTGCAGGCCATGTAGATGAGGTGGAAGGTGTGTCTTGTCCAACGCCCGGTACCGAACAGGTAGGTCCACGACTTCATTCCATAATAGGACCAGGTGATCATGGTGGCATAGGCAAACAGGAATACGGAGACCATCAGGATCCAGTCGAACCAGCCGAATACAGAAGTAAAGGCGGCATTGGTCAGGGCTGATCCGGTGAGGCCGTCGGGCGCGTGGGAGAATCCTGTGAAGATGATCACGAGAGCGGTCATCGTGCACACCACCACGGTATCAATGAAGGGCTCGAGAAGCGATACGAATCCCTCGCTCACCGGTCTGTTGGTGCGGGACGTGCTGTGCACAATGCTGGCTGATCCAATGCCTGCCTCATTGCTGAAACTGGCCCGGCGAAATCCCATCATCATGACGCCGATAATTCCGCCTTTGGCGGCCTCAGGGGAGAAGGCGCCGTCCATAATGAGCGTGAAGGCCTCTCCGATGCGGGGAATGTTCATGCCGATGATGATCAGGGCAAATGCGACATATACCACGACCACCAGCGGAATCAGCCGGGAAGTGACGCTGGCTATACTGCGGATCCCGCCCATCACCACCAGCCCGATGAGCAGCGCTGTTCCCACGCCAAACCAAAGCCCATATTCCGCAGCTCCTGGCAGGGTGGACGTACACTGAAGCCAGGCCTGATTGGCCTGAATCATATTGCCCCCGCCTATGGAACCGCCTACGCACATCACAGCGAAGAGGACGGCGAGCACCTTGCCGAGCCGCCCCCATCCGCGGGCTGCGAGTCCCTTGCTGAGGTAGTACATCGGACCGCCGCTTACTTCTCCCTCCGGCGAAATTTCACGGTATTTCACACCGAGTGTGCACTCTACGAACTTGCTTGTCATGCCCACCAGTCCGGCCACAATCATCCAGAACGTAGCGCCCGGCCCGCCAACGGCAATGGCCACAGCCACCAGGGAGATATTGCCCAGACCAAGGGTTCCGCTCAGCGCTGCTGACAGCGACTGGAACGGACTTACTTCACCGCGCTCATCGGGCGTGGAGTATTTGCCGAGGGTAACGAGCACACCGTGACGGAATCCAGTGAAGTTGATGAATCCGAGATAGACGGTGAAGAACACCGCGCAGGCTATCAGGAGTGCTACGACGAGCCAGACATCCTGCCTGACTGGGTCTCCGTTGGGGTGGAGCAGGGGTGAACCGTCAGCCTTGTACACCGTGGGGTCATAGAGCCCAAGTGCAGCAAAGGGATCCCAGAAGAGCACCGTGGCCAGCGCATTCACGAGGGGTGTGAACGAAGCGTTGAGCCATTCACTTGCCGATGAGGCCTCCGCGATGATTTGCGCCTGTGCCTGTTCGCCAAGCGAATCGGTAACGACCACGGTGTAGGCGCAGCCTTCATCCATGCCCGTGCATGCTGAAGCGTGCAGAGGCGTGTCCTGCTTGGACCAATAGTAGGTATAGGGAGCGTGACCACCGCTTACCTGAAGGGTGGCCGAAGCATCGCGTATGGCGTCCGACGGATTGCTTATCTGCACAGCCAGATGGATCTTGCCGGCACTTCCAAATGCAAGGGTCAGCGCCACGAGGGTGACCGCCCAGGTTTTGATCATCATGCGACAAAGAACGGAAAACCGGCGCTCCGGGGTGATGTCAATATCATGTTGACAATGATGGTGGACAAACGCAGGCGCGCTCCTGCATCTTTGCGGATAGATGTCAGCCAATTTCATTGTCTCAGCGCGCAAGTACCGCCCGGACACCTGGGAGTCGGTGGTCGGGCAGCAGGCCATTACCACAACACTCCGCAATGCAATAGCAAATAATCAGGTTGCACAGGCCTACTTGTTTTGCGGTCCCCGCGGAGTGGGCAAGACGACGTGTGCGCGCCTCTTTGCAAGAGCGGTGAATGAGGGGTTCATCGAGCCAGGAGCGGACCTCAGCTTTAACGTGTTCGAACTGGACGCCGCATCGAATAACTCGGTGGATGACATCCGCAACATCGTGGATACGGTGCGCATTCCTCCGCAGATCGGACGTTACAAGGTTTACATCATTGACGAGGTCCACATGCTTTCGGCATCTGCGTTCAATGCGTTCCTGAAGACGCTGGAAGAGCCGCCTGCTCATGCCATTTTCATCCTGGCCACCACAGAAAAGCACAAGATTCTGCCCACGATTCTGAGCCGCTGTCAGGTGTTTGATTTCAACCGGATCAAGGTGCGCGATATTGCAGAGCATCTGGCATATATCGCCGGCCGGGAAGACATCACCGCCGAGCCGGAGGCCCTGCACGTGATTGCTGAAAAGGCCGACGGGGCGATGCGCGACGCATTGTCTATCTTCGATCAGGTGGTGGCCTTCACAGGACGTAACCTGACGTACAAAGAGGTCATTGCCAACCTCAATGTACTCGATTACGAATACTATTTTACCCTGACTGACCACATCTGTAAGGAGGATATTGCGCAATGCCTCGTGCTCTTCGACGATGTGCTGAACAAGGGTTTCGATGCCCATCACTTTGTAATCGGACTGGGAAGCCACTTCAGGAATCTTCTCGTGTGTAAAGACCCGCAGACGATTCCCCTGCTGGAAGTGAGCGACCGCGTTGCGGATAAGTTCAAGCAACAAGCTCAGGCTTTGGATGTCCTGACCTTGCTCAAGGCCATTGAGTTTGTCAACGAGTGTGATGTGCAGTTCCGGGCCAGTAAACACCAGCGGTTGCTGGTCGAACTCCTGCTGATGAAGCTCGCGAGCATTCCCTACAACCAACGGGAAGGCGAAAAAAAAAAGTTCAGACTGAAGCCGTTTAGGGAGGGGCATCTTCAGCCTTCTGTGCGCAGTCAGACGCCCCAGTCAGCTCCTTCTCCTTCTCCTTCTCCTTCTCCTTCTCCTTCTCCTTCTCCCGCCTCTCCCGGAAAGAAGCCTGCTGCAGCATCGGTATCGCGCACGGCAGAGGCCATGCTCACAAGTACCGGTATGGTGAGTGATGTGCCTTCCATCCGCGCACTGAAGAGCAAGCCCGCTCAGCAGGCCGCTAAGGTGGAGCAGCAAGAGGTACTGGCAGTACCAAGCCGCCCGTACACCCTGGAGGAGATTGAGCATGCATGGAACCAGTTCATCCAGCGCCGCCTTACCTCCAACAAGCAGGTGTATACGACCTTTAAGGTGGCCGTGCTGGAACTGCTCGATCAGAGCTGCCTGAGGGTGGCATTTCCCAGTGCCACTCATCATCACTACTTCAACGATCACCGGTCAGCGCTTAGTGAATTCCTCAAGACGGAGTTCGATATTGTCGGATTGCGCTACGAAGTGGACACCCAGAAGGCCGAGGAGATTAAATTGTCCACGCGCACAGACCGGGAGAAGTTGGATGCCATCGGCGAGAAGTATCCGGCGGTTCGCACCCTGTCCAAGGTCTTCCAACTGCGTGTGGACTGAGCTGTGGGTCGCGCCGGCTGAACAATCCCGCTATTCCTGTGTTCCAAGGCCATGCGTTTCCTCCACTGCATTTTTCTTGGGTTTAGCTGGCTTATAACCCACGCGGTTATGTCACAGGATACTGGTGTCATCTCTGGCACTGTGCGCGATAAGGTAAATAATGAACCCATACTCTTTGCCCCGGTGCAGGTGCAGGGAACCACCACCGGAGCCGTCTCCGATGAGAATGGGGCATTCCGGATTGAAAACCTGAAGCCTGGCTTGTACAACCTCGAGGTGAGCTACACCGGATACCGCAAGGCCGTGCTCTTTGAAGTGGAAGTCACCAACAGTCGTCCAGCCGTGGTGACTATCCTGCTCGAGCCCCTGGCGGTGGAGACTCAGGGTGTGGAGATTGTGGCTTCGACCATCAGCAACCGCGAAGAGTCACCGGTAAGTGTGCGCACCATCGGCACCAATGAGATCAAGCGCAATCCCGGAGGCAACAGAGATATCTCCCGCGCTATCCGGGCACTCCCCGGCGTAGCGGCCATTCCTTCTTTCCGCAATGACATCATCATCCGAGGTGGCGCAGCCAATGAAAACAGGTTTTACATTGACGGTATTGAGATCCCCAACATCAACCATTTCGCAACTCAGGGCGCCAGTGGTGGGCCGGTGGGATTGATCAACGTGGATCTGATTCAGGAAGTGGAGTTCTACTCCGGTGCTTTTCCAGCTACCCGGGGCAATGCGCTCAGCTCTGTGCTGGAATTCGGTTTCAAGGATCCTCGGAAGGACAAAACCACGGCCAATTTTGTAGTGGGTAGCAGCGATCTGGGTGTCACCCTGGAAACACCCACCGGAAAGGACTCCGGCCTGCTCCTTTCCGTGCGCAGGAGCTATCTGCAGGGACTTTTTTCTCTGCTCGGATTGCCTTTCCTGCCAACCTACAACGATTTTAATGCGAAGTGGAAATGGGATATCAATGAACGGAATAAACTAACCGTCATCGGACTCGGCGCCTACGACCAGTTTCGGCTCAATCTGCAGCTCGCTGACGACAGCACCAGTGAGGATTTCTTCCGCAACCAGTACCTTCTCAATAACCTGCTGGTCTATGGTCAGTGGAACTACACAGCAGGTATCAAATGGGATCATTACCGGGAGCGCGGACGCTGGTCGTTCATCGCAAGCTCAAATACGCTGCAGAATGATGCATACAAACATGAGGACAACAATGAAGACCTGCCTCGTGTATTTGACTACTCGAGTCGTGAAACAGAATATAAGTTCAGAACCGAGTACAAGCTCTTTCCGGTGAACGGATGGAAGCTCATCACCGGCGTAAATCTGGAGCGCGCAGCATACTCTACGGATTCCCGCACTCCGGTATTTGTACAGGATCTGGACTCTACTGTCTTTGTGCAGCAGAGCACAGGATTAGACCTCATCCGCTATGGACTCTTTGCGCAGTCGAGCAAGGCTCTGTTCAGACAAAAACTGACCGTGTCATTCGGTGTGCGACTCGATGGGAATGGCTTCAACAGCGCCATGGCCAATCCACTCAATCAGTTCTCACCCCGCCTGGCGGCGCGCTATTCCTTTGCACCGCGTTGGAGCTTCAACGCGAGTGCAGGCACGTACTACCAGCTTCCTCCATTCACAGTGCTGGGATTCCGCAATAACGGCCTGCTTGCCAATGATGATGCGCTGTACGTTCGAAATCAACAGTTCGTGGCAGGGGTGGAGTATGACTGGAGCCGACGGAACTCGATCATTACTGTGGAAGGGTTCTACAAGGACTACAGCAACTATCCGGTGAGCATGAATAACGGGATCAGCCTGGCGAACCTCGGTGCTGATTTTGGCGTGGTAGGCACGGAGGATATTGCATCTGTCGGCCTGGGACGGGCTTACGGCGCTGAGTTTTTGTTTCAGCAACGCTTCTACAACGGCTGGTATGGAATTGTATCCTATACCTGGGTGCGCAGTGAGTTCACCGGACTTGACGGGCGTTTTGTGCCGTCGAGCTGGGACAGCCGTCATCTGGTGAGCGTGACCGGCGGTAAGCGTTTCGGTAAGAACTGGGAAATCGGTGGCCGTTATTTCCTGAGCGGGGGATTGCCCTTTACCCCTGATGATGTGCAGGCCTCTATGCTCATCTTCAACTGGGACCGCTTTGGCGTGGCTCAACCCAATTGGACGAGAATCAACAGCGACCGCATCAGTGCTTTTCAGCAACTGGATATCCGGGTTGACAAGAAATGGTTCTTCACCAAGTGGTCGCTGGATGTCTTCCTCGATATCCAGAATGTACTGAATAGTGTAACGCCGCTCAAGCCTGCGCTCGATGTTCAGCGTGATGAGCAGGGCAATCCGGTGACAGACCCCAATGATCCCACACGCTATCTGCCCAATTTCCTCGAGCAGTCCACGGGTAATGTATTGCCCACGATCGGCATCATCGTAGAGTTGTAAAGGAGTGCTTTCAATTCCTCACAAGCCGGACGGCCTGCATGCCCTCTATGCGGACAAGGTATATGCCCGGCTGGAGATCGTCCAGCTGCAGCTTCATCTCCCGGTTTGATGGCACTGCGAGTGTGGTTCGGCCCACGGCATCAGTCAGGATCAGTTGTTTTCCGGCAAATCGCTCGGGAATGCGGATGGTAACCTGTCCGTCGCTCGGATTGGGATACACCACCGGTAGCACATCAGACATCATTTCCCCGATTCCTACGCACGCTTCGATGGTGACCACGAGCACATCGGTATGCGAGCATCCCTCATCGGTAGTTGCGCTCAGGATCACAGCTGCATCACCCACACCGAAGTCTGATGTGTACAGGGTGTAATTGCTGCCGGAAGAGCCATCCTGCCAGATGCCATTCAATCCCGGAGGAGCTTCAAAGGTGAGGGTATCACCGAGGCATGCTGTGATGTCCTCGCCCAGTGAAAAGGTGAATGAATCGGCTATATCAACGAAGGCTGTGGAGAGGTGATTGCATCCCTCACTATCGGTCACCGTGATGGCGTAGTTGCCAAATACAGCGCCGGTTACTTCGGATAATTCACTTGCAAAATTCCCGGGACCATTGATGGAATAGGAGTAGGGTGGTGTGGCACCTGCGGCGTCAATCATCAGTTGACCGGTGCCTGTTCCCGGGCACTCTGTGGGTGCAGTGGTGACTGACACATTCCAAGGCTCCGGATTCAGGATGGTGTAGGATTGAGTGAATGTAAGGCCACAGGCTGTGGTCAGTAAGAGCTCATAGGTGCCGGGACCGAGGCCTTGCACGTAGGGCTGGCTGGACGTAAAGCCCCCCGGGCCGGTCCAGACACAGGAAAAATTCACTCCCGCATCCGTGACCCATGGATAGATGAGTCCGTTCGGCGGTCCGCCACTTTCTGCAGGGCAGGAAATATTCGTCACTTCCGCCTGAAAGGATTCAACAGGCGTAAAGGTCTCCACGGATAGTTCCGCGAGACCTGCCTGACCGCCCCATCCATCCACCATGATGTACACCACGGTTGCTTGCGGCAGGCAAGAAATGAAACAACCGGATGCATAGCCATTGCCGGCGCCACATCCGCCCATCTGGTCATCGTTGGCCGAGAGGAGTTCAAACTCCCAGGGAAAGCCACATTCGGGTCCGGTGAACAAGGCTATGCGGGTATCAAAACTGGTCCCGCTGTTGCACGTGCTGATGCGGTAAGCGGTGTTCTCCTGAGCCTCAAATCGGGCCCAGGCGGTGCGCGTAATACCGCTGTCACACCATGTTCCGGGCAGTGAGCAGTGGATTCCCGGTGGCCGGAGTTCGGAGAACGGAGCCTGGCACGTCGCGGTATTGATGGTCACCAATGCACCATCGGGCATGATTTCAGCAGCGCCGCAAGGGGAGTCGTAGACGGGCGTCGGAATGTCCTGAGCAGGGTCAATGGTCCATGTATTTCCCGCGCCTTCGCCCCAGAAGGATTGACTGTGGTACCCGTTCAGGTAGATGTCAAACGACAATCCGCCGTCACCATACCAGTCCACCCACACCAGATCCACGGGTTGTGAGGTGCTGATGCAGCCGGATATGGGTTCGGAGCCAAAGTCGGGTATGCCGTTTTCACCTGTAGGGCCGTTGCCTGCGCAGCCTACTTCTTCACTGCCGCCCGAGAGAAGGGTGCTGTTGCTGCAACCATTGCCAGCGGGCACCAGCTCCCAGTAGGACTCTTCGCCGTAGATATCATACGAGTTGGCCACTACCGTGATGTGTGTTTCGCCGTTGCTGCACTGGGCCATCGCTCCGGTTAGTCCAGTGAGGCCTGTCACGAGCATGATCAGGTACTTCTTCATGGATCAGCGGGATTGAATAAGGAGTTGGTGATCAGATGTGCGTTCGGCGGTGCGGATCTGTACGATGTACATCCCTGATGACAATCCGCGCACATCTGCCAGGAGGAGCTGCGCGCCGGAGAATGCTTGTCCGGCCACCCGCTTGCCTGCTATATCGGTGATCATCATGGTTCCCGAGGTTTCTTGTGGAAGTCGGATCCAAACAAACTCATTCGCCGGATTGGGATAAACGGAAATCGCGGGCGCAACGGGTTCTTCGCTGACGGACACGGACCCACAATTGGGGTCGTAGCTGGATTGTGGCGATCCTCCGGGGCATCCGTTGAACCATGCTGCGGGGTTCTCAGGTCCACCGCCGGAAGCATCGTACTCCATGGACGGCCCTTCACCATCAGCGGCTGCCGGCCACGGTGCCTCGTCGAGGTAACTGAACTGAATGATGGGATTACCTGTGCGATGGAGCAGACGTATCTCATCGCCCTGATTGTTCAACCCGAATGTCCAGGCTGGTGTGGCGCTCTGCAATCCAGGGTATACCGTTGCAAAGGCCTCGGGATCCTGTGCCAGCACGATGCGCCCACCGGGAGGAAGGAGCGCATTCGTTCCCAGCTTGACCGTATTGTAGAATCGGCCGTCGCGAAGCACAAAGGAACTCAGGTCAAGGGGAATATCGAGTGTATTGTGCAGTTCCACCCAATCCTGCGAGGGATATGGCTCGCCAGGATTATACATCACCTCGCTGATTTCAACGTAATCGTCAACCGGCTCGCCGCTGAAGTGGGCGGTGAATGTCGTGTTTCCTTCGAGGTTGAGCGTCAACTGCCGGTTGATCACATTGCCTTCGAACAACTCGTTTTCTCCCCAGTGGCTGAATACGTATCCGGGGTTGGCTATGGCCGTAAACGTCACCGGTAACCCGTTGAACCACGCCCCTGTCCAGGGATACTCCATCTCTCCGGGTTCAACGGTGGACATGTGCACGCGTCCTGCTCCTGCAGGCTGCACATCCAGCGTAATATCAATGCTGTTGTACAATCCGAAGTAATCCTGAAGTACACTGGGTATGCACTCCTGCCGCTGGCTGTTCCAGTCGAGTCGCCAGTCGTAGCCATTGTACCACCACCAGTAATCGGTTTGCCAGCGCTCGCAGTGCCGCGGCATGGCATCGTTCAGTTGTTCGCGCATCTGGTCGCGGATTTCCGTCAACCGCTCGGTTCGGAATACGGTATTCACAAGGTCGAGGTACCGCCGGATGAATGCATCGCGGAATTGTGGATTCTGGATGGAGCGGTTGAAAATCTGATCCGGTTCAAACCAGTCATTGCCGGCTTGTACGATGAAGTTGTCACACACTCCTGCCCCGAGTCCGAAGTCCAGGTCCATGAGCATGAACCTCCACTTTCCGCCGGGACGATCGTCATGCCAGAACTTGTAGTTATTGAGGTAGCCATTGCTCCAGTCGCCATTGCCGTAATAGGTCTGCGCCACAACATAGTCGATGTAATTCCCGATATCTACACGAGCAGAAAGTCCTTCAAAAAAGCCATCGCTCAAAGGGTCATTGCTGATGGCCCAGTTATACAATTCATAGAATGGCTCCGGATCGCCGTTGATCACGTTGAATCCCATGTAATTGTAACTGATCACAGTGGATTCGTTGGTTTCCACGCCATGATTGGCCTCCACGTAGTTCTCATTGAGGTGTTCTCTCAATTCATACATGCCCCAGTATTCTCCGTTGAGGAAGGTGACCACCGGACTATATCCCATATAATCTGCTTCGGTGGACTTCATCGCGCGTTGCATGAGGGCATCGTGGTAGCGCGGACCGCCGTATTCGTTACCGCCATTTCTGAGGTTGAAACTCCTGTATGAGGTAATCTCAGGCTTGTCTGCAATCAGCGGATAGTCAATGCTCTCCATACCGTAGTCATCGCGCGTGAGCACGCGGAAACTTTTCTGTGCCTGTCCGCGCGACCAACCGCCGTGGATCTTTAGTCCCACGGGACCTTCAAACTCGAGTTCGCCATCGGGTGCGTAGTACTCGATGTAGGATTCGCGTTCCCAGTCTTCCCAGAAGTTGGCGCCGAAGTAGGGATAGCCGCCATAATCCGGAGGACCGAAGACGTAGATACCGATATTCTCATCCCACAGATTTTCGGGATTGGTTGAAAGGCAGATGACCGGTACAGTCAGCCCTGATTCATTGATGAGATAGGTATTCTTCTCGGTGAATGAAGGGAGCAGTCCGGTGGTGCTGAAGGCGCGCGCGGAGATGACCGCAGTGGCATTGATCGTGAGGGGAGCTTCGTAGATGGTGGAGGATTCATCGGGAATGCTTCCGTCCACCGTGTAGCGAATGATGGCTCCGGGTGAGGGTGAGCTGAGAGAAAGGGTGATGCTGCCCGGATACATGCCGCTGCCCTGGCTGAATACCGGCTGGGGTTCATATCCCGCGGCGCATGCCCCCTGGATATTGGTGGCGGCCGGTGTGGGAGTGGCGGAGAAGCACCACAGCGGTCCACCATCTGATTCCCGGCGGTAGACCATATTGGATGCGGTGAGCGGAATCTCGATCTGGTTCAGGATGGTACCTGATGGATGGCTGAGGACGAGATGCTCGCCGGATGTGAGCGAGAAGTTGGTGTGCATCGGCGATGAGCTGCTCAGGCCCATGAAGGCGGGTGGTGCGTTCAGTCCCGGCTGCGGTGCAGTGTATCCGAAGGTCAGCCAGGCATTTCCGGTCATATCACTTGATCCGGGATTGGTATTGTGCACTTGTACGGCGAGGACGTTCTCACCGGGCTGCAGCGCACTGCTCCAGATGGAGGCGTCCAGCACGAAGCCATCAATCTGACCTCCCTGATAGCCGTTGGCCTCATGGTCACTGGCAGCGCCATCTGAAAAGGCAGGTGGTGTGCCTGGTTGGCCCAGATTGGCCCGTGCGATTTCTACACCGTTCAGGTAGGCAACAAAGGAGTCGTCATAGTCCATGTGAAAGACCACGGTTTCCACCTCACCGGGGTTGTCGAGAGTAAATGACTTGCGGAAGTATACGGACTGGATACCGCCTCCGAGGTCTGTGCCGTCATCTCCGTCGCCGTAACCAAAGCCGCCGGGTCCGGTGCTCCATCCTGACAGCTCACCACCCGGAATGCGCCATGTGGGATCGGGTTCAGCCGTTGGAACGCGGTAGTTCCAGGTATCCTGAGGAAAAACCAGCGTGTAGTAATACGGACCCGAGCCACGGTCTTTTCCGCTCGCCCAGATGTGCAGGAATTCTCCCGGTTGCAGGGTGTAGTCCGGCATGATCCATTTAAGCGGTTGGTCGGTGCGGTCTGACAGCCCATATCCGGCCAGAGAAACAGCCTGTGTGCCGGCATTGTACAACTCAAACCAGTCGCGGTAATCACCGTCTTCATCCGTGATTGAGGAGAGATTCGCATGCTGAATTTCGTTGACGAGAATTTGTGCATGCACAATAAGTGGCATGCACAGAAGGGTCGAGATGACCCCGAAGTGGCTCAGTTTCATATCCTGATGTAGCTCCCGGCTGGGTGTTTCAAAGGTAGCTATGGCAATGACTGAACACGCCGCGGTAAAGCAGTTTATTTCTCCCCACTTGCTTTCCTGATGGCCTCAATGAAGGCACTTACCGGCTGCGCTCCGGATATTCCAATGGAATTATTGAACAAGAAAAACGGCACGCCCCTGATTCCGATCTGCTGCGCCATGCGGATGTCATTGTGCACCGCGCCGGCATATTCTCCGGAAGAAAGCGCATCGGCTACACGTGTGCCCGGAATGCCGCTTTTCTGGCCAATATCAATGAGTGTTTCCAATGCACCCACATCGCGGCCTTCACAGAAATGCGCGCTCAGGAGGCGTTCCTTCACGAGACCCTGCGCCTGAAACTCTCCGGCAAGGTGAATGAGCTGATGGGCGAGGAATGTATTGGCTTCAATGATCTGGTCAAAGCGGTAGGTAAGTCCTGCCGCCGCCGCCATTTCCGTCACGTTGCGGGTGATTTCAAGTGTCTGCTCTTCTGACCAGCCTTTGCGTGCTGCAAGTGAGGCGATGTATTTCGATCCCGGCTGTGGCTGAAGGTCAGGGTCGAGCTGAAAGCTGTGCCAGGTAAGCTGGATTTCTTCTTTCGTGTCAAATGCCGCGATGGCTTGTTCGAGATGCCGCTTGCCAATGTAGCAAAATGGGCAGACTACATCGGACCAGATGTGGATGGTCATTTGCATTGTTTGATTTGCGATGGGTTAATCGGAAAGGATATTACAATCCAAGGCCTAACTTCCTTCGTTCCTCAGAGGTGTTAGTGCCTATGATAAATCCGAAGCCAATGGTTGTGGTAATGTTCGTTCCCCTGATATCCGTGCCTCCACTGTTCCGGTAATCGTGAAGGAAATATTTGCTGGTTGCATTCAGGTATACGGCGGGAGTGAGGAAATAGGAATAGCCGAGTGCAGCGGATGCGGTAATCGAGCCGATGTACTTTCGGTATTCGATGTCTTGATTGTTCGAGTTATTGTTGGTGTTGTTGTTATTGTCGGATCCCCGGTACCGCTCCGGCACAAGGTTGATATGGGAATAACCAACCCCGCCCCGAATCCCGATCCGGTGTCTGAAGTCCAGACTGCGCCAGATCACCTTATCATATTCAAGGGCTACATAGAGACCCGAAACATAGTCGGTGGTGACCACGCTGTCGAGTAAGGTGATCTGGACGGGGTCGACTGGACTCCCGCCAGCCAACCCTTCCACGGACAAATCCATGAAGTCGCCATTCCTGAAGTTACCTCCAATGGAAAGTGCGAGCACGGGCTGTGGTCCCAGTTTCGCTGTCTCGCCTGCGCCTTGCCATAGTCCAGCGCGCAGGGCTGCATGCATACCGCTTGCTTCATACAACTCGCGTCGGCGTCCTTGGTAATGGGTGTAGTAAGGTGAGTCGAGGAATGGTGGACGGCGTAATTCTTTGAGTGCCTTTTCCCGCTGTCCGGTTAGGATCATACAAGTGAGATGCTCTAACGTTCCTGTATTGAAGTTGCCCATGAGCCCCAGACATTGTCCGTAAAGGAATTCTAAGAGCCGGCGCTGCTCTTCCGGGCGGTAGCCATCGTTCGTCCAACCGGAATAAGCGCCAGATGCAGGGCGATTCCTTACTGGATGAATAGGAGCATCGAGCAGGCGATCCATATACACAGCAGGATTGTCTGCCGCAAGGGGTTGTCCCAGCTTCATGATTAGCACGGCACGCGTGAAGTGAAACAGGGCATTGGATCCACAACGAGCACCCCATGCGTTGCAGACCTCCATGGCGCGATCCAGTTGGCCCTGTTCAACGAGGGCAGGAATTGCCGCGCACGCATTGTTGGTTACTACCGAGCAATCGGCTTGCCGCCTGAAGAGAATTGAATCTGCAGGTTCCTGAGAAGATGCTGCGATCGTCAGGAGAATCAGGGAAACGATGAGAGCAATGTGGTTCATTCGAAATGGATAATCAGATGTAGCGAAACGCGGCTGTTTGTATTCGGGTTTTATTTTATCTCCACCCACATAAACTGGTGCGGGCCAATGTTGCGCACTTGATACACATCTTCAAACCGGCTGAAGCCGAGTCGTTCATAAAACCCGGTGGCGTGCAACCGCGCATCGCACCAAAGCACGTCAATGTTCTTTTTGCGCAGCAGTTGAACAGCATGTTCAATCAGCACGCGTCCGGCATCGCGTCCGCGGTAATCCGGGTCGGTGGCCATGGCCCGCAATCGGTATTGCATGGCATGACTCAGTCGCGGACTGTTCATCGCAAACAGTGAACCTACGCTGATGAGCTTGTCGCCATCGAACGTGCCGAGGTGAATGGCATCTTCGCGCTGGTCGATATCAATGACGCAGTCTTCTTCTTGTTCAATGTGCGGCCAGAGCACGCGGTGGCGCAGTGAACGGGTCTGGTTGGCGGATATTTCACGAACGGTGAAAGCGGTGCTCATGCGGAAGGGGTTTCAAACCACTCGTCGTTTTCCAGATCAAAAAATTCATCGAGATCCCGGCGCTCGCGTTTGGTCGGCCGGCCCGATCCGCGTGGCCGGTCAGCACTCATCTGCAGACGAAATACCTCCAGCCTTGCAAGTTCTTCAGGCGATGTGACATCTGCGGCGTAAGTGGATACGAGCTTCGCTCCCACACGACTGGTGGGGGCTGTCAGCATTTTCCACGAGAAATGAATCGGTCCTTTCCGCACCTTGATCACATCGCCGGGCTTGATTTCCCGCGAGGGTTTGATGAGCTCCTCATTCACCCACACTTTTCCCAGCTTCACCTGCTCGGCGGCCAGCGTGCGCGTCTTGTACACGCGAATGCACCAAAGAAATTTGTCGATCCTCACCCTGCGAATGTACTTTCTGCCTGCTATTCACACGGCTGATTTTGCACCGCGCACTACCTTTGGCGTCCATTTAAGTAAAGGAATATGCCATCTATCAGCGACAAGGCGCATCACATGCCGGCTTCACCGATCCGCAAACTGGTTCCGTTTGCCGAAGCGGCCAAGAAAGCAGGACGCAAAGTATACCACCTCAACATCGGTCAGCCCGATATTGAAACTCCTCAGGTGGTGCGCGACCGCATGAAGGAGCTGGATATCCGCGTGGTGGAATATTCCAACTCAGAGGGTATGCTCGCCTACCGCGAAGGCCTTGCCGGATACTATAAGTCAAAGGGCATTGATCTCGGAGTGGAGAATATCATGGTCACCACAGGCGGCTCTGAAGCGCTGGTGTTCGGCTTTATGACCTGCTTCAATCCGGGTGATGAGGTGATTATTCCTGAACCGTTTTACGCGAACTACAACGGCTTTGCAGTAATGGCAGGGGTGAAGGTGGTGCCTGTAACGGCCTCACTGGAAACCGGTTTTGCATTGCCTCCCATCGCTGAATTTGAAAAGCTGATCACTCCGCGCACCAAGGGTATTCTGATCTGCAACCCCGGCAATCCCACCGGATATCTTTATAGCAAAGCGGAGCTCGAACAGCTTCGCGACGTGGTACTCCGCCACAATCTCTTCCTCTTTGCGGATGAGGTATACCGTGAGTTTCTTTACGATGGCGCGGAATCACACAGCGTGATGAATCTCGACGGACTGAGCGATCACGCAGTCATGATCGACAGCGTGAGCAAGCGCTACAGCATGTGCGGCGCGCGCATCGGTGCGCTGATTACCCGCAACCGCGTGGTGATGGCCGCAGCGCTCAAGTTTGCGCAGGCTCGTCTGAGCCCGCCGACCTTCGGACAGCTCGCATCCATCGCAGCGCTTGACACACCACAAACGTATTTCGATGGGGTAGTGGAAGAGTACGTGGAGCGCCGCGATATTCTGGTGGACGGACTCAATTCCATTCCCGGCGTAAAATGCCCGAAGCCGAAAGGGGCGTTCTACTGCATCGCTGAATTACCCATTGATGATTCCGATACGTTTTGCCAGTGGATGCTCGAGTCCTTTCAGCACAACAATCAAACAGTGATGATGGCGCCGGCTACTGGTTTTTATGCGCAGCCTGAACTCGGACGCAAACAGGTGCGTTTGGCCTATGTGCTCAACAAGGAGTCACTGAAAAATGCGGTGGAATGCCTGCGCATAGCTCTTCAGCAGTATCCCGGAAGAGTGAGCTGACAGCGCAATTATTTCTGCACGAGTTTTCTTCTGATTCTGCTTAGTGCTTCCGGAGTAATACCGAGGTAGGAGGCAATGTGATGCTGGGCAATCTGCAATTCAATTTTGGGAAATTTCTCAAGCAAGGCCAGGTATCGCTGCTCTGCGCTTTGACTCATCGTGGAGATGAGCCGCGCCTGCATGGCAATAAACGCGTTTTGAATCATGATGCGGAAGTACCGCTCCATGCCGGGGAGTTTTTCATACAGCTCATCTGCCTGATTGCGGTGAAATACAATCAGCTCACAATTTTCGAGTGCTTCCACGGTGTAGTCGGCCGGTTTTCCGGTGAGAAAACTCATCATGTCCCCGATATACCAATCTTCAAATCCGAACTGAATCACATGCTCTGTGCCCTTTTGGTCGGTGAGATACGAGCGCATGCAGCCTTTCACAATATATCCCTGATACTCGCACAATTCTCCTGCATGCACAAGCGCTTCTTTCTTTTTTAATGAAAGTGGCTTCACCAATGTGAGCAGCGTATTGAATTCCTCATCGGTGATAGGAATACGCTTCTCAATGTGTTTGCGGTATGAGGTGGTGTCCATATCAATTCATCCTTACGAGGCGTTGTGTGGCTATGCGCGTGCCGTCGGTTACGGTTACCTGATATATGCCCGGCGCCCAGTGCTGACAAGGTATGGTGATGTTTTCTCCGGGATTATTTCTCCGCTGATCTTCATACATCAACTGGCCGTTCACGTGAGTCACGCGAATCGAGACAGTGCGGTCGAAACCACTTGCCCGCAGGTTGAATGCTTCATTCGCCGGATTGGGATAAAGCACGAGCTCCGCAGCGGCAAGGTCTTGCTCCTGCACAGACACAAGTTGCGTATCCCATTGGAAGGAGTGGAGTATATCCTGTCCGAAGTCGCGCTCAAACGAAATAAAATCAGCTCCTGCGACGCGGTCCAGTCTGCAATACCCCGAGCCATCATTATTCGCAAAGAAGTCGAGTCCGTCACCGCCGGTATCCAACAGATGGAAGGTGTAGCAACCGGCATTCAGGGCGATGGTATCCCGGTAAATTTCGTTGGGCTCCGGAAAGTTATTCCTGCTGTGCACCACGTTGCCATTGATGTCTCGGATGGCCCAGCTGGTTTCATTATTGGCATTGTTTGTTTTCAGAATCACGATCATCCGGTTGTCATCGGCCTCATCGGGATCAGTCATGTAGGTGTAAAAAGCCGGACGCAGGTATTGGGACTCAGCGTGATTGTTGGATGGGTTTTCATCACCAGCCACTATGAGATCGAGATAAAAACGCTGGGATGTGACATCATCGCCCTGCCACATCACAGGCTGTGAGTAGGTGAGCTCAACCTCTTCAGATTCCATGAAACCGAGGTTGCCGGTCCAGGTAAATGTTTCCATTTCTCCGCCGGTTACGCGGTATTGAATAGTTGCTTGTGTGAGCGGCTGACTTCCTTTGTTGATAAGCACAAAGCGCGGATTGTCGCACATCGGATTCCACCGGCTGTGCAGCAGAAAATCGCTTGGTGCAAGGATCTGTTCGACCGATGCATCGATCGCATGATTGATCGGGCCATAGTATACTACCTGCGACTCGGTAACGTAGTTGCCAAACGGATCGGTCTGAATACCGTATTCCACGGTCACGGAATTGTTGTTGCCGAGGAATGGCGTGAGCTCAAATTCTTCGGTGCGGCCGGGAGCGCCCGGACACCAGCCTGCGCGGGCATAAATCCACGTGCCTCCCTGAGGATAGAGCGGATTCTGATCGCACTCCTGCATGATTTCCCAGCTCCATTGCGGGGTGTTGTTTACCGTCAGCGTATGCGTGTTGTAGCAGAACTCACCGCAGTTGTTGGCATTGTTTCCGAAACCGTGACCTGTGAGTGTGGTGCGCAGTTTTACTCCTTCTTCTCCTGCTTGTGCAGTGATGGTGAGCGGCTGTACGGCCTCATTGAAATTGTTCAGCCCGTAGTTGCCCACCCATCCGTTTTCAATGCGATGTACCTCGCGTGCAGGCGGTCCTTCGATAAACAGGAATTTCAGATCAAGCAGTTCCTGCCAGTTGCCGCATTCGAGTTCCACTGAATCGCGCAGCAATGGCGCAAAATCGGTGACATCAAAAATCCACGTCCAGCCTTCACCCATGTCCAGCTGAATACCATAAGGTGTGATGTAGCGCCCGAGCTCATAGCGCTCCGTAATTTCAAAAGGTGGAAGGAAATAGTTCAATGTTTCATTGACCAGTTCAGTCGTGCCTTCATTCCAGGTGGAGTCAATCGCCACACCGTCAGAATTGAATGTGTATGACCATGAAGCCGGCCAGCCATATTGCACATCGGAAAGTGCGATGCTGTTGCCATTCACTGCATATTCCGCAATGCTCACTGACGGACGAGGAATGACTTGCTCAATGGTTTGCGTAATGGCTTCGCCTTCATATTCGCCTTGATGCACTTGCAACACAGGCACGCGGGTGCTGATTTGCGGATTTAAAAAATAGTCAAGCCCACTCATCGCCAGGCGCTGTGGATTGCCGAGAATGGTGCCGTGGTAGTCATTTCCGCTGTGGTCAATGACGGGACCTTCTGTTTCGTCAAAGGTGTAATACACGAGCAGGTGTGCGATGTCCGGATGATCCTGCGGGATGCTGTTGAGTCGCATGGCTTCAATGGTGGTGGCATCGAGGGCTTTGTCCCAGATGCTGAATTCATTCATTGCACCACGGTAGAAATTGCTCCAGCCTGCTGCGCCTCCGATGGTGAATTTGACAATGTCGTCCATTGTGCGGAAACGGTTGGTGCCGCTGTGCCAAAGGGTGCCATTGAGATAAATGCGCATGGTTCCGGTGGTGGCATTTTTTGTAAATGCCCAATGGTTCCATTGTCCTTCGAAATTGGACGGATTCGCAAGTTTGTCGATGCGGTCGTAGCCGCCTTCTTCTCCGGCATCCCAGTATACCCGGCTGTTGCTCCAGGGCAGATGGGTGTTTAGCACGCGTTGATTGGCGGCAGTCACTCCTTCGAAGCATGTTCCGTTTTCGGGCTGAAATGCAGCGGTGCCATTTACCCAAAACATGAGGGTGACTTCATCACTGAGGTTGGCAAATGCCGCCGGTGGCACGTGTACTTCATCGGCTCCGTCGAACAGGATATAGTTGTCATTTCCGCCGCTGATCACTGCTCTGTTGGCGTTCATTTCCTGTGAAAAGGTGAGAGCCGCCGGACCGTTATGCGCATCGTATGCAAATTCGATGAGCAGGGAAGAGGTGCCATTCCAGTTGAATCCGGTTTCAAAATCAAACGTGATTGAACCGCCAGTCACTGTGGTATTTGAGATGTACAGCTCCGTCCATGTGCCTGTCTGCATCGCGTCAATACTGGTAAGCGTGCTATGGCGCATGCGGATAGAGAGCGTTTCGAAAAGTCCGGCATTTACATCCTCTGCGGCAATCGTGAGCCTGCGTATTACTCCGGCTACTAATCCCGCAGCAGTGAGGTCGCTTGCAGGGTACAAGAACTGTGCGCGCTGTGTGGCTGCGCTACCGAATGGTCCTTCGGTAAATGCATCTCCTGCGCCGATGGTACTAATCTGTTCGGACAGCACGGAGTTAATCACAAAGGTCTGTTGCTCTTCAAGAAGCGTGTCAGCTATGGGCGTGGTGCCGTAACTCACCGTAGTAAAATCGGCATTGTTGAACCGCCATCGCGGGTGCGTTGCAGCAAGTGAATCCCACACTCCGGTGTGCTTATACAGGTAGTTGTACGACAGATAATCCCACTCGCCGCAGGGAAATCCGAGTCCGCCCGCCGTGCCGTCTTCAAAGCACTTCAGCGTGTGGAGCATCAGGATTTTCTGATACTGAACACCGTTATCGGATGCCGGAAATTCAAACCACCGTCTGCCCGGACTGTCATAGTCGGTGAGCGGATTGTTCTGGGTCTCGAACGTGTATGTCTGGACTATCGTGGTATCTCCAGGTTGGGCTAGCGCGGGAGTCGTGAGGAACAGAAGGTGAGCAATCATCACGAGAATTGCGCTGTGGTGATGGGGCATCCGTAAAGTCATGTGGCCAAGGTACAGGAAAGGCGGGCAAACAAAGAGGCCCGCCGGATATGGCAGGCCTCTGGATGGGGTGCAGATGGTGTCTGGAGTGGAATCGGCCACACGGGCTGACGATTCACTCCGGAGTGATTTACTCTTTTTCTGCGATGGCCGTAACATCAGCAACCACCTGCAGCTTGAAGTGCACGGGCACACTGCTCACGGATCCGTTCAGGAAGAGCTTCAGTCCATTGGAGTTCAGCAGGTATTGCTCCACCTTTTCGAGGTCAGCGGCGGGCAGTTCAATCTCGGTGTGGCTCGGGTTATCATTGCTGGCGAGCAGACTCAGGCCGGTCATGGTGAATTCCACGCCGGGATCAGCACCGCTCACACTTGCAATTCCGAGTATGCCGTCCAGTGTTGCGTCTTCGCCTGGGGTTTCAGTATAAAATTCCCACACCTTGTAGCGCAGCGACTTCACTTCATACCGCTTGATGTAGTCGCGGTACTCTTCCAGATCGCCCGTGGCAAATTCAAACGCTTCAGAAAGGTTGAGTACAGCAGGATCATCCGCCCCGAGGTCCACAGTGAACTCCATATTCACCGTTTTGTCGAGTTTGATCTCCTTGAGGTCGTTGCATCCGCTGAAGAGGATCAGCAAGGCGATGGCGGATATGGCCATCTGGGCAGTATTTTTCATTCAGGACAAAGCTGTTATGTGCATGCTAAGGTATACTATGGCATCCTTTATTCCGAGGAACCGCGGCTGATTTGTGGCAGTTTTGACCAAATGGCCAGCCATGACGGAAGATTTCCTTCATTACATCTGGAAGTACAGGTTGTACCGGACTCCTGTTCTGCGCACCACTGCAGGGGAAAGTCTGGAGGTGCTGCATCCCGGGCAGCATAACATGCATGCCGGGCCCGACTTTATGGACGCGCGGATCCGGCTGGACGGCAGGTTGTGGGCCGGGCAGGTGGAGGTTCATGTGAGGGCTTCGGATTGGGCGCGTCATGAGCATACGGGTGATGGCCGGTATGCCAATGTCATCCTCCATGTTGTGTACGACGATGACACTCCCGTGCACCTGAGAGTGCCCGGTGATCTGCCCGTGCTGGTCATCAGGTCGTATATGGCAGATGGCCTGGAAGCGGGTTACCGCCGTTGGCAGGAGCGCCGGGGCATGCTCCCGTGTGCACCGGGGCTGCACGAGGTACCTCCGCGGGTATGGATTCAATGGAAAGACCGCTTGCTGATCAGTCGTCTCGAGCGGAAGTCTGATGAGTTTCTTCGGTTGCTTGATGAGTTGAGTGGTGACTGGGAGGAGGCCTTTTACCGGTTTCTTGCCCGGGCTCTTGGCTTTCGGGTCAATGCCGGTCCTTTCGACATGCTGGCCCGGTCCCTCCCGCGGCACCTGGTGCTGCGTCACCGGGCTGATCTGATACAGGTGGAGGCCCTGTTTCTCGGCCAGGCGGGATGGCTTTCCGGCCCTTTGAATGATGCCTATCCGGTGACTCTGTCGCGGGAATTTGAGTTTCTGAGGCGCAAGTACGGGCTCGTCCCGCTCGCTCGTTCGGTCTGGAATACCGGGCGGATACGTCCGGCAAACCATCCCTGTCTCCGCATCGTTCAGTTAGCCCGCCTTTCGGCCCGCACCGAGAGCCTCTGGGACACTGTTCTTTCTGCGGAAATTCCAGCGATGCTGATCGAGTTTTTGCGTATGCCGGTGGATAGCTATTGGGCAGGTCATCTGTGGCCTGATGATCCAGCGGCCGACCGGGAAATCCGCCGCACAGGATCTGGCGCAATAGGTCGGGATGCCCTGTCCGGTCTGATGATCAATACGGTAGCCGTTGCCCTCGCGGCCTGGGGTATTCGCAGGGGGGATCACGAATACCTTGACAAATCAGTAAAAATCATCGAGTTTTGCAATGCCGAACGGAATGCCATAACCCGTAACTGGCAACGTCTGGGGGTTGCATGTGCGCATGCCGGTGACAGCCAGGCGCTGATAGAACTAACGAACCAATACTGCATCCGGAAGGCCTGCCTGAACTGCATGGTAGGTCATTACCTGATCCGAGAAGTGCCATGATGAACCTGATTCTGAATTTCTTCGAGCAGAGGGCCTATGGCGTTTGCAGCTGGCTGGGCTATCGCATGGGTATTCGTCCCAGCAAAATACGCCTCAGCTTTATTTATCTTTCATTTCTCACATTCGGCTCTCCTATCTTTCTGTACCTCGTTCTGAAGTTCTGGAAGGAAAACTCATGGATATTCAATCCACTCAAGTGGAGAAGGGGAGTGATGGAGTGGTGAACTGGGACTCGGGACTCGGGGCTCGGGACTCGGGGCTCGGGGCTCGGGACTCGGGGCTCGGGACGCGGGACGCGGGATTCGGGAGGCGGGACTCGGGATTCGGGAGGAGAGAACCGGACACAGGATAATAAATCCATAGATAAAATCATTTCGATTTCGACTGGGCTTCGATAAGTCGGAATAGTTGTTTGGAAAGACTCTCAGCGGACTTATCAAAGCTTTCGAGTTGTTCTTGAAGCTCAGGAAATACATCCTCCAAATGGTCTATGATTGCGCTTACTTCATTCAGTGAGCTTCGTGCGATAATGTAGAAATGCCGTTGATCAGGACCTGTGAATCTTGTGCTTCCTTCTGCGATATTCAGCATCACACTTAATGCTGCCCGACCTAATTGGTTCCTGAGATAGCCCGGCAATTCTGCTCGTATTATCCAGAGGCCAATTTCTTTGTTGAAATTTCGGGCTTCTTGATAAACCCTTAGCTGGTGTCTCCGTGTCATTCCTGCAAGTTCTGACTGAATTTAAAGGTATCCAACGCATAAGTTATAGGACTTTATTCCCCCGTCTCTTCGCGCCGTGCTGTCTCATGGAATAGGTTGACACCAAATCGGTGGAAAACTTTCATAGATTCACAAACCTATGACTCAGGAAGAAA
>CANGTU010000031.1 GCA_947456965.1 Flavobacteriales bacterium
AATGGCGATGTTCTTCTCGACTGGGAATACCGGGTAATTCCTTTTGAGCAACGCGTAAGCGCCGCTGACGGAGGTATTCTCGCCGGTGCCATCTTCCGCAACAATGGCTCGGCCGATCAGGCCAATACAACCGTCACATTCGAAATCCTCGATGCGAATGATAACGTGCTTTCTACCACCGTGAGTGATCCTTTCCTCATGCAGTCATTTGCCAATACACCCGAGTGCCCTTCCTACCTGCTCGATTCGCTGTACATCCCGACGGAATTTGAACCTTCAGCTCCCGGCACATACACACTCCGTGCAACCATTGACAGTGATGCAACGGATGAAGACCCTGACAACAATGTCATCACCCGCACCATTGTATACACGCAGTGCGAATACGGCCATGAAGACGAGGCCAACCTCAACGTGGAGATTCGACCGCGTCCGGCTGACGACCCCACTACAGAATTCGATCCTACTGGCTACGGTTCGTTCTTTACGTTCCCGAATACTGGCTCAACTGCGCATGGGGTGACCTGCGTGTTTGGCCAGAATACGGATGTTGGCGCGGAATTCAGCACCGTTCTCTTCAACACGAATGGCAACCTCAACGACAGCGGTGAAATCGTGGCCTCTGAAGAGTATCAGGTTACCCAAGGTCAGCTGAGCGATGAATATGAGTACTTTCCTTTCGACGGGCCTTATGAGATTGACAACACCGAGGTTTACTTCGCCGGCATTTTGAATGAGACCCAGTCGCCGCTGGAACTCACCATCGCCGCTGAGGCCAACAGCGATTCAGACAACTCTACAGGAATATTTGAGCGCGCTGGCTCTGGTGATTATGTATGGTTTGGTGCTCAAACATGGTCACCTGCCCTCCGCCTGATCCTGTGTGAACTCGTGAACGTAGATGAAATCAATGACGAGTTGCTTACGTCCTTCATCATCAGCCCGAATCCGGCTGTGGATGTGGCCCGGATCAGCTATACCCTCACGTCCTCTGCACCTGTGGCCTACGAGGTCCGCGATATGCAGGGCCGTCTGGTGGAGTTCAGCAATCTCGGTCGTATGCAGCCCGGAGCCAACACCCTCACTCTCCATGTGAGCAACTATGCTGCCGGCAACTACACGGTAGGTCTGGTAGTGGATGGTGCACGCATGTTTGCACGCCAGCTCCACGTAGCCCGCTAAATATTGAGCAAACAATACAACGGAAAAGCCCTCCCTGGTGGAGGGCTTTTCGTTTGCTCCTAAGTTTGCCGTGTCCATGCTGACCATCCATTCCGACTTCTCCGGTTTCCGTCCATCCCGCAATCTCGTGGTAACCATTGGCACCTTTGATGGCGTACATCTGGGCCACCGGGCCATCCTCGAAGAAATCAGGACCAGAGCCCGCGAAGCAGATGGTGAATCAGCCCTGCTCACTTTCTATCCCCATCCCCGTATCATCCTCCATCCTGAAGATCACGGGCTCAGGCTATTGAGCACCCCTGCTGAAAAGGCCACACAATTGGAGGAGGCTGGCCTTGATCACCTGATTGTATATCCATTCTCGCCTTCATTCTCGCGCATGACGGCAGAGGAATATGTGCGCAATCTGCTTGTGAATGGCCTTCATGCTCACACCGTGGTTGTAGGCTATGACCACCGCTTCGGGCGCAACCGTGAGGGGGATTTCAGCACCCTGCGAGAGCTTTCTGAAGTCTTCGGATTTCGCGTTGAGGAAATACCGGCCCGCGATGTGGATGCCATCCACGTCAGCTCAACCAAGATCCGAGAGGCCCTTGAACGCGGCGAAGTTGAATTTGCCCACCGCCTTCTCGGTTACCATTACACTCTGGAGGGAGAGGTGGTCCATGGTGATGCCCAGGGAAGTACCATGGGCTTTCCCACGGCTAATATCCGAGTGGCCTATCCCTACAAACTGATCCCCTGTCATGGCGTGTATGCCATCCACGCTGAAATCAGGGGTAACCGGTGGAATGGTGTACTCAATATCGGCGTGCGCCCCACCGTTAGTGAAGAGTCCGAGCTGCGACTTGAAGCCCACCTTTTTGATTTTGACCACATGGTGTATGGTGAAAACATCCGGGTGCGACTATTGGCGCGCATCCGTGAGGAACGGAAATTTGCCTCGGTATACGATTTGCAACGCCAGATCGCTGAAGATTGCCAGAAGGCCCGAGAACGATGCGCACACGCACAACCCTGATCCTGCTCCTCTTCCTCATGGCGGTTCCGTCTGTGAAGAGCCAGCTGCTCACCCCGGCTCAACTCGATACCGCCCGCATTTACCGATCCGTAGAGGCAGCCCTTCAGTCGGCTCTACCGGTGTACCGACTCGATCTGAGCAGGCAGAAACTCGAGGCATTCCCCGCCGAAATCCTCCGTCTGACCCAACTTCAGGAGCTTCGGCTTTCAAGGAATACCATTGTGCGATTGCCTGACGGCTTAAGTGCTTTGACGTATCTACAGCGGTTTACCTGCATCCGGTGCGACCTTGATTCCATCCCACCTTCTCTTCTGCAGCTTACCCATCTGACCAGCCTGGACCTCGGCGACAACTATATCCGCACCATTCCGGAAGAAATCAGCCAACTTCAGGCACTCCGCGTGCTCGCCCTGTGGGACAATCCCATAAACACGTACCCCCAGTCACTGGGCGAACTCGAGAAGCTGGAATACCTCGATTTGTTGCACAACCAGATGAATCTCATCACACAGGAGCGCGTCAGAGGCCTCCTCCCCGGCACACGCATCATCTTCTCCCCGCCTTGCAAATGCGAGGATGGTGAGTAGGCGAATACCGCAGCCGCATTACCTTTCACGCATGAAACTCACTGATTTCCTCGCCACCTATAATCCGCGAGTACTCACCCGGCCATATGTAATTGCAGAAGCCGGAGTAAATCACGAGGGCTCCATGGAACTGGCCAAGCGGCTCATTGACGAGGCCGCTGAAGCCGGCGCTGGCGCCATTAAGTTCCAGACCTACAAAGCCGAGACGATCGCCAGCAAGGACAGCCCGTATTACTGGGACATCACCAAGGAGCCCACCACGAGTCAGTTCGAGTTGTTCAAGAAGTACGACCGGTTCTGGAAAAAAGAATACGAAGAACTCGCGAGGTATTGCGAAACCGCAGGTATTGAGTTCATGAGTACGCCTTTCGACGTGGAGAGTGCGACCTTTCTCAATGACCTGATGTCAGTATTCAAGATATCCAGCAGCGACCTCACCAATCTCCCCTTCATCGAATACCAATGCGGCTTTGGCAAACCCATCATCCTTTCCACCGGTGCCGCTTACAAGTGGGAGGTTATGCAAGCTGTAGAGACCATTGAGAAATTCGGCAATCCTCTTTGCCTGATGCATTGTGTGTTGAACTATCCCACCCCTGACGAGCACGCCAATCTGGGCATGATCCGAGACATGATCCGTCTGTTCCCGGATACCGTTCCGGGCTACAGCGACCATACCCTGCCGAAGGATATGCACACGCTGGAAGTCGCCACCCTGCTCGGTGCTGCGGTGCTGGAGAAGCACTTCACACATGACAAGGCCCTTCCGGGCAACGACCACTACCATGCCATGGACCGGCATGATCTCCGGCATTTCCATCTGCGCATGGAACGTACATTCGGATTACTGGGCACATTCGAGATGCAGGCTCTGCCCAGCGAGGAACCAGCTCGGAAAAATGCCCGCCGGAGTTTGGTGGCTGCACGGAACATACCAGCAGGCAAGCCCATTGAATTCGCTGATCTCACCTGGAAGCGCCCCGCCAGCGGGATATCTCCACGCGACATCCATCAGGTCGTCGGGCGCACAGCTGCGCGCGATATCACCGAAGATGAAGTCATGAAATGGCAAATGATGGCGGAATAAGCTCTTATCCCGCGGTATCCAACCATGAGCGCAGGACATCCCGGCTCGTGATAATTCCTTCCAGGGTGCGGCCCTTGACCACCGGGAGAGCATTGATCGTATGGTCCAGCATGATTCGCACGGCATCGGGAAGAGGTGTATGGGGCTCACAGGTAATCACATCCCGGGACATGATTTCACCAGCAGTCCGGTTGGTGTAGACTGGCTCCGTATCATCCAGCGAAGCGCCACGCATGGCGATGATGAAGTCGTAAAGACTGATTATACCAACGAGCTCGCCGCCATCAACCACAGGTATATGGTGGTGAAAACGCTGCTGCTCGAACATGCGCTTCACGACCAGAAGTGAATCAGAAGGACGAACCACCTCAGGGTTTGCAGTCATACACATTGAGACGGACAAAGATGCCATGTGCTCTGTTTTTCGCAAATGTATCGCGTTTGCTCCTGTAACATCAGATATAAGTCGGCTCTCCGACTGACGGCTATCAGGAATATCCATCCGATGGTCCTATACTTTTGGATGAAACATCAAACCATGAAAGTGCGAACCATGTTACGGCTCATTTCTCTGGGCACCAATCTTTACCTGATTTCACAGGACAAGGAACTGATGGAAAAGATCAAAGCTATGGCAGCGGCCGGCAAGGAGAAATATGACGAAATCTTCCACAAGGATGAAGCAGGAGAGGAAGACGAAGAAGACCTTCTGTCCCGGCTTACTGAGATGGCCTCTGAGATGAAGGAAAAAATGGCCCATGAGATGGAGTCTGTTGCCCGGAAAACCTATGACAAGATGAAGATTGCCCATGCCGATGAGGTCAGCGCCCTCAGGGCCGAGATAGAACGGCTCAGAGTTGATCTGGATGCGCTCAAATCCACAGCAGCGGGTTAACTTCACGCCCGATGGGATTTCTTTCGTTTCTGGGTGCGGAGTACCGCCATATACGGCGGTACAACAAGATTCTGCGGGTTCTTGCCCGGTATGGATTTGAAGATCTTGTAGCCCATCTGGATGAGAGCCGTATCTGGCGGTGGATTCGTCGTCTGCTTCCGAAGTCGTTTTATGCCCGGGCGAGATCCCTTTCCAAGTGGGAGAAGATGCGACTCGTATGCGAGGAACTCGGGCCCACTTTTGTGAAGTTCGGTCAGATTCTGTCCAACCGCCCTGATTTGCTTCCTCCTCCCCTGATAGCGGAGCTCGAAAAGTTGCAAGACCGCGTGCCGCCCATTCCCGGGCGTGAAGCCCGCGAGGTAATTGAGCGCCAGCTCGGACGATCAGCAGCTGAGCTCTTTGCCTCCCTTGATGAGCAGGCGTTTGCATCAGCATCAATAGCTCAGGTCCACAGAGCCCGCCTTCATACCGGTGAGGAGGTAGTGATCAAGGTCCAGCGTCCGGGTATCCGGGAGACCATCGATTCCGATATCCGCGCCATGTATTATGCGGCGGAAGTATTGATGAAGCGTGTCCCCTCGGTGCGCTCCTTTGACCCGCCCGGACTGGTGCGCACATTCGAAGAGAGTATCCGGCTCGAGCTCGATTTCGTGCATGAGTCCATAAACCTGCAGCGCTTTTCAGACAATTTCAAAGGGGGTAAGGAAAATGAATCACATACCTTGGCTCCCGCAGTTTACCGGGAATACAGCACCGATCGTGTGCTGGTGATGGAATTCATCAGCGGTATCAAGGTGAATGATGTGAAGCGGCTGGATGCTGAAGGTCTGGACAGACGCATTATTGCTGCCCGGCTGGTCGATTCCTATTTCCATCAGGTGTTTTACCACGGCTTCTTCCATGCCGATCCCCATCCTGGGAATATCCTCATTTTGCCAGGCAACCGCATCTGCTTCCTCGACTTCGGTATGATGGGCAATGTGATGGAAAAGGATCTCGAGCAACTGGCCAGCATGTTCCTTGCTGTGCGTGCGAAAGATCCCCGGCGCATCATCCGGGCGCTGCAGCAACTCTCTGACAATCCTGTAATCCGCAACTTCAGGGCGCTGGAGGCCGATCTTTTCGAGTTTGTTCACAATTATGCCGTGCGGGAAATCCACATGAATGAGATCAGCACCATGCTTCTCGAACTCAAGGATATCATCGTGCGCCATGAACTAAAAGTGCCTTCGCACTTTTTTCTGCTGGCCCGATCACTTGTATCCGTTGAAGGCGTGTGCCGACAGCTTGATCCCACACTGGATCTCACTGCCATGGTACGGCCCCACCTGTTGCGTGTGCTAAGGCGGAAGTACAAGCCGGGGCTTTTCTTCAAGCGAATTTTGAACTCCATTTATGAGATGGGCATGTACATGGAAGATTTCCCGCGTGACATCAAGACCGCCATTCGGCGAATCAACCGGGGTGAAATGCAGGTTGAACTGAAGCACCAGGGCGTAGATCCCATCATTCATTCCATGGTGCGCACCTCGCGAATCATGGTGGCCGCGGTGCTGGCTGCCGCCCTTATTGTGGGTTCATCGCTGCTGATGGTAGCCGGTACACCACCTCTCCGCAGCGGCCTTTCTGTTCCCGCCATGGTGGGTTTCGCACTTGCCCTCCTCGTAGCAGCCGGTATGATCAATAACCTCCGGAAGGGCGATAAGGATACCTGATTACACCTGAGCCAGTGCCTTGCGCAAGTGGTCGTAGACCTTTTGCATTTCATCTATGACGAAACTGCTGTGTCGGTCCCATTCTTCGCGGCGTTCGGCAATCTTGACTTTCCAGTGCTCCACCACGCCAACGATACGGTTTTTCCATTCCTCCTCACTGTCCAGTTTCCTCAGTTCGTACTGGAGGCGGAGCAATTCCAGCCTCAGTTTGAGGCGCTCGAGATCGTGACGGAGCGGTCTTCCCGTAACCGGATTGTTCATTTCATCCCAGTTCACCAGATGCTCTAACTCACCTATTGAATGAAGCAGGCGATTCTTTTGCTCTGCATAGCGATCCGCCAATTCAGCCCGGCCCAGTTCCAACTGCACACGCAAATGCTCCAGAGCAGCCCTCAAAGCCGCGGCTCGTGCACTCGTGCGGTCCACCACGTCTCCGGCCCGGTGAATAATGTTCCGGAATTCGGCCTTGAGATCTTCAAAGGCATCAGCAGCGTCCATCCTGCCCAAAGCAGCCTGCACGCGAAACGTTTCCAGATCAACCTGAACGTGGTCGAGCATTTCCAGCATACGATCGGTCAACGAAGCAGAAGTTGTTTTCATAACTAGAGAACATTAAGAACGGGCTAAAGTGCCTCTGTATAGCCTGCCGGACCAATAACGCCGGTCACCGCTCCACATGATCCTTGTCACGGCACCCCCACTCTGTCGAACCGCTCTATCTTCGCCCCATGCGTTACATACCGCTATCCGCGTCCCATTACTCGGCCAACCGCCGGCGTTTTACAGAAAAAATGAAACCCGGAGGGCTTGCTATATTCTGCAGCAATGATACGTACCCCACCAGTGCAGATGGTCATCGCTCATTCTGGCAATCCTCAGATCTGTTCTACCTGTGCGGTGTGGATCAGGAAGAGACCATTCTGGTGATCTTCCCTGACTCCTTCCACGCCATGCATAAGGAGATCCTCTTTGTAAAAGAAACCAGCGAGACGATTGCCATCTGGGAAGGCGCGAAACTCACCAAGGAACAGGCCAGGGCCCATACCGGTGTTCAAACCGTGTATTGGCTCAGTGAGTTTGAGCGCGTGCTTCGCACTGTGCTCGCCGAAGCCACCTGTGTTTATCTGAATTCCAACGAGCATACCCGCGCCCACGTAGAAGTGGAAACACGCGAAATGCGCTTTTCGCGATGGTTCCGTGAGCATTATCCCCACTATTTCGTAGAACGCAGCGCACCGATTCTCCATCGCCTTCGATCCATCAAGGACGATGAAGAAATCGGCCAGATGAAGCGTGCCATGGAGATCACCCGACTCGGGTTTGAGCGCGTCCTGCGTACCATCAAACCCGGCATGATGGAGTATGAGGTCGAGGCCGAGTACCTGCATGAATTCGTACGTCAGGGATCGCGAGGATCCGGCTACACCCCAATCATAGCCAGCGGATACAGCGCCTGTGTGCTGCATTATATCGAAAACGACAAACCGTGTAAAGACGGTGATGTACTCCTGATGGATATCGGAGCTGAGTATGGGTATTACAATGCCGATATGACCCGCTGCATTCCTGTCAACGGGCGTTTCACCTCCCGACAGAAAGCCGTTTACAACGCTGTATTGCGCGTGATGCGGGGTGCCATGGGACTGCTGAAGCCGGGGGTTATCCTGCATGAATACCACAAGCAAGTAGGAGAGCTCATGACCCGTGAACTTCTGGAACTGAGTCTCATTACGATGGATGAAGTCAAGAGTCAGAAGCCTGAATGGCCGGCTTACAAAAAATATTTCATGCACGGCACTTCCCACTTCCTGGGTCTGGATGTGCATGATGTGGGGGACTGGACCCAGCCCATTGCCTCCGGGCAGGTATTTACTGTGGAGCCCGGCATTTACATCCGGGAGGAGAACCTGGGCATCCGGCTTGAAAACAATATCCTTATCACTTCAACGGGGCATGAGGATCTCTTCAGCGACTTCCCGCTGGAAGCCGACGCCATTGAGGACATGATGAACAGCCGCTGATACCAGGTCCGGACAACTGGAGCAGGTGAATGATGGGGCTGGGATTAAGCAGGCTGATCCGGAGGCGAGATAACCTGTGAGCTATCTGACTTGAAGATCAGTTTTCCACTGCGCCCTTTTCGAAAGACATTTCGGCCGGCCGGTTGCTTTTTGCGCAGCTGTCGTTGCTCATCCTCTGGCAGGTGAATGATCTGCCGGCATTCCTCCGAGCAGCAGTTCTCATAATGCTCCCGGCACTCGCTGCACTGGATAAAGAGCAGGTGACAGCCTTCATTCACACAATTTGTATGGTGATCGAACGGCTTGCCACACTGGTGGCACCGGGCAATGACATCATCGGAGATACGTTCGGATAGTCGCTCGTCGAAAACAAAGTTGACCCCGCGGAACCTGTTTTCCAGCCCGCGCTCCTGCACATCACGGGCATATTTGATGATTCCTCCCTCGAGCTGGTGCACGTGCGGGAATCCCTTATGCTTGAGGTAAGCCGAGGCCTTTTCACAGCGAATTCCACCGGTGCAATACATCACGATATTCCGGTCTTCTTTTCCCTTCAGCATGCCCTCGACCAGGGCGATCTCCTCACGGAAAGTATCCGCGTCGGGGCAAATAGCTCCCTGGAAGTGTCCCACCTCGCTTTCGTAATGGTTGCGCATATCGATCAGGATAGTTTCCGGGTCGGATGTAAGCCGGTTGAACTCCTCAGCGCCGAGATGCATACCAGTATCTGATGGATTGAATGCCGGATCCTCGATGCCGTCGGCTACGATCTTCTTCCGCAGCTTCACCTTCAGCGCATAGAATGCGTGATGAGCTTCCTGAACAGCCAGATTGAGCCGCACGCCATCCAAAAAAGAAATGGAATACAGGTGTTCGCGGAAGGCATCAAAGCGCACCTCCGGGACACTCACCTGAGCATTAATACCTTCCGGAGCGATGTAGGTGCGTCCCAGCACTCCGAACTGCTCCCAGTGCAAATAGAGGTAATCACGGAAAAAAGACGGATTGCGAATCGGGTGATACGCATAAAAAGACACCGTGCGCCGGGGTTCCGGATCATGGGCCACTACTGCCCTGAGCACGCGCTTATCGACCGTATTGTAGAGCTTTTTCATCCGCACAGGAACTGATTGTTCCGGTTCATAGGCCAACCTATTCCAGGAACAGCAGGCGCAACGACACAAAGGTACGCAGCCGCGCATGGTGAGCCATGATCCTGTTCATGCCCAGGTTACGACCGGAAAAGCCAAAAAAAACGATCCACACAACATCTGCAGATAGCGGTCAGTTTTTCTGGCAAAACACGGGTTGGTGGCGGAAACGATCAGGTGAAGCATCACCTGAATGAGTTGCGCAAGCCAGCCCGGCAAGGAAACCAACCACACCCTCTTGCCATGCTCGACTATTGCAAAGAAGTGCTTACCAAGGTAAGTTTTGATCAGATGCTCTTCGGGAAAGAACTCAGAAAAGCCATTCGCTGGCTCAAGGGGGACGAACTTCTCCTGTTCAGACAATGGTGCCTCGACACCTTCGGGCACCGCTACCGGGAAATCATCGTCGCCTCCTTTGCGGCCGTCATGATGAAGTAGAAGGACCCCGCCATCCCGGCAAGTGGGTGTTTATCGTCAGAAGGTCTAATTTTACGGGCAAATCATTTTCAGGATCTCATGCCTGCAGCCCGTAAAATGCTCCGTAAAAAATTCTGGAAGAGGCTTCTTATCGCTCTTGTTGCAGCGCCTGTACTCCTGCTTTCGCTAACCATTGGCGTGCTATACACCGTACAAGATGAGCTTGTTCAGGAGGTCATCACGACCATGAATCAGGACTTCTCCGGGCGCATTGAAGTGAGCGGATCCCACATCGCTCCGTTTGCTGCCTTTCCCTACATCTCCGTTGATCTCGAAAATACCCGTTTGTTTGAGTCGAAGGATAGCGCCGCTGCGCCCGTCATGCGCATGGAAGACGTTTACGTAGGCTTTGACCTGTGGACCATTCTCAGCGGTAAGATGGAAATTCGGTCCATCAAGCTGGCCCGTGGACGGCTTGACTTGGTCCAGTACCCTGACGGGAGCATGAATCTCATGAACGCTCTTGCTACCGAGGTCGGGATTGATGACGTAGAAGAAGAGTTTCACCTCGATCTTTCATCCATCACCCTGAAGGATGTGGACATCAGCAAGAATAACCTGTCCGACAGCATGATTGTAGATGTCTTTCTTCCCAAAGCAAAAGCATCATTCCAATCATCAGGAGGCCATATTTACACTGCCTTTGCTGCGCAGGCAGATATCAGTCTGATACTCGCCGGTGACACCACCTTCCTGAACCAAAAAACCATTCAGGTGGACACCCGCTTCGACTATTACGAGGAAAATCAGGTCCTCAATATCTCCCCCACGGAGGTGTTGATCGAAGGAGCAGAGATCAGGGCCCAGGGAGCCATTGATCTGGCCAACGATATGGACCTTAACCTGCGCTTTGAAGGAAGTAAGCCCAATTTCGATTTGTTTATTGCCCTGGCGCCGGATGACCTCATTCCAACTCTCCGGCGTTATGAGAATGCCGGCGATGTGTTTATGGAAGTTTCCGTTTCCGGACCTTCAGCTAATGGCCATATACCCCTGATCAATGCCCGTTTTGGTTGCAGGAATGCCTTCGTCAATAATTACAATGTCAACAAGAAGCTGGACGAACTCAACTTTTCCGGCTACTTTACCAATGGGGTGGAGCGCAACACCAGCACCATGGAATTCCGGCTGGAAGACTTCTCGGCGCGACCGGAGGCCGGCACGTTCAGCGGCAATCTCGTGGTGAAAAACTTCGATTCACCCGACATCAATCTGCAACTCAACTCCGACTTCCAGCTCGACTTCCTCGCCAAGTTCTTTGAAATTAAAAACCTGGAAGAATTCAGTGGCCGCGTGGTGCTTACCATGAACTTCCACGACATCATAGACCTCTCCCAGCCCGAACGCAGCATTGAAAAACTCAATGAGTCCTATTTTACCCAGCTGAAGATTGAGGATCTGAGGTTCCAGTTATCCACGTATGATTTGCCGGTACGTGATATTGACTTGTACGCTGAAATGGATGGGCATGAGGCGCGCATAGACTACTTCCGGATGAAGGCTGGAGAATCAGATCTGGAACTATCCGGCAGCGTGAGCGACCTGCCTGCTATACTCCACCACACCGATATTCCCGTCAGCACGAAGTTGCGAATCAAGAGCAAGCGACTCAACCTTTACGAGCTGACCGGATCTGATTCCCTGAAATCATTTAATGAGCAGATAGACAATCTCTCACTTGACCTGCACTTCAATAGTTCCGCCCGGGCGATGACTGAATCGCCCAATCTCCCAGTGGGTGAATTCTTCATCGATAATCTATACGCGAAGATGAATCACTATCCACATACCCTGCATGACTTCCATGCGGACGTGTTCATCGACAGGGAGGATTTCAGGGTCATTGACTTTACTGGAATCCTTGACCAAAGTGACTTCCACTTCAACGGAACCTTGAGGCATTATGACCTCTGGTTTATGGAACATCCTGAAGGAGATACCCGGCTTGAGTTTACCCTTGATTCCCGGCTGCTGCAGTTGAAGGATGTTTTTTCCTACCGGGGCGCCAACTACGTACCCGAAGACTACCAGCACGAGGAATTCCGGAATCTGTTCATTCACGGAGTCACGGATTTGCATTTTAAGGATGGATTGCAATCCGTGGATCTCATGCTAGACCGCTTTGATGCCAAGCTGAAGATCCATCCGCTGAAGCTTGAAGATTTTCGAGGGCGAGTGCACTATGAAGACGATCATCTGATGGTGGAGGAATTCTCTGGTAAAATGGGGCGTTCAGATTTTCGCACCACATTACACTGGTACCTTGGTGACGACGAAAATCTCCGCAAGCGTGAGAATTTGTTTACCCTGAAGTCAGGCCGGCTTGATTTTGATGAACTGTTTTCCTACACGCCTCCTCCTCCAGGCGCAGATGTGGACCATGATTCTGTGTTCAATATCTACACCCTTCCCTTCACGCACCTCTCAATGCAGGCAGATATTGGACAACTGAACTACCACAAATACCTGATCAGTAACTTCAAGGCCAACCTCCGCACCACGCCCAATCACTACCTCTATGTAGACGCCTGCCGCATGGAGATCGCTGATGGCTCCATGGAACTTAGCGGTTACTTCAACGGAAGCAATCCCAGCAAGATCTATTTCAGTCCCGACATGAAGCTGACCAAGGTTGAGCTCGACAAGCTGATGCTCAAATTTGACAATTTCGGGCAGGACTACCTGGTGTCACAGAACCTGCACGGCCGACTCAGTGGAAGAGTCACCGGAAATATTCGTATGCACACCGATCTCGTGCCAGTCATACAGGAGAGTGAACTCACCATTGACTTTACGGTATATGACGGAAAGCTGGAGCGCTTTGCCTTGTTTGACTACATGGCCGACTACTTCGCTGATAAAAACCTGAAAAGTGTCCGCTTCGACACCCTCAGCAATGTGCTCACGTTCCGGAAGGGTGCGCTGTCCATCCCCAATATGCGGGTGAACAGTTCACTGGGCTACATGGAGATCAGCGGAACACAGGATACGGATCTGAATATGGATTATTACCTCCGGATACCCTGGAAGATGGTCACCGAAGCTGCTTCGTCCAAGCTCTTTGGCCGGAAGAAAGAAGAAGTTTCCGAAGAGCAGGTTGACGAGATCCAGAGTGCTGATCCTGGCAGGCGCACACGCTTCGTGAATGTTCGGGTCAAGGGCACACCGGATGATTACAAGATCACGCTCGAGAAGCAGAAGAGGGAGCGTAAGAACTGAGCAAATGACGACTGTCTTAACCAGTAGGCTATTCCTGTCGAAGGAAGGCCAGGTTCCGCATAAGTCCTTCAAATCCTGTACGCTTTACTGCACTATTGGTAAATACCTCGTCAAAGACCTCACGGGTCATCTCTCTCCATTCCGCTGCTGACAGGTCGGGGGCCCGACCGGTGGAAAAACGAGGCTCGCTGTGCGGCATTGAAAAGCGGTTCCACGGGCATACCTCCTGACAGATATCACAGCCGAATGCCCAGCCCTCCATTTTCCCTTTAAATTCATCCGGGATCGCTTCCCGCAATTCGATAGTCAGGTAGGATATACACTTCGATGCATCCAGAATATAGGGAGCCACGATGGCGTCAGTTGGGCATGCATCAATGCACGCCGTGCAGCTCCCGCAATGATCCATAGCAGGGCCGTCCGGATCCAGATCCAGATTGATAATCAATTCAGCAATGAAGAAGTATGAACCATGGCCTTTATTGATCAGGTTGGTATGCTTGCCTTGCCAGCCCAGCCCTGAGCGCACGGCCCAGGCTTTGTCCATCACAGGCGCTGAATCCACGAACACCCGACCTTCTACATCCCCTAGCTCCTCCCGGATGCGGAAAAGGAATTCTTTCAACTTATCACGGATGACATCATGGTAATCCTCTCCGAAAGCATAGCGCGAGATCTTCGGTGTATCGGGATCAGATGGTGCGCGGTCTGGAAAATAGTTGTACAACACAGAAACTACAGACTTAGCTCCCGGAACAAGCACCCGCGGATCCAGACGTTTGTCGAAGTGATTTTCCATCCACTTCATGGTGCCGTGATTTCCCTCCTTCAGCCACTGCTCCAGTCTCGGAGCCTCCTCTTCCAGGAATGCAGCCCGTGCAATACCACAGAATGAGAATCCCAGTTCACGGGCAATAGACTTGATGGTGGCAGAAGACATGGCGTCAAAGTTCGTCCGGATTTCCCGGAAACAGGACGTCGGCTGCTCAGTGTCCTTCTTGCTTCATCGAAGAGAAGGATATACCGCGCATCCGCCAGGCGTACCAGGCCAGATAGACAAAACACGCCACGCCCACCCAGTAGGAGTGTTGAATACCGAGAAGGCTATTATCGGCAAGGTATCCCTGCAGGACGCTTATGACACCACCACCCATGATCATCATAATCAGCAGGCTGGCACCTTCGTTGGTATGCCTGCCCAGATTATGGATGGCCAGTGTGAATATGCAGGGCCAGAGCGTGCTGCAGAAAAGTCCGACAGCGATGAAGGCGTACACGCTTATCATGCCATCAGCAAGGATACCAATGACAAGAGCCCCGATACCCAGCATGCTGTAAAGCAACAATTGCCGGGCGGGCTTCCCTTCGCTGATGCTGTCGGCAGCCAGCAGCACGAGGATCAGGAACAGGTAATGGTAAAAAATGGTCACATCCCAACCCGCAATAAAGTTGACGAGCAGGAAGATGGCGAATGCGATAAATGGAAGGACCAGGTTCAGCTTCATCCTTGCTTCCGGTCCGATACCGAATGCACCTGCCGCGGACGTCCATCGGCCGATCATCAGACTCGCCCAGAACAGCGACACATAGGGAGTCACCTGATGGCTTTCCATGCCCAGGTGAACACGCATAAACTCAGGCAGATTACTTGCCGTGGAGACCTCCACGCCCACGTAAACGAAAATGGCGATCATACCCATCACCAGTTGCGGGTAAGCGAAAGGACTGGAGCGCACTTCGGGGGCGTCAGCGGGCTGATTGGAAATGGCCTCGATGCGGTCCGGTACGGAGGAAAACCGGAAAATGACCGCTACAATCAGAAAAGCTGCTCCCAGCGCCACATAGGGGAGCTTCACGCTCTGCAGGTCCAGGTTGACTGAATTTGCCGAGGCCGATCCGAAGATGGCGAAGGCGATGATCACCGGACCGATGGTAGTCCCGATGTTATTGATACCACCAGCCATGCTCAGCCGTTGTGATGCCCTTGCCGGATCACCGAGCACGATCATGATGGTATTCGCTGCCGTTTGCTGCAGCGAGAAGCCCAGTCCAACGATAAACAATCCCGAAATGAGCAAGGGAAAAGACGCGTTGTTGGCGGCAGGAATAAAGAGCAGAGTTCCGAGCGCTGAGATGATGAGGCCCAGTGAAAGTCCGTTGCGGTATCCGATGCGGTTCAGGATATCCTGTCTGTTGATCCGTGATATACCGAAGTAGATCAGAGAGCCAACGGTGTAGGCCACATAGAATGCGAATGAAATCATCTGTGATTCCACCTGCGAAAGCTCCAGTGCCCCTTTGAATACCGGAATCAGGATATCGTTGCTGGCCGCTACAAAGCCCCAAAAGAAGAACACAGAGATGATGGAAACGAGAGCGCCCGTTCGTGTATGATTTTGGCTCATGGTGAAGGTTAAAGCGTGATGGTGTGCAAACTACTTCAGGAGCAATTCCCGGGAAGCAATATTCTGAAAAAAGAAAGGACCCGCCAGGTTCGATAACTGGGCGGGTCCTTTCTGTTCCTGTTGGCGAATTATCGTTGGACCATAAAGGGTTTCGTCTGGATCCCGGATTCAGAAATCACCTGCACCATATACAGGCCATTAGCGAGCCCCGATATATCAAGGTTGTGGCGAAGGCCGGTTACAGGAGCTGTACAAACCCAAGCACCGCTGAGATTTATCACACGGACTGAAAGCTGCGATGAGGGCATTGTGCTGAAATCAAGTTGCAGCAGGTCGCTTGCCGGATTGGGGAACAACGTGAACGCCGTATCCTTATTTACTTCGCTGACGTTGATGGTGCAAGGGCCACATTGTGCCCAGCATACCACCATAAGATCCGTATCCTGAGCGACGTTGACTACCCGGTTGGTGAAACCATCGGTTGTCATCGTACAAATACTGCCCGCGGCTAGCTCCTCCTGACCTGCCCAGGAGTCATAGGCAAATTTGTACTCATGGAGGCCTGCCGGTAGGGCAATGACCAGCTCCCAGACATTATCACCATCGGCATCGCTCATTGGGGCGCAACCTCCGCACCAGCCATTGAACGTGCCGTTCACCTCCGGGGTGGTAAATGATTCTTCAACCTCATTCATATCCACGCTGAACAAGACATTGAACGGCCCTTGTGGGTCGTTGCATGCGCCGCAGCTTCCCCAGCAAACGATGGGGAGCACAACATCTGAGGTTGCTTCAACGACCCGGTTTGTGAAGGGCCCAGTTGTGATCGTACACGAGCCGCCCGGAGCTAGTTCTTCCTGACCGGCCCACGCATCATAGGCAAACTTGTACTCATGCATTCCCGGAGGCAGTGCGATGATCAGTTCCCATACACCATCACCATTCTCGTCGCTCATCGGCGCGCAGCCACCACACCAACCATTGAAACTACCATTCACCTCCGGAGTCATAAAGGGAGCGGTTACTTCATTCATATCCACCCGGAATGTTACATCAACCAGATCACCGCCCTGACAGGCCTCACAGGAGCCCCAGCAAACCAGATCCAGTGTGACATCGGAAGATACAGTCAGTAAGCGGTTAGTAAAACCATCCGTCGTGATGGTGCATGGACTTCCGGGTATAAGCGCTTCCTGTCCGGACCATGAGTCGAATGCGAACTTATACTCATAGGTACCTGCTTGCAGAGGAATCGTAATTTCCCAGATATCATCGCCATCTGTATCACTCAAGGGAGCGCATCCGCCGCACCAGCTGTTGAAACTGCCGTTGACTTCAGGTGTATTAAAGGGTTCTGCCACCTGACTCATGTCTACGCGAAAAGTCACGTCGTAGTTGACGATACTCTCGCAGGGCTCACAGGCGCCCCAGCATACTACAGGAAGCACGGCATCGCCGGTGACTACGAGTGACCTGTTCGTAAACCCATTCGTAGTAATCGTGCAGGACGATCCCGGTATGAGGCTTTCCTGTCCTGCCCAAGAATCGTATGCAAACTTGTATTCGTAGGTACCTGGCTCGAGTTGGACGTCGATTTGCCAGATGCCATCGTTGTTTCCATCCGCCATCTGAGCGCATCCCCCGCACCAGCCGTTGAAATTGCCGTTTACTTCAGGGGTGGTAAACGGGTCGGCGACATTGTTCATGTCCACCAGAAACGTGATGGTATGTTGCTGCGCGAAGCCTGTTGTCGCGAGCACGAAAGCCATCACAAAAAGTAGAGCTTGTTTCATGGGTCGTTATGTTAAAGTAGTCGTTTTGAAAGTGCCAAGATACACTTATTGTATTTTATACAAAATGTTACCTGCATATTTCTGCCGGGTACCTACATTTGGTCAAAAGAGATCCGAACCATCCCATGCCCGCATCCCGATCCCTGATTCAGGGGGATGACATGTATGCCATCCCCATCCGCGACTTCTTCAAGTCAGCGTTTTCGGTGGACTGTGTGATTTTCGGCTACCATGCCGGAGAGCTCAAGGTGCTGCTGATTCAGCGGGGCTCTGAGCCCTTTGAGAATTTCTGGGCGCTGCCTGGAGATCTTGTGTATCCTGATGAGGATCTTGATTCTGCGGCCAATCGGGTGCTTATGGACTTAACTTCCCTGACCGATATTCCGATCAGGCAGGTTCATACCTTCGGCAAGGTGGATCGCCATCCGCTCGGAAGGGTTATCACGGTCGCATACCTCGCGCTGGTGGAGTTTACGGAGCTATCGCCCCATGCCTCTTCCTGGGCTCGTCAAACCCGCTGGCATCCGATCAGCCGTATCCCACGGCTTGCCTTTGACCACAAGGAAATCCTGGACAGGTCCGTGCTAGATCTCAAGACTCTTGTGCTGACGGAGGATATCTGGAGTAAGGTGCTTCCCGAGAAGTTCACCCTTACGCAGTTTCAGGAGTTCTTTGAGTGTGTACTGAACAAGCGCTTTGACAAAGGCAATTTCCGGAAGAAGCTTTCCGGGGCGCCATTTCTAAGGCAGCTCAACGAAACGCAGAAGAACGTATCCCACCGCCCGTCCTTGCTCTATTCCCTTGACAGGAAGAAATTCCAGTCTGCCCGTGCCAAAGGCTTTGCCTTTGACTTTTAGATCCATCCTTCCATGAACCGGTTTGCCACACTTCTTGCCTTTCTGATCCTGACCTGCTGGTGGGACCATTCGCAGCTTCACGCCCAGGCTGTGAAGGTCGATGTGCGACAAAGCGAATCCGGCAACTGGCAGCTATACCGAGACGGTGAGCCCTACTATGTGCGGGGGGCGGGAGGGCATGTCAACCTCGACAAGCTCGTAGAAATCGGAGGGAACAGCATCCGCACCTGGAGCACTGACCATGCCGGTGAGATCCTCGATGAAGCCTATGCCCGGGGTCTCACGGTCATGCTGGGCTTGTGGGTTCAGCATGAGCGCCATGGATTTGACTACAGCGATACAACTGCAGTCCGGAGCCAGTTGGAGGGGTTTCGTAAGGTGGTTATGGCTTATAAGGACCACCCCGCATTGTTGCTCTGGGGTATTGGCAATGAGGTGGACCTGTTCTACACCAACACCTCTGTATGGTATGCGGTGAATGATATTGCCAGGATGATTCATGAAGCAGATCCTAACCATCCCACATGCACCGTTACTGCTGGCCTGGACCCGGAGGAAGTGCGTCTGATCAGAGAGCGTGCGCCGCACATTGATATCTATGGCATCAATACATACGGCGACCTGGGCAAGGTAAAGGCGGGTATCCGGCAGGCCGGTTGGCAAGGACCTTATATGATTACCGAATGGGGCCCCAACGGCCACTGGGAAGTAGAGCGCACGGCCTGGGGTGCACCGGTTGAGCAGAGCAGTTCAGAGAAAGCCTCATCCTATGAGGCCCGCTACAGGAACTTTATCGCATCTGATACAGAGAAGTGCGTGGGCTCATACGTCTTCCTTTGGGGACAAAAGCAGGAAACAACGGCCACCTGGTATGGCCTGTTTTCTGATCGTCAGGAATCCAGTGAAGCCATTGATATCCTGCACACCCTGTGGCGGGGATCTCCGCCGGCCAATCGCTGTCCGACGATTCAATCGGCTTCCATCAATCGCTTGGTGAAAGGTGAATTCATCCGCGTCACGGCTGAAGAGCGGATGGATATTGTGGCTGACGTCACGGATCCCGATGGCGATCCACTGGCCTACCGTTGGATGATTATCCCTGAGAGCACCGACATCCGGTCCGGCGGGGATGCGGAATCCGCGCCAACTCCCGTATCCTCGAGAGCACTCAGGAGGAACGGCAACTCTGTTTCGATGCGGGCCCCTGCCCAGGAAGGTCCGTACAGGCTCTTCCTGCTCGCCTATGACGGGAAAAACCATTACGCTTACACGAACATTCCCTTTTACGTCATTCCGCGTCCGGAAGACGCACCACCGGCAAGGGCCATCAGCTTTAAAAGAATGAACCCTGAATGAGCTCTTTCTACTTATTGTGGATTTAACAAAAAGGGTTAGATTCGTCGCGAACTGTCAACCATGCGGGTCCCCGGGATATTTTCCAGCCTTCTCATATTGCTGTTGGCATCCTCGAATCTGGTTGCCCAGTACGATAGTATTCCACGGCCCACTTCGGATATCGGACTATTCCCCAGGAAAGAACCAGGAGGGCTCCGCCAATTGCAGATTTCCGGATTCTATCGCTTTTTTGCCACCTACCAGCGTCAGTATGATCCGTACCTGTTGAATCCGGTGATCGGAGATACAGCGCTTCCCCGTAACCTGTTCATTGGAGATGACAGCCAGCTCCCCAATCTCTTGATTAATGCAGGCGGCAAGACCTCCGACAAAACCAGCTGGGGCTTTGACCTCATGATGTTTCAGTTCCTGGATGGTATGATTTCGCCCGCCTATGGTGGCCAGGTAGCCGATGCCGACCGGCCACCCCTTGACCGGCCGCTGCTGGGAGCCCGACTGGGCGGGAACCTTGGGCTCAATCTCGGGATCAATCTGTACGGAAATTTTGAAACATCGCTGGGTCAGATCTCCGTGCGGGCGGGTGGGATCCAGTGGTTTGCCATGTCTGATCTCACCATGGCCGCATGGAAGGGATATAACCGGTTTATACTTTACGAGCGGAATCCCTGGGACCCTGTCGGCCGCGGGCTGGACGGGCGATACAACGAGTACTTTGAGCAGGGCTCCATCAGCCAGGATGCGCGTTGGGGAAACCGCGCTTTTGATGGCGTCATCATAGAGGGCAAGCAGTTGCCCGGTCGGTTATCATTTGCCGTTCTCGGAGGAAAAACCGAGCTCAATGGTGGGTTTTCCCGCACACCTAACTTCAGTTATGGTGCCAAGGTCAAAAAAGAGTTCGGTGATCACTCGTTTATCAGCCTCAACACATTTAATGGACTGGCTTCTGCCGATAGCCTTTCGATTCAATCCTATGGTTTCAATATGGTCACTGCGGAATTCTCTTTTCAGCATGACGGCTTCCGGCTGCAAGGAGAATTGGGGGCAGGCAAGTACTTCAGTCCGATCCATCACTCGAGGTGGGGAGAAGCCATGCAGTTCAAACTGGCCACGCCAGAGATGAAGGGCAAGTCCCAAATTGAACTCCATTACTTCCGGATCAGTCCTGATGTTGTCAATAACACCGCTGTCTTTTGGAATACCTCGACCTATGAGTTCCGCACCAATGACCTGCCTGCAGGCAGTATTGGAAGTTCGGCGGTACTGCAGCCCTTCAGCAGTTCCATGGTGCGTCTCGGGCAAATGACGAATAACAGGCAGGGCCTTAACCTGAATGTACAGGCAGGATCCCGCAGCGTGCGCTTCAGCGGTGGCCTCGGTACATCTTCCGAGCTCACTCCGGCGGCCCCTGTGATCACCTATTCCAATCCCGTGAATCAGGTGATTCGTTCCCGTTTCTGGCGATGGGTTTTTCCCGCGAACGTGGGACCTTACCAGCGCTATTCCGATATCTACCGGGACATTTTCCAGACTGTGCAACTGAGCGATGACAGCTCCGGCATTGTGATACACCGCAAGCATTTCAACATGATGGAGGCCCAGGTGAAATACCATACTACCGTCAAGGGAAAGGATCTTTACCTGTTCACCTTAGTTCAGGCCAACAGCAGTTCACGCGATTGGTCGCCCGTGACCATTTTTAACGAAAAAGCCTATATCCGCCAGTACGTCATCGAATCCGAGTTGTATATAGCAATCACGCCGTCTATCCTGCTCAATGCTTACTACGGCTATGAGCGCACCCTCGGCAATTACCTGACGGATATTGACGAATATACACGTCGTCCGCGCAATCAGGCAGGCGAAGGTGTGGGTTGTGGAGCAGACGTTGATCTGGGCAGGAATGCCAGGCTCTACCTGAGGCACCGTTGGTATTTCTTCCGCGACCACAGCTTTGAACTGGACCGGTTCAGGGGGCGCGAAATTTCTGTCGAACTCAAGGCCTTCTTCTGATGAGAACCTCCCTGATCCTGATTCTTCTTGCCCCGGCATTGGTACTCCTGACATCGCGAGTGCATGCGCAGGAAAAGCGGAAAGTGACCTTTACCGGCCTGGGGCGATCCGTATTCTACGGTGATGATCTCCGGCAGGACACTCCGGTACCGGACACGGTAACAGCGCGTAAACTCCACAGTGGGCATGTGCTTGTGGATGTCGGCGTCCAAATCCGCCCGAATGCGAATACCGAAGTGCTCGGCATGGTGCGCGTGCGCAATGACTACGGAGGCTTCTGGGGTTCAGGTGTCACCTTCGATGTGCGCCAGCTCTACGTCAAGGGCGTTATTGGCAACATCATCCGGTATCAGCTTGGCGACATCAACTACCGGATGACGCGCTACACCCTCTGGAATCCGGATCAGGAAGTTGTTTCGAGCATGCCACTCCTTTTTGCGCAGCAGGCCGACCTGCTCAACTACGATCACTTTTACAATTTCGATCAAGCCTGGAGACAACAGGGAGCGTCAGCGGAGTTTGGGCTTGTTTTCAGCAAGTGGATTGATGAGCTGCAGGTGCATGCCATGACATCGCGTATTGCTCCAGCTGATTTCGTCACGACCCATGACAGGCTGTTCAGCGGGCTCAGCATATCCCTCATTCAAAGCAAGTATCTCCGAGCAGGACTGAACTACGCCAACCTTTATGACGTTGCAGGGACCTCGCGCAATCCCGTTTCCTTTCACAACCCTGTGTTGACAGGAACGCTTCATGGCGAAGTCCCTTTGAAAACTGTCCGCCTGTCGATCGATGCGGAATCCGGACGGTCACGAACCTACTACCGCGAAGATCCGCAAGCTCCTGAAATCACCGGTCAATTCACCGAAGCCAGTCTGACAGCAGTCCATGAAAAAACAGGCATCCGCATTACTGCCCTTGCCAAGATGATAGATGCTCAGTTCCGCTCTCCGGGTGCGCAGACCAAGCGCATTCGTTATGATGCCGCGCCCATTGCCTATTCGCGCATAACCAATGATCAAGTCCTGCGCCCGTTGAATATGGTGGATCTGATGCGGGAATCCACCCTCTGCATGATGCAGCTTTCCCCTTCCCTTATGCAATTTGCTCCGCGGTATGACAATATCACACCCTATGGCGATGCTACTCCTAATCGTCAGGGCACTGTCATCACGTTGGCCTATGAAAAAAAAGACAGTCCGGTCCGCCTGGAAGCCTCCCGGTCTGATTTGCAGGAAATGCGCGGAGAGGGCACGCTCCGGGCCCGGACATTCACCCGCACCGATATCCGGTCAGAACTCCTCGTACACGCCCTCTTTGCAGACTGGAAGAAGCATATCACCCTTTCCGGCAGCATGCGCAGTGATCAAACCAACAGGCCCGAAGAAGGGCGCGTGCAGGGCGTTGACCTGCGCACTCAACTGTACAGTGCAGGTTTGGAGGCCGAGATATTCACCCATCTTGATCTGCTGGTCGGGTTTCAGCAAATCACCTATCAGGGTACCGAATTCACCGCCATGCGGGATGCATATTCCCAAATATTCAACTTCAGCGAATACGAGGTAGATGGCACTGAAACGCTGACCGGAGCCGGTATCCGCTATCGCTTCAGTGACTCCGCCTTCGTGAGCACACAATGGAATAGCTTTCGCAACAACGACCAGCTCGCCGCTGTTTCACCCTATACCATGAACCAACTCGTATGGGTATTTCAAATGAAGTTCTGACCATGATAATCCGATCCATCATCTCCGTATTACTCGTCATCACTGCTCTCTCGGGCTGCCGAGTCGATGAGGAATTTGACGGCCCCTCACTAAATGATCTCTATGGTGATTTTGCCGTCATCAGTCCACTTCAGATCTCCAATGACCCTGTCGACTTCAGCACCGGAGAAACCACGGCCTTCACCGCCGAATTCACCAAAAATATCAGTTGGACCCTGCGCATCACCGGACTTGAGACAGGCGCCATCAAGGAAATAAGTGATTTCTCGAACACTCTGGACGCCAGCAATGCCACGTGGAATGGTACTACCACTTTACTTCCGATGTTCAGGCCGGAATTATGCGCGGTCGAACTCACGTTTGACAATGAGCCGGACACCCTGAGGGATACCGTGCTGGTTACCGGTGTGACCAACCATCCCGGACTCCTGCTGAGCGACTTTGAAAGCGGCACTAACCCGGGCTGGGTAACCTTCTCCCAGTCAGGCGCCAACATGAGTTTTACGATTGATGATGAAGGCGCATCCGCCCAGGGAACCCATTACTTCGACATAGGAGGAACCGTCAACTGGGACTGGCTCATTGCACTCATCCACATGCCTGCTGTAGCTTATGGCGGCACCACCTTCAACCTCAGCGAGAATCCAGCTGAAGTATTCTTCAACAGCATGCTCTTCAAGCCATCTGATTTGAATAATGGCATCATGCTGTTTCAGTTCCGCGAGGATGACAACGGCGATGGAGCATACTCCAATAATGAGGATATGTACTCTTACGAGATTGCGATGGCCGAAAATGGATGGAACCAATACTCCATCCGCTATGCCGATATACCCACCCTGATCAACGGGCAACCCGCTGCAGCATTGGGCAATGGCATCCATGAGCCGCATAAGCTCATGCAGGTTTCAGCGCTCTTTCTGGCCAATCCGAATTCCGGATATGCCAATGCATACCTGGACTACCTACTCTTCACTGAAGGAAGTCCGCTGATTCCCTGATTCGCTGTGCCCGATACCACTCGCCATATCCTCACCTTTCTGTTGATCACGCTCGCTGGATGCGTGCAGCCCAAGCACATGGGTTTGTATGATGCACCTGAGGACTCAGCACACGATCATATCCGGGATTTCTACTCCTCATCCATATATGATGAGCAGCTCACCTCTGAACTTTGGTACACCCCCTCTCCCTCCTGTATTCAGGTAACGAATCAGCAAGTGCTCGCATATACTGGCGCATCCTCGCTGCGCATTGCCTGGGATAAACCCGGCGGTGGCTGTTCATGGATAGGCATGGGCATCGGCTGGGATAATTGGTCGGGCAAGAACTTTGAATCCATCCTGGACACTGCGGCTCTCTCATTTCGGGTTCGGATGGAACAAGGTCAGTCCCGCGGGCTACCTTGGGCCGTGGGCTTCGAAGATTTCGCGGGAGCTCAGGCCTGGACCGGAACCACCAGTGACCGCATTGAAGGAGGAGTAGTAACGGAAACATGGACCCGAGTCATTCTGCCGTTATCCGCATTCCCTTTTGATGCGCGTGATGTGGATATCACATCCATCAAGCAGGTCATCTTCCAGTTCGAATCGAGCGGACGTGTTTATGTCGATGATATAGCGATCATTCCGGTAGCTTCATCCGGGAGGAAAACACTGACCATGGCGACCGGTCCACAGCCCATGGCAGATGGACTGTTCTCCGCAGGTGAATGGGGCGGCACTCCCGCTCTGTTGCCAGATGGAGTCATTCACGTGCGAAGCGATGCTGAATACCTCTACCTCGCTGCAGAAGTGATTGATTCTTCACCGCTGGTCAATGATCGATCCGCGAGTGAGCTCTGGAATGGAGACGCTATTGAAATTGCCATATCTACTAAGAGTGGATCCTCTCCTCGCCGACTCATTTTCTACCCCGGTGATGTGCATCTCGGATTACGGCTGGGCAAGGACCCAGTATGTTATCACTGGACCAGGAATACTATCCTCACTAACGCCATTATCGCAACCCGTGCTACTTCAGCCGGCTACATCGTAGAAGCCGCTATACCATGGAAAGACATGGGTGAAAGCCCCTGGCAGAGCGGCTCCCTTTATGATCTCGAACTGGCCCTGGATATGAGCGGAGACGACGGTCGCAGGGTCATTCAGCACCGATGGAACTCAACAGGTACAGAAGGCTTCAACACTACACCGGCATTATGGGGCGGTATTCAGGTACACCACTGAACAGGATGAAAAAGAATTATCTGGCTTTCCTCTCCCTTCTCGTGCTCATAACATCCTTCGGATGCAAGCACAAGGAAATACCATCGGATACAGGATCCGATGCTGATGTCCTCGAACTCATCGATGCCATGACTGTACAGGAAAAGGCCGGGCAAATGACCCAGCTCAACCTTGATATGGTATGTATCGGAGAGATTTACCAACTCCATGAACCGCACCGGATCGATTCCGCAAAGCTTCGGAAAGCTGTTGTAGAGTATCATGTCGGCTCCATCCTGAACTGCGGAGGACACAGTTATCCCAGATCACAGTGGCTTGAAATCATCAGAAGTATCCAGGAGGTTGCGACCACTGAGACACGGCTCAAAATACCCGTCCTCTATGGAATTGACGCTATTCATGGCGCCAACTATGTGAGCGAGGCAACACTTTTTCCCCATCAACTCGCACAAGCTGCGACATTCAATCCCGAGCTGACCAGGCAGACGGCAGAAATCACTGCCTATGAAACACGTGCAGCGGGGATTCCATGGAATTTCTCCCCGGTACTGGATGTAGCGCGTAATCCGCTTTGGTCGCGTTATTTCGAAACCTATGGAGAAGATCCCTACGTCTGCTCGGTCTTCGGACAGGCCTGCATCCGCGGCTATCAGGGTGCAAAAACGTATCCCGTCGCTCCTGATCATGTGGCTGCCTGCATGAAGCACTTCCTCGGCTACAGCGGTGCACGTACGGGCAAAGACCGCACTCCGGCTTACATCCCAGAGCGAGAGCTCCGGGAGATCTACTTGCCATCCTTCAGGGCGGCCATCGAAGCAGGCGCTCTCAGTATCATGATCAATAGTGGAGAACTGAATGGTGTGCCCGTGCATGCCGATCATACCATCCTCACCGACCTGCTCCGCCATGAACTCAGATTTGAAGGTGTAGCAGTGACCGACTGGGAAGATGTGATCAAGCTGCATGCGAACCACCGCGTAGCGCCCAATCTGAAGGAGGCCGTGTATATGGCCGTGATGGCAGGAATTGACATGTGCATGGTTCCCAATGACTACGACTTCACGCGCTATCTCGTAGAGCTCGTGCAAGAAGGCCGCATACCCGAATCGAGGCTTGATGTATCTGTTGAGCGCATCCTTCGGCTCAAGCAACGGCTCGGTATACTTCGCAAAGCCGCGATTCCGTCCGTTCAGGATTTCCCTGAATTCGGCTCCGCAGAACATGCGGCCCTGGCCAAGTCTGTTGCCCTGGAAGCCATCACCCTGCTCTCCAATCCTGGTGATATTCTGCCACTCTCGCAGGAGGCCCGCATACTCGTAACGGGACCGGCTGCGCATTCCATGACAATGCTGAATGGTGCCTGGAGTCGAACCTGGCAAGGCACCGATTCCTCATTTGACGACACCACCCGACTCACCATCGTTGAGGCCATCCGCAAGCGGGCGGGATCGACCGTCACTTATGCTGAGGGCTGCACCACTGACAGCCTTACGAATATCTCAGACGCTGAGCGACTGGCCACTTCATGCGATGTGATTGTGGCGTGTATCGGGGAAAAGCCATCAACTGAAAAGCCGGGTGACATTCAGGATCTCACCCTTCCCGCTGCGCAGGTGGAGCTCGTGCAGAGGTTGCTCGGAACGGGCAAACCCGTGGTCCTCGTTCTGGTCGAAAACAGGCCACTTATAGTCCGGGAAATCGCGGAGTCCTGCAGCGCTGTTGTCATGGCTTACCAACCTGGAGACTTCGGCGGCGAAGCCATAGCCGATATCCTGATGGGCATCACCAACCCATCGGGCAAGCTACCCTTTACCTATCCCAGGTACGTGAATGACCTGATCCTCTACGATCACAAACAAACGGAAGCTGTAGATCCGGGCTTCGGGTTTCATGCCTTCCGGCCGCAATGGCCATTCGGGCATGGACTCTCATACAGTGACATCGAATATTCAGGTATCAGCCTCTCACATGATACGCTAACGTCGGCCGATACGCTCGATGTGCGCGTAACTATTCGCAATCTGAGTGGACGAGATACCCGGGAGAGTGTCTTGCTCTTCATCCGGGATGATTACGCCAGCATTACCCCTCCCGTGCGCAAGTTGCGTGATTTCACCAAGGTGGATATCAGAGCCGGACAACAGCGCGAAGTCCATTTCCGCATCACACGCGATGACCTCGCATTTATTGGCAAAGCCATGAAACCCGTTACTGAGGAAGGTCACTTTACCATTATGCTCGGGAGCTCCAGCCAAACCTTTTACTTCAACGCACGATGAACACCAGGCGCGCATTACCCTTTCTGTTGCTCGGCATCCTGATGGCTATTTCGTGCCACCAGTCCGAACCCGATGATGTGCTGGGACGGAAAGGCGACATTGTTCACTTCTCTGGCCTCCTGTGGGATGTGAAATCAGGATTTAATGGCCCCGGACCGAATCATTTTTCCAAGGCGTACAAGAATGTGTGGGTCGATGAACTCGGATACCTTCACTTGTCCATCTTGCGCGGAGATGACGGCCAATGGTATTCCTCTGAAGTGATTTCACAAGACACGATGGGTTATGGTACCTATGCATTCACCATCCAGGCCGATCCCCTCCAGTTTGCTTCAAATGTGGTCCTTGGGTTATTCACCTGGGACAATAACACCTTCTACGAACAAGCCAACAGTGAGGTGGATATTGAGTTCTCGAAATGGGGCAACGAGGACGATATCTATCCCCTTACAATGTCCGTTCAGCCCGTTTTCTTCGGCACGTATTATCCCGAGCGATCTCACGAGGCCGTTGTTAATCCCGCGTACATTCAGGGTGTATCGACTCATGTCTTCCACTGGACCGATACACTCATCACATGGGCCAGCTATCGGGGCACAGATTTCCGGAATGCTGCCCCTTTTGCCACCTGGGAGTTTGGACTCGATAATCCACCGCGCATCAAGTATGAGAATGGTCTGGCCTCGCTCCCGGTCGTCATACCCGCACCGGGGTCTACGACAAATGCACGCATGAACTTCTGGACCCTCGCTTACCTCGCCAATGGCCCTTCAAATGGCATGGAGCACGAGGTGGTCATCCAACGGTTTGAGTACATCCCCCTTCCCTGATCTCATCCGGTTTCGGGAAAACCGGCCCAGTTATTCGAGGCCAGCCGGAGGCAATCACACCCTCGTTTACCCATGTTGTCATATATTTGTAAGCGATTACTCACTCATGAGCTCTGAGCGCCGAACCTCAATCCTCGCCACTGCCCTCCAACTCTTTGCAGATGAGGGCTATCACGCCACAACTACACGCCACGTGGCCCAGGCGGCTGGTGTATCCGAAGGGCTCATATTCAGGCATTTTGGGAGCAAAGAAGGGCTGCTTAAGGCCGTAATGACCCTCGGAGAGGAGCGCATACATATGCTTTATGAGCACTTACTCACGGAGGAAGATGCCCGCAGCATGATCCGACAAGCCATTGCCATCCCCTTCGAAGTGCCCACCAGCCAATATCCCTTCTGGCGATTGCTATACAAGCTGAAATGGGAATTGAATATAGGCCCGGATGAAAAGATGAAACCGCTGGAGCAGGCACTTACACGCGCCTTTGAACGGCTGGCCATCCCCTATCCGGAGCGTGAGGCCATTCATCTCGTGCGCACCATGGATGCCATCGGTGGTGAAATCCTCAGAGGGGTCCTTACCGATCTGGAGGCGGAGAAGGAGTGGCTGATGGTGCGTTATGGAGTATGAGGAAGGGAGAAGCTAGTGCACAGAATAACTAAACCGATATGAAACAACAAGTCATTTTAGTAACCGGCGCGAGTTCCGGAATTGGCAAAGCCACGGCTTTGCGCCTGATTAGAGATGGACACCGCGTGTATGGAACTGCAAGGCGCATTTCCGAAATGCAAGACATCCAGGAGGCCGGTGGAAGAGCGCTTCGGATGGACGTGACCAGCGATGAAGAGGTCACCGCCGCCGTGAATAACATCATACAGGCGGAGGGCCGGATAGATATCCTCATCAACAATGCGGGCTATGCCATCTATGGCGCCGTAGAAGACACCACCATTGATGATGCGCGCCGACAGTTTGAAGTCAACCTGTTTGGCCTGGCGCGGGTCACACAGGCCGTGCTGCCCCACATGCGGAGTAACCGTTCGGGTACGATCATCAATATCTCCTCCATGGGTGGGAAAATCTACACCCCGCTGGGGGCATGGTATCACAGCACCAAGTTTGCCCTGGAAGGATGGTCGGACTGCCTTCGCCTGGAGCTTGGAGGCACGGGGGTTCAGGTAGTGATCATCGAACCCGGACTGATCAAAACCGAGTTCGAGGACGTCATGCTTGGCCCGTTCATGGAACGCTCGGGCAGCGGAGCATACGCAGAACTTGCTCAGAAATTGAAGCGCTCCTCCCAGCGCAATTACGACAAGAAGAATGCATCCGGCCCGGAAGTCGTAGCAGCCACCATCTCAAAAGCAGTAAGAAGTGCACGTCCGCGCACGCGCTACGCCACCGGCAAATTCGCCAGGCTGTTTATCTTCTTTCGATGGCTGGTGAGTGACCGGATGTTTGATGCGGTGGTGATGTCGCAGGTCAAATAGCCCGTGCACTTCTTGATCTAGTTCAATGAAACCGGCACCACAGCAGGCTGACCTTTGCCCCATAAAATAACACACACATGTCAACCAACTGGAACCTCGATCCTACACACAGCGAAATCGGATTTAAAGTAAAGCACCTGATGATCACCAACGTGACCGGGTACTTTCAGACATTCACTGCATCAGTAACCACCGAAGGTGATGATTTCAGCACTGCGAAAATCAGCTTTGAAGCTGACATCAACTCCGTCAATACCAATAATGAGCAGCGCGACGGGCACCTGAAGAGTGCAGACTTTTTTGATGCGGCCAACTTCCCGAAAATCACCTTTGCCTCTACCCGTCTTGAGAAGAAAGACGAGGAGAACTTCGTATTGCACGGCGACCTCCTCATTCGCGGCATCTCCAAGCCCGTTTCACTGCAGGCAGAGTTTGGCGGAATCGGCAAAGACCCATGGGGCAATCTGAAAGCCGGATTCACACTGAACGGCAAGATCAACCGCAACGACTGGAACCTGTCATGGAACGCACCACTCGAAGCAGGCGGAATCCTTGTATCAGAAGATGTGCGCCTGTTTGCAGAAGTGCAGTTTGTGAAAGCGTAAGTGATTCACTGACGGGTTGAATGCCTGATCAGCGTTCGAACAAATAAACAAGCCCGGTG
>CANGTU010000032.1 GCA_947456965.1 Flavobacteriales bacterium
GATATGTGTCATGACCAGAACTACCCGAAACCTCTGGATGCTGGCCGGTGCGGCTGCTCTTGTGATGCTCTGCTATGTGTTCAGCACCTTGTTGATTTACCTGGTCATCTCTGTAGTGGTGGGCTTTGTCGGCGATCCGCTGGTGAATTGGCTGCGTCGAAGGAAGATCGGGCGCATGCAGTTACCCGGCTGGTTGGCTGCCTTTCTTACACTTTCGTTGTTTGCCGCCTTGATGATTGGTCTGGTTGCTCTTTTTGTGCCTCTGGTCATCCAGGAAATCCAAGTCATTTCCTCTCTGAATCCCGATCATGTGGTGAGTTCGTTTCAGGTGCGTCTTCATTCGTTTTCGGCATGGCTGGATAACCTCGGTCTGGGATTCAGTGCGGATGACCTCTACCGCAGTCTGATTCAAGAGGTCACCGGCGCTTTGTCTCTGCGGGATGTCACCGGCGCCGCGAACACCTTGCTCACTGGATTAGGTAATGCTGTTGCCGGGTTTTTTTCGGTATTGTTCATGTCTTTTTTCTTTCTGAGAGATGGCTCGCTTTTCTATAAGATGGTATTTACCATTACTCCGCAACACTATATGGAGAAGGTCAAGAACATCCTGTCGCATTCTCACAGAATGCTAAGCAGGTACTTTGCCGGACTTCTGGTTCAGGTGGTGCTCATCATGGTGATGGTGGGAGCCGGATTATCGGTGTTCGGGGTTCGCAATGCCCTGCTGATCGCCGTGTTCGCCGGCCTGGCCAATGTGATTCCCTATATCGGTCCGCTCATCTCGGCAATTTTCGCGCTGGTAGTGGCGATTACCACTGGACTGGCTGCAGATTCCACATTGGCAATCCTGCCGCTGTCCATCAAGATTATCGGGGTGTTTGCCGGGGTTCAGTTTATCGACAACTGGATCCTGCAGCCCCTGGTTCTGGGCACAAGCGTGAAGGTTCATCCTCTTGAACTCTTTATCGTATTTCTCGCGGCAGCCACGCTGGGTGGTGTGCTGGGTATGGCTCTGGCTTTGCCCGTATACACCATTCTGCGAATCACCGCCAGGGAATTTTTTCAGGAGTTCAAGGTGGTGGAAAGTCTGACCCGGGATATCGGTAACTGACTTTTCTCACGGATTATGCACATGGCCGTCTGGAGGGCAGCGGGTAGGCTATCTTTGTGTCCCGTAACCACGATCCCGTTGCGGGCATGTCTGAACCAACGAAATATATCTTCGTCACCGGCGGTGTGACCAGTTCTCTGGGGAAGGGAATTATCTCCGCATCTCTCGCCAAACTTCTTCAGTCCAGGGGCTATAGGGTAACTATCCAGAAGCTGGATCCATATATCAATGTGGACCCTGGGACGCTTAATCCCTATGAGCACGGCGAGTGCTATGTCACGGATGATGGTGCCGAGACGGATCTTGATCTCGGACACTACGAGAGGTTTCTCAATGTGCCCACCTCACAGGCCAATAACATTACTACCGGGAGGATTTACCAAAGCGTTATCGAGAAGGAGCGCCGGGGCGAGTACTTGGGTAAAACCGTTCAGATCATCCCCCACATCACCGATGAAATCAAGAGGTGCATTCAGATTCTGGGAACTCGCAACAACTTCGATTTTGTGATCACGGAAATTGGAGGTACCGTCGGGGATATCGAGTCACTGCCCTACATCGAGGCTGTGCGTCAGTTGAAGTGGGAGAAGGATGAGGACTGTATTGTGGTGCACCTGACGCTGATTCCCTACCTCACGGCGGCAGGTGAACTTAAAACCAAGCCCACACAGCATTCAGTGAAGACTCTGCTGGAGAATGGAGTGCAGCCCGATATCCTCGTATGCCGCACGGAGCATGAGCTGAACCCGCAGATTCGGAATAAGATTGCCAAATTTTGTAATGTCACGCCCAATGCGGTTATCCAGAGCATCGATGCAGATACCATCTACGATGTGCCTGTTCTTATGATGGAAGAAAAACTGGATGAGGTGGTGCTGGAGAAGTTGCATGTGAAAGCCAGAAAGAAACCAGATCTCAGGAAATGGACTGAATTCCTGGAGCGCTACAAACATCCCCGGCATAAAGTTACCATAGGCCTGGTAGGCAAGTACGTTGAGCTCAAGGATTCATATAAATCCATTGCCGAGGCTTTCAATCACAGCGGTGCGGCGAATGAGACACAAGTGGAAATTCGCTGGGTGCATAGTGAAGATATCTACGCCCGGAATGTGGATGAGAAACTGGGTGGGCTGGATGGTATCCTTGTGGCTCCCGGCTTCGGCTCCCGAGGAATTGATGGCAAGATCGAAGCCATCCGCTATGCCCGTGAAAACGCCATTCCTTTCTTTGGTATTTGTCTTGGGATGCAGATTGCAACCATTGAATTTGCGCGGAATGTCCTGGGTCTGGCAGATGCTCATAGCACAGAAATGAAGGAGTACACGCAGCATCCGGTTATCAGCCTGATGGCGGAGCAGAAGCGAATCGTGAATAAGGGCGGAACCATGCGTCTTGGCAGCTATCCCTGTCGCCTCATAAAAGGATCGAAGGCCTTCAAGGCCTATGGTGTGGAAATGATTGATGAACGGCACCGTCATCGCTTTGAGTTCAATAACGATTACAAGGAACAGTTTGAACAGGCCGGATTCCGGTGTGTGGGAATCAATCCGGAAAGCGGTCTCGTGGAGCTGATTGAATTAGAGGGACATCCGTACTTCGTGGCCAGCCAGTTCCATCCTGAATACAAGAGCACGGTCATGAATCCCCATCCGCTCTTTGTTTCTTTCGTGCGGGCTGCGCTCGAATACCGGGGCAAAGAAAATGCACTCAGCAAGCGCGGTGGACAAGTAGCTACTCACTAACCGCCCAGCTTAAGCGCCCCACGCCATAGAATGAGGAGGTCATGGCGCAGGCGGTAATCTTTGGCATAAACGCTGTTCAGCTTCCGTATGTGCAGGTCTGTATGAAATTGTGCAGGAAAGTGCGACAAAGGATGAAGCACCCCCGGCCGGATTCGCGGCAGATTTTCTGAAACGACTCCTGATTCTTCAGGCGCAAAGCCCACCCATGTGCGGGCTCCTCCGAGTACGCGCAACCAGTTGGCGATGACGCCACCTGGACGGCGGGTCAGGATGCCCAGGAAGGGCAGAAGGGGGAGAGCAGCAATACACACTGCGAGGTCAAGGGCGCGCTTGCTGCGCAGATTCGCGGGTCTGCTCACGGAATTGACATCGAGCATAAAGACATCTCCACTGGTCTCGATGCTATTGCTTCCAATGATGTAAAGACTTTCCGGGGGCGCAATCTTGAACTCCACTTCCTTATCTGAAATAGCACTCATGGCGCTGATGATATCTGAAGAGGGCACATCCCGTGCGCAGAAGATGACCTGCTTCACTTTATGCACGCGAATGATATCCTCCAGTTGCCCCATATTACCGGGATAGCCATCAGGTGTTGTGTTTCCCGGCGCAACGCGAATCCATGCTACCGAGTGCACCTGCACTTGATCCACGATGGCGCGCACCCTTTGTATTTCTTCTTCCTTGCCCACGATAGCGACTTGTCCAAGTGCACGCTGACGTAATCCCGACCGGCCGGTAGTGAGCAGGCTGACCAGAATACGATTGGTCACAAACACGATGAGTACCGTAGCGATGCTGCCGAGCATCAAGGCTCTTGAAAAACGCATCTGCTCGGGCAGCAGTGAATAAATGGTCAGGATAAGCAGCGATGCGATGACCAGTGGCCTTGCCACCCGCAAAGGTCTGAGCGGCTTGTCGTAACCTCCTCCGAGGAATGTGCCCAGAAGCCAGATGGCCATAGCAGGAATGAAGATGCCCATTACCAGTCCGGTATCGTATGGGATATCTGTGTAATCAGAGTAGGCATCCTTGAGCAGCCAGAAAAGGACGGTGGTAATGGCGGTGTCCAGAAGCGGCAGAATACTTGCCCGCGCAAACCGGGCGAGGATGGCTATACCGGCGCGCATCCAGATGGCAAGGTGGATGAAGAATGAAAACCAGCGTGCATGTCGCTCGGAGAAATGCTTCCGGGCGAATATCACCATCGCGTTGTAAAAGACATAGACATAGTTCAGACTCCCTTTCCTGGTGCTCTCACCCTTGTAGTGGATGATGCGCGTGTGGGGGAAATAATAGTTCTTCCATCCTCCGCGGATAATGCGCCAGCTGAGGTCAATGTCCTCGCCGTACATAAAGAAGGCTTCATCGAGCAGACCTACCTGATCAAGTGTTTTCCGGCGCATGAGCATGAATGCTCCGGAGAGAATTTCAATTTCATGCACTGCATCCGGGGAGAGATTTCCGAGGTGATATCGTCCGAAGCGCGGTGATCGAGGAAAGAGCGCAGCAAGGCCGAATATCTTGTAGAATGCGACCGCAGGTGTAGGCAGTCCGCGCTTGGACTCGGGCAGGAAGTTACCTTTTCCATCGACCATGCGCACGCCAAGACCTCCTGCGTCAGGATGTTCATCCATGAAGCAGATGACTTGCCTGAAGGTATCTTCCTGCACCACCGTGTCGGGGTTGAGCAATAGCACGTATTCGCCTGATGCGAGTCGCATGGCTTGGTTGTTGGCCCGCGAGAATCCGGTATTTTCGCTGTTGGCTATCAGCTTTACCCAGGGAAACTTCTCCTGAACCATGGCCGCGGATCCGTCCACGGAGTTATTGTCCACGACAAAGACCTCCACTTCCAGTCCTTCCGCCGCCTTCTGCACGCTGAGCAGGCACTGACCCAGAAAGTAGCGCACATTGTAGTTGACGATGATGACCGTGAGTTTCATCGCTTGAGCACGGCTTCGTATGGTGTACGGAGGAGAATGCTCCGTCCGAGGGTCACTTCATCCGTGTATTCCAATTCTCCGCCCACAGCAACTCCCCGGGCAATGCTGGTGACGCGTATACCGAGCGGTTCAATTTTCCGGAAGAGATAGAAGGCCGTAGTTTCTCCTTCCATAGTGGCATTCAGCGCGAGTATGGCCTCGCTGACTTCTCCCCGGGTAAGTCGTTCCATCAGACTATCGATGCGCAGATCCCCCGGACCAATACCCTCCATCGGCGAGATAATTCCCCCGAGCACATGGTATCGGCCTGAATACTGTCCTGTGGATTCAATGGCCATCACATCGCGCACATCGCGGACGATGCAGACGACTGATTTTTCCCGGCGGGGATCTCGGCAGATGGGGCAAGTGTCCTCATCGCTTAGGTTATGGCAAGTATTGCAGTAGCGAACCTGCTCGCGAAGGCGGGTCAGAGAGTCAGCAAAACGCTGGACTTCTTCCGGCCTGCGTCGAAGCAGATCCAGTACCAGCCGAAGCGCTGTTTTCCGGCCAATGCCCGGAAGACTGGACACCTGGTCCACGGCTTCTTCAATGAGGCGGGAGGACTGCACAGCACAAAGTTAGGCAAAGCACCGGGGGTCAGGCGCGGGCGGACTTTGTAGCTGGAAGAAGGGCCAGCCCAGCGCAAGTCAGGGCGCCATTGAGAATGAGCAACTCGAATCCAAACCGGTATCCTCCGAACCACCCGGCTGCATGGCGGTCAATCATCCACGCAAGCAGCGGTGCTGCCATACAGATCAGCGGTACCAGATGGTCCTGAGGCTTTTTACGGGTGAACATTCCGAAAGCGAAGAGCCCCAGCAGCGGACCATACGTGTATCCCGCTATGGCCAGCAGGATGTCAATGATGGACTTGTTGTCAAGCCATTCAAAAAAGAATACACAAACCAGAAAGACCGCAGCAAAAACAAGGTGCACTCGCTTGCGGATCGCAGTGCGGCGGTTTTCTGAGAGGTCTTCACGCCGCTGGATTCCGAGGATATCGATGCTGAATGAGGCCGTGAGTGCGGTGATGGCTCCATCTGCGGATGGAAACAAGGCGCTGATAAGACCGATCAGGAAGATCATGGAAACGACGGGCGGCAGCACATCCATCGCGATCGTTGGAAACAGATCATCACCGGCCACCTCTAGCCCCAGAGCCTGGGCGTAGAGGTAGAGCAAGCCGCCAAGAAAAAGGAACAGGAAATTGACCAGCACCAGTACCACACTGAATGAGATCATGTTCTTCTGCGAATCGCCTAATGTGCGCACGCTGATGTTTTTCTGCATCATCTCCTGGTCCAGTCCGGTCATGGCAATCGTGATAAACGCGCCACCCAGGATTTGCTTCACCCAGAAGCGGGGATGCTGCCAGTCCATTTCGCCCAAACGTGTATAGCCCGCGTCCGTCATGGCACTGAAGGCCTGTGCCATCGAGAGATCCATGCGGCTGAGGATGATGGCTACGCATACTACGAGTGCGAGCAGCATGAACAGGGTTTGCAAGGTATCAGTCCAGACAATCGTCTTCACACCCCCCTTGAAAGTGTAGGCGAGGATCATCAGCAGGATGAGGCCGGCGGTAGTGCCAAAGGATATACCCATATCATCCAGGATGAAGAGCTGCAATACATTGATCACAAGAAACAGCCGAAGGGTGGCGCCAAGGGTTCGCGAAAGGATAAAAAAGAGCGCTCCGGTCTTATACGCATACATGCCAAACCGGTCTAGCAGATAGGAGTAAATGGAGGTCAGATTGAGCCGGTAGTAAAGGGGGAGAAGCAATCCGGCTACTACGAAATATCCAATGAAGTATCCAATCACCACCTGGAAGTAGAGGAAGCCCTGTGATCCTACGGTGCCGGGTACGGAAACGAAGGTGACTCCCGAAAGGGAGGTGCCAATCATACCGAAGGCGACCAGGTACCATGGTGCTGAACGGTTGGCGCGGAAGAACGACTGGTTGTCGGCCTTTCGGCTGGTCAGCCAGGAGATCATGAGCAGGGCACCGAAGTAAGCCACCAGCACAATGAGGAAGATCCATGTGGACATGATAAGCCGGGTTTTCTTGCGAAGGAACGGGAAAGCCGATGGGTGATCAGTGTGTCATCTCCCGAGTTCCGAACGTACGGTTATGGAAAGCGCCGGTAATCAGATGCACTTGAAGTAGTCGAAGGGCTCCAGACAATCATCACACTTGTAGAGGGCCTTGCATGCTGTGGAGCCGAACTGAGAGATCATGTGGGTGTGAACGCTGCTGCAGCGCGGACAGGCAATGGTGCGCACTCGTCCGAGAAGCAGGGCTTTGTCAGCACTTTCTCGTTCCGGGGGAGCAATGCCGGTTTGCCTCAGTTTTTCCCGCGCAGCATCCGTCATCCAGTCCGTGGTCCAGGCCGGTGACAAGACTGTTTTGACCTCATAGTCCCCGATGTGCTTTTCGCGCAATACTTCCAGGATATCTTCTTCGATCGTTTTCATGGCCGGACAGCCCGAATAGGTGGGGGTTATGGTGACTTCCACACGGGGACCTGCAACGGATACTGCCCGGACAATGCCCATTTCCACCACATTGAGAACGGGAATCTCGGGATCAGGGACTTCCGATAGGATATTCCAGATATCCTGTTCGCTGATCATAGTTACCACTTGGCACCGGGATAGGCTCGTTGGAGGAATTGCATATCGGCGAGCATATAGCCGAGGTATTCGGTATGGCGTCCTTCTTTTCCGCCCAGATGCATGAAGCCATCTTCGGGAATGGTCAGTGTGGCTTCCGATAGCACAGATTCAACCAGATTCCTCCACTCCTTGCGGAGGGGCACTGGATCGGGAGCTGACCCCAACCGGATAGCCTCGAGCTCGGTTTCAGCGGGGGTGAACCACTCGCCGGTGAAGGGCCAGATTTCTGCGAGTGCGTGTGCCATGCGCTCATGGCTCTCGGGCGTTCCATCCCCCAGGCGCTTTACCCAGTCAGAACTATGCTGAAGATGATAACGGACTTCTTTGATGCTCTTTTCTGCAAAACCGCTGAGGAATTCATCAGGTGACTGCCGGAGCTGCTGCAGATAGAGGTAGTACCATGCCGAGTAGAGGAACTGGCGCGTGATGGTGAAGCCATAGTCGCCGTTGGGCAACTCGGCAATCAGGCAATTGCGGAAATCCCAGGCGTCCCGGTGGAAGGCCATGTCATCCTCATCTTGCCCGCGGCCATCCAGCAGGGCAGCCTGTTTGTAAAGGTTGGTCGACTGTCCTATGTAATCAAGCGCTGTATTGGTCAGCGCGATATCTTCCTCCAGAATGGGACCATGCCCGCACCATTCTGAAAGACGCTGTCCGAGAATGAGGGAGGTGTCAGCTAACTGCAACAGGAAGCCAACAGGCACAGCGGTTCTGGTCGTTGTATTCATTACATGTGCCCTATTTCGCCGGGTATATCATAGAAGGTCGGATGCCGGTACACCTTGTCGTTCGCGGGATCAAAGAGAATCTCCTTGTCGTCGGGCGATGAGGCTGTAATGGCCGAGCTGGGAACCACCCAGATGCTCACGCCTTCCATGCGGCGCGTATATACATCGCGGGCATTTTCAATAGCCATGCGCGCATCTGAAGCATGCAGGCTTCCTACATGCTTATGTGCGAGTCCGCTTTTGCTGCGGATAAAGACCTCCCAGAGGGGCCACTCCGTGTTGCTCATTGGTGATAAAATAACGAAGGCGAAGGTAAAAAGTTCATGCCTCAGGCGACCTGATGTGAGTCACTGATTTTATATCCGCCCCGGGAATCCAGTCACACCGGTCCTTCCGGGGTTGCCATCCGGCCCATTTATCAACGGTGTGAGCCAATCAGAGTGAGGTAGACATAAACTTGCTCCATGGAAAAGAAGATCGCCGAAATCAATGATCAGATGCTCCAGTCCTTGTTTCCGGATATCTGCGAACAGGAGGCGAGGGCGGCTCTTCTGGAACATGGCACCATCATGAGGGTCAGGCAAGGGGATCGCATGATGGAAATCGGTCAGCACATCCGGTTTATGCCGCTTGTTGTTTCCGGCTCCCTGAAGGTGATGCGCGAAGATCAGGATGGAAATGAATTATTACTTTACTATGTTCAGCCCGGCGAGACCTGCGCGATGTCGTTGACCTGCTGTATGCGGGACGCCAGGAGTTCAGTGCGGGCAGTAGCCGAGGAAGACACGCTGATCCTTGCGATCCCGGTGAGGTATATGGATGAGTGGACCAGTGTATTTAAATCGTTCAAACAATTCGTGATGCTGACCTACCAGCGGCGGTATGATGAGTTGCTTCAGACTATTGATGGCATTGCCTTTCAGCGGCTGGATGACCGGTTACTTCACGCCCTGCGCGATAAGTCCAGGGCTCAGGCCAATGCTGTGGTCCACACCACCCATCAAGAGCTGGCCAATGAGTTGAACTCCTCCCGTGAGGTCATTTCCCGGGTGCTCAAGCAGATGGAGCGCAAGAACCTCTTGCGGCTGGGGCGCAACAGGATCGAATTGCTGGTGGGCTGACAGGGTTCATCCCGGTCTGTGACTTGGGTTACTGCGCACGGCGGAAATGCGCCGGAAATTTGCTCTCATCAATCAATGCTATGGATCTGGAAAAACGGATTACCGATGCGAATGCGACCATTGTGGATGTGCGCACGACTGCTGAATTTTCTGGTGGACATGTCACGGGCTCAATTCATATTCCGCTGCAGGAAATTCCCTACCGCGTGGAGGAGATCAGGGCCATGAGCAGGCCCATCATCCTCTGCTGTGCTTCCGGCAACAGGAGTGGTCAGGCCCTGCAGTTTCTTGCTGGTCAGGGTCTGAGTGAGGTATATAACGGCGGTTCATGGCTGGATGTGAACTATTTTGCTTCAAAACCAAAAGGCTAGGCTATGATCGGATTCTTCAGAAGGTTATTGGGCGGCGGAACTCAAGTGGATTTCGCTGAGCTGGTTCGTCATGGTGCCCGGATTATCGACGTCCGTACCAAAGCGGAGTTCTCTTCAGGTCACGCCAGAGGCAGCGTCAATATTCCCCTGGATCAGTTGGACGCTAAAGCGGCTTCACTCAACAAGGATGCTGTCATCATTGTTTGCTGCAGAAGCGGGAGTCGCAGCGCCTCTGCCGAACGCATTCTTCGCAGCAAGGGCTTCCGTCAGGTTCATAATGCGGGATCATGGACAACGCTGAGAAAAATCACAAACAAGAAAAATGAATAAGCCACTTACAATCCAAATTCTGACTGCTCTGGTCTTCTTGATGGGTGTTTTGCCTGCAGGTGCTCAGACTCAGCCGCCGGGTGACTTTGCCGATTACCAGCCTGTCGAATTCAGTAAACAGATGAAGGAGGCTGGTGCTATTATTCTGGATGTGCGGACACCCGGTGAAGTGAGTCAGGGTAAAATCGCTGGCTCGGTTCACTTAGACTGGAATCAGCCCTCATTCAGGACTTTGGTGTCCAAGATCGACCGCAATGCCCCGGTGTATGTCTACTGCGCAGCAGGCGGGCGATCGGCCTCAGCCAAAAAAGCGCTCATGGAAATGGGGTTTCGGGAAGTTCATGACCTCCTCGGTGGTATGGATGCCTGGAAAAAGGCAGGCTTGCAAGTGGTTAAATAGAATTGAAATGAATGAGTCTGATCTTCCGGTCAAAGAAACCTTTCATGATATCGTGAAGGGAGAGAAGCCGGTGCTCGTTGATTTTTTTGCTACGTGGTGTGAGCCCTGTAAGGCTCAGATGCCCATTCTGGACGAGGTGGCTCGGGTATTGGGCGATCAGGTGAGGATCCTCAAGATTGATGTGGAACGCAATCCCGGCATTTCTTCGCAGGTGGGCGTTCGCGGAGTGCCTACCTTGGTTATTTATCACCGGGGCGAGTTGAAGTGGCGATCCAGTGGACTTCAGGGTGCTCGTGAGTTGGTGAATGCGTTGCGGAAGTTTTTATCCTAATCTTCATTGCTATGGATATCTGGAAGACCATAACGGATGGTTATACAGGGTACTGGAACTACCTGGTTGGTGAAATGGCTTATCCGTCCTGGCACAACTACTTCTGGTGGCTGGTGGGTATTTCTCTGGCCGCATGGCTTCTCGAGCTGGCGTTTCCATGGCGCACCGGTCAGCAGGCCATCCGCAAGGATTTCTGGATGGACGGTTTCTACATGTTCTTCAACTTCTTCCTCTTTTCGCTGATTGGTTACAATGCTCTCTCTAATGTTGCTGTGGAGGCCTTTAATGCGTTCCTCGGATGGATGGGCATCAAGAATCTGGTAGCGCTCAATGTGCAGTCATGGCCAGGTTGGGTTCAATTGGTGCTGATGTTTCTGGTGGTTGACTTTATCTCATGGAATGTTCATCGCCTGTTGCACAAGGTTCCCTGGCTATGGGAGTTTCATAAGGTTCACCACAGCGTGCAGGAGATGGGCTTCGCTGCTCACCTGAGGTATCACTGGATGGAAACGATTGTTTACAAATCATTTCAGTACATCCCTCTGGCGATGATTGGTTTCGGTTTGCAGGATTTCTTTATCGTGCACATCATTACACTGGCTATTGGTCACCTCAACCACAGCAATATCCGGATTACCTGGGGGCCGCTGAAGTATCTGCTGAACAGCCCGACGATGCACATCTGGCATCACGCCCGTGAATTGCCTGCAGGCAGCTACGGGGTGAATTTTGGAATCAGTCTCAGCATCTGGGACTATCTGTTCGGTTCAGCTTACATACCTCGCGACGGGCGTGATGTTCCGCTCGGGTTCGATTCCGTGGAGCGTTTTCCGAAGACTTTCTGGAGACAGGTGATTTATCCCTTCCGCAAGTAAGCAGGCTTTTCTGGCAACCAGATGAGCCTCCTAATCCCCCACCCCAAAAAAAAACCGCGCCTCCCGGTGAAGAGGGGCGCGGCAGGGTGTTCAACAGAAGAGGCCTGAATCAGGCTGCTGCTTCTCCGGTCCGGGATTTTTCTTGTTGCTTACGGGCGTAGGCTACTGCAGCATCGCGCACCCAGGCACCATCTTCATGGGCCTTTTTGCGGGCTTCAAGGCGCTGTTTGTTGCACGGCCCGTTGCCGCGAATGACTTGATTGAATTCGTCCCAGTTGATATCACCAAAATCGTAGTGCCCGCGTTCTTCATTCCAGCGCAAATCCGGATCGGGAATGGTGAGACCCAGATACTCCGCCTGAGGCACAGTCATATCTACAAATTTCTGACGGAGTTCGTCATTTCCGTGGCGTTTGATTTTCCAGCGGATATTCTGAGCGCTATGCTCAGAGTTGGCATCAGACGGCCCGAACATCATCAGCGAAGGCCACCACCAGCGATTGAAGGCATCTTGTGCCATACGCTTCTGCTCCGGAGTGCCCTTGGCCAGTGCAATCATGATCTCATAGCCCTGCCTCTGGTGGAAGGATTCTTCCTTGCAGATCCGGATCATAGCCCTGCTGTATGGACCATAACTGGTGCGCTGCAGAGAAACCTGATTCACGATGGCAGCGCCATCTACCAACCAGCCAATAGCTCCGATATCGGCCCATGAAATCGTGGGATAGTTGAAAATGGAAGAGTACTTGGCCTTGCCTGTGTGGAGCTCATCGATCAGCTGGTCGCGGGTTACCCCCATGGTCTCTACGGCTGAGTAGAGATAGAGCCCATGCCCTGCCTCATCCTGAACCTTGGCCAGCAGGATGGCCTTCCGGCGGAGAGATGGTGCTCGGGTAATCCAGTTGCCCTCTGGCAACATACCCACAACCTCGCTGTGGGCGTGCTGGGCAATCTGACGAATCAAGGTTTTCCTGTAACCATCGGGCATCCAGTCCTTGGCTTCAACCTTGTTTTCTGCATCTACATACGCCTGGAACTTGTCCAGCAATTCTTGATTTTCCATGCGGTAATCCATGATTCCGACAACAAGATTAGTCAAATCCTTGTTCAACGACCATAAACACTGACTGGAAATCTGCCAAAACCGAAAGGGACTACCTTACCCCGGCGGCTGCAGTCAGCCTATTTTTGCCCGCCATGCGACCCAAGTTCCATACCATCCGAGTTCGTGAAGTGCGCCAGGAAACGCCTGAATGTGTTTCTGTGGCTTTTGATGTACCCGAAGCCCTCACGAATGATTATCGCTTCGTGCCCGGGCAGTACCTGACCCTCCGCACGGATATCGGCGGTGAGGATATCCGCAGGTCCTATTCCATCTGCAGTGGTTTGGACGATGGGGAGCTCCGGGTAGCGATCAAGCGGGTGGATCGCGGCGTTTTCAGCACCTGGGCATGCACTAGTCTCAAACCCGGCACTGACTTGCAGGTGATGACTCCTGCGGGGCAGTTTGCCTGCCAACCCGATTCCTCCGCGAGGCAGCAGTATCTGCTCGTGGCAGCGGGTAGCGGCATCACCCCGGTGATGAGCATCGCGCGGTCCGTGCTCAGCCGCGAGCCGGATAGTGAGGTGACCCTGATTTACGGCAACCGGTTCTTCAACAGCATCATCTTCCGGGAGCAACTTGAGGATATGAAGGATCGCTACCTCGGACGTTTCCGGGTATTCCATGTGCTCAGTGGTGAGCCCAACGAGATACCGCTTTTTCACGGCCGCATCGACTCAGCGAAACTGGAGAGCTTCTGCCGTGCGTTTATCCGGCTGGAGGATGTGGATCAGGTGTATATCTGCGGCCCTGAGCCCATGATCCGGTCCGTGCGTGAGTTTGTCATCGCACAGGGCAAACGGGACGATCAGGTGCATGTTGAGTTATTCGCCTCACCTGGCGGTGCACCGGAGCAGATTCGTCCGCAAGCGGCAGAGGTGCTGCGCCCTTCCGGCAACAGGTGCAAGGTGAGCATTATTTACGATGGTCAGCAGACCGATTTTGAGATGCCACTCGACGGAACACCTGTATTGGATGGTGCCAGGGCCCATGGGCTGGACCTGCCGTTTTCATGCAAAGGAGGGATGTGCTGTACGTGTCGTGCCCACCTCGATGAGGGGCAGGTCCACATGAAGGTGAATTATGCACTTGAACCTGGGGAGGTAGAGGCCGGCTTTATCCTGAGTTGCCAGGCCGAGCCGCTTACGGAACGCGTGGTCATTGACTTCGATAAGCTTTGAATTCAGGTACCACGGGATCGCCTCAGGTGCTCTTTTCGCTTAGTTCAAGCCAGCGCAGACTCTTCTCATCGAGTTCGGCCACAAGCAGCCCGAGTTCATCGCTCGCGCGCATCAGCGTTTCATGATCGGATGCCGAAGCTGTAAGCTGAAATTCCAGATTCTTTTTCTTTTCCTCCAGCGCGGGTATTTCCTTTTCCAATTGCTCCAGCTCAAACTTTTCCTTGAATGAGAGGCGACCTTGTTTCTCCGCGGCTTTGGGCTTAGGGGGCTTGGACTTTTCCGGGGCTTCACGCTTTCCGGCCTTGAGCAAATCGCGGAAGTCTACATAGCTTCCGAGTATATCCCTCACTTGTCCACCTTCCAACACAAAGAGATGATCCACCAGTTTGTCCAGAAAATACCTGTCGTGGCTTACAATCAGCAGGCATCCCGGGTACTGAAGCAGGTATTCCTCCAACGCAGCGAGGGTAAAGACATCGAGGTCATTGGTGGGCTCGTCAAGGATGAGGAAGTTCGGATTCTTCATCAGCACATGGAGAAGTTGTAAGCGCTTACGCTCACCTCCGCTCAGCTTCTCGACATAATTGAAGTGCATGTGCTTCGGGAACATGAACCGCTCGAGCATCTGCGCTGCGGTGATTGTCTTTCCGCGGGAGAGTGGAATGAAGTCGGCCACTTCACGCACGGATTCAAGCAGTCGCTGGCCCTCTTTCAGCGGAATTCCCGATTGGGAAAAATAGCCAAACACAACGGTATCGCCAACCACCACCTTGCCTCCATCGGGCTGTTCCGCTCGCGTCAGCAGGTTGAGAAAGGTTGTCTTACCGGAACCGTTGCGTCCGACCAGGCCCACGCGCTCACCGGTCTTGAAGACATAATCAAAACCATCAAGGATAGGATGCGTCCCGAAGGCCTTCTTCACCTTATGGAATTCAACCACCTTACTCCCCATCCGCTGAATGTTGATCTCAAGCTCGAGTTCTTCTTCCTCCGGACGGCGGCTTACGCGCTGCCTCAGTTCGCTGAAGCTGTCCATCCTGCTCTTGCTCTTCGTGGTGCGCGCTCGGGGCATTTTCCGGGCCCACTCCAGCTCACGCTTGTATAGATTCAATTCCTTTTCCCGTGTACTGGCCTCCAGAGCCTCGCGCTCAGCTTTCTTTTCCAGGTAATAGGAGAAATTGCCCTTGTACCGGTAAAGGAGACCATTCTCAAGTTCGAGAATTTCATCCGTTATATTCTCGAGGAAATAGCGGTCGTGGGTAACCATGAAGAGCGTCATTCCCGAGCGTCCGAGATACTCCTCGAGCCATTCGATCATATCCAGATCGAGGTGGTTCGTAGGTTCATCGAGCAATACGAGGTCGGGCTCTTCAATCAGCACCCGGGCCAGAGCGATGCGACGCTGCTGTCCGCCGGATAGTTCCCCGGTTATTCGGTCGAGGTCATGGATATCAAGACTACCGAGAATCTGCCGCGCCTTGGCTTCATAGGACCAGGCTCCGTGACGGTCCATCTCATCATGAGCTGGACCCGTGTCTGCGCCTTTCATAACGGCTTCCTCATAATTGCGGATGGCGCGCGTCATCGCGTTGTCGGAAGAAAAGACCTGATCGAGGATGCTCTTCGAAGGATTCAGATTGTTGTCCTGTGACAGGTATCCCAGTCGCACTTCCCGGTTGAATACCACGATGCCTTCATCAGGTGTTTCCTGCCCGGTGAGGATGCGCATCAGCGAGGACTTGCCTGCACCATTGCGCGCTACCAGAGCCACTTTTTGACCTTTTTCGATTCCAAAGGAAAGGCCCCTGAACAATTGGTTCACCCCGTAAGATTTCGCAAGGCCTTCTGCGGACAGGTAGTTCATCAGGCGGCGAAGGTAGCGCTGTTTGCTACCTTCGCCGGATGCAGTTGGTGTGGACATTCCGGTCATTCGAGGCGTTCAGGCCCGCAGAGCTGCACGCGGTCCTGCGTCTTCGTCAGGAGGTCTTCATCATCGAACAGCAATGCATCTACCTCGATGCGGACGCCAAGGATCTGCAGAGTCATCATCTCTTTGCATTGGACCAGACCGGGCGCTGCCAGGCCTGCCTGCGTATCCCGGCTCCGGGGGTAAGCTATGATGAGCCATCCATCGGGCGGGTGGCCACCCATCCTGATGTCAGGCGCCTCGGACTGGGCCGCGAACTCATGCAGCGAGGTATCTCTGCGGTGCGCGAGCTTTACGGTCATTCTCCCATCCGGATTTCAGCACAATGCTACCTGCAGGTGTTTTATGAATCTTTTGGATTCCTGGCGCTGGGACATGAATATCCCGAGGACGGAATTCCGCATATCGAAATGCTTTACACACCATGACAGAAGATGAATTGATCGAGCGCTGGAATGCGCTCACGGACGCCCGGGAGGAGTTTCTCGCCGAGCTGGAGCAAATGGAACGCTCCCTGCTGGTTGTGCAGCCCGCAGAGGGTGGCTGGAGTGCTCTGCAGGTCGTGGAGCATATTCTGGCGAGTGAAACTGGCACGCTGGGGTATATGCAAAAGAAAACTTCTTCGGGATGGGAGGCTTTGGATGTGGCTGGTCCCGAACATCAGGCAGCTGGTGAGGCTCTCGTGAGCCGCCTTCGGTCGGATGAGCGTTATGCGGCGCCTTCAGTCCTGCCTGTTCCGGCGGGAACAGAGAATGCAGATGTGCTGCTTGTCCGGTGGGAGCAGCTTCGGGATGAAATGGAGGGTTTTATCTTTTCGCTGGATGAGGAGTTTTTTCCGAAACTGATTTTCCGTCAGCCCGCAGCAGGCCCATTGCATCTCTTCCATACACTGGAATTTCTCGCGGCACATATCCGGCATCATATTCCTCAGATTCAAAGGATCCGGGTGTCGCTGGGCGTATGAACTGGCGCCGCTATATATCTTCCGACTCCTGGGGCTACAATCTGCTCGCCTTCGTGGCGTTGGTCATTCCCCTGCACCGCAGGCTGGTTCCGGCTGCTGTGGCCCTGGCGTTTATTTTTTCCCTGTATAGATGGGTGCGTGGAAAATGCAGGCCTCGGCTCAAGGGTCACTTAGCTGATGCGCTCCCCCTGCTCGGATTACTCGTTCTCTATGTTATGCTGCTGGCAGGTCTCGCATTCACTTCGGACGTGTGGAGAGCCAACAGGGAGGTGGAATACAAGCTGTCCTTTGTGGTGTTCCCGCTGCTGGCCTTGCTCTTGCCGCCTCTGAGCCGTCTTCAGCTCGACCGCCTCCTCACCATTTTTACCACGGGCTGCGGGATCTTTCTGGTGGCTTCCGTTGCGACTGGCGCCTGCCGCGCGATGCTGACCGGTGACTGGAGGTATTTGTCCTACGAGGATCTCAGTGCTGTATTCCACCCGAGTTACATGTCGGCCTACCAGACAGTGGCCTTGTTTCATGTGCTCGACCTGGGCCGGCGGGGCGAATGGTTTGGCGGCAGCCGCAAGCTGCATGTGGTCTTGCTGTTGCTCATTCCCGTTTACATCGCCATGCTTGCCTCAAGGGCAGGTATGCTGGGAGCTTTGATCGTGCTGGGATACTTCGCATGGAGCATGCGGGATCAGTATCCTGGTCGCCGACGATCTTTTATGCATGTTTTGCTTGCTGCTGCGTTGCTGGTCGCCTCTTCGCTGGCCCTTCCGGTCACCCAGAAGCGGCTCACGCGCATCACACCCAACCCTGCTGCCGGGAATAATGAGCCGGCCAGGGGGAGTTCTGCACTGCGCATGGTCGCCTGGCAAAGTGGCTGGAGTGTATTGGCTGACCATCCCCTGGGGTTGGGCACCGGGAATGTGCAGCGTGCTCTGGACCGGGAGTATGCCCGGACCGGGGAGGTCTATGCTTACCGCCGAGGACTGAATGCGCACTGTCAATACCTGCAGACTGCTTTGGAGTTAGGCTGGTTTGGCCTGTCGGTGCTGGTGTTTTGTCTGCTGACCTTCCTGTGGCGGGTCTGGAGAGCGGTTCAGCCTGCATTGGCTGCCATAGCCGGACTGGTTTTATTCCATGCGCTGGTGGAGTCATTTCTGGAAGTACAGGCGGGGATCATCTTCACCGCTTTCTGGATGCTATGTGCATACTTGTCGGCGCAGGCCAGGGTGATGCCGGCAGGAAGTGCATAATCCCTCCCCACAGGGCCGGGGGTTGCCCTCGGAATGGCTACATTTGCGGCACTTTCACGGAATTGAATGGCACAGATCGAACTCCTGCTCCCGAAGATGGGGGAAAGCGTGGCCGAGGCCACCATCATCAAATGGGTCAAGAAAGAAGGCGATGCCGTCAAGGCTGATGAACCAATCATTGAAATTGCCACGGATAAGGTGGACAGTGAGGTTCCTGCTCCTGAGGATGGTGTTCTTCTGAAATGCCTGGTGAAGGAGGGTGATGTAGTCCAGGTGGGGCAACCCATCGCCTTGATTGGGTTGGGTGATGCTGCGGTTGATTCATCCCCCAAGCCGTCGGCCGCTCAGGTTTCGGAACCTGCAGCTCCTGCAGCTCCCGTTCACGTAGAGGCAGCTGTTCTCGCCGCGCCCATTGCGGTGGAGGTCCTGCGCGAAGGGCCATCAGGCCGATTCTATTCTCCGCTGGTACGCAGCATTGCATCAGCAGAGGGCGTGAGCATGACAGAGTTGGAAACCCTGCCAGGCTCGGGTCAGGGAGGCCGCGTGACCAAACAAGATGTGCTGGATTACATCAGCAAGCGTCCGGCCAACGGTCAGTCTTCCACTGCAACCAAGCCTGTGTCAGCTCCAGCTCCGGCTCCAGCAGCTCAGTCGGCCAGTGTGCCACCTGCACCTGTCCGGACACCTCAGCGCCCGTCAATAAGCATCGGTGCCCAGGATGAAATCATCGAGATGGACCGCATGCGTAAGATCATTGCCGAGCACATGGTGATGAGCAAGCAGACCTCACCACACGTGACGAGCTATGTCGAGGCCGACGTCACCAACATCGTCTTGTGGCGGGAGAAAGTGAAGAAAGGATTTGAAGCAAAGGAGAAGACCAAACTCACCTTCACTCCCATCTTCATTGAGGCGCTGGCTAAAGCGATCAAGGACTTTCCCATGATCAATATCTCGGTCGATGGTGACCGGATTATTCGCCGGGGAGAGATCCACATCGGCATGGCTGCCGCCTTGCCCAGCGGCAACCTGATCGTTCCCGTGATCCGGAATGCGGATCAGCTGAACCTCTCCGGGCTGGCCAAGCGGGTTAATGATCTCGCCGAACGGGCCCGATCCAACAAGTTGTCACCTGACGAGATACAGGGAGGCACCTACACCCTGACCAATGTGGGCACATTCGGAAACGTGCTTGGGACGCCCATTATCAATCAGCCTCAGGTGGCTATTATGGCCGTGGGGGCGATACGCAAGAAGCCCGCTGTGATTGAGACACCCGCGGGGGATGCCATTGCCATCCGCCACATGATGTTCTTGTCACACAGCTATGACCACCGGGTGGTGGATGGGGCACTTGGCGGAAGTTTCGTGCGCCGGGTAGCTGACTACCTCGAGGCATGGGATCCTGAACGGGAAATCTGATTATCTTCGGTAACTCAACTGACCTAAACGACTAGCTTTTGATGCAACGAATACTGCCATACGGCCTGGGCTTAACCTTTTTGATGCTCCTGGCTTCTTTTGTTTCACCACCCAAAGTTGGCCCTGATTTCGGAGCTAAATTCATAGAGGCCAATCGGCTGATGGAAGAGCGTTTTTGGACACAGGCCATCAAGGAGTGGACTGCCCTCCTGCAAGCAGATCCGAATAATGCCAACATCAACTACAAAATTGGCTACTGCATTCTTCAAACCTCTTCTTCCAAGTCAGATGCATTGGCCTATCTGGAAGCAGCCACGGCCCGGAAAATTTCCAAGAATTACGATCCTTTCGATCCGACAGAAAAATATGCCCCGGTGGAGGCTCTGTTCTATCTCGGAATGGCAGAGCATCTCAACTACAAGCTCGATGAGGCTATCGCCACCTACGAGAAGGTAAAGAAGAGTCTGAACAAAAAGCACCAGCTCTATGCCCGCGCTGAGCGGCAGATCGAAATGTGTGAAGAGGCCAAGCTGCAGGTAACCAATCCGCAGGAATATGTTATCACTAATGTTGGTCCGGTTATCAATGGTGTTACAAGCGATTTCGGACCGGTACTGACCATCGATGAAGCAACCATGTTTTTCACGAGCCGTCGGTTGCGCCCGGATTCCACGAACTCTCAGATCCTCGATTTCGAAACAAACGAGTTCAAGGAGGATGTATATGTTTCTTTCCGGGATGAAGAAAACCAGTGGACCTCTCCGGAACTGCTGAACCTGAACTCAGACGATCATGATGCAACCATTGGTGTATCGCCTGATGGTCAGACACTCTTCATCTACCGGGATAGCCTGGGAGATGGACGTATCCTCTACTCCAGATTGATTGGTGAAACATGGAGTGATCCTGCCAAACTTGGATCTGATATCAACTCCGAATTCTGGGAGACGCATGCCACCATTACTGCCGATGGCAATACACTCTATTTCGTAAGTAACCGTCCGGGCGGCTACGGAGGGCGTGATATCTACAGATGTGTCAAGCTGCCCAACGGAGAATGGAGCCGGGCTCTTAATGTGGGGCCAACCATCAACACGAAGTATGACGAAGACTCACCCTTCCTGGCGCCCGATGGCAAGAGTCTGTACTTCGCATCACAGGGCCACAAGAGCATGGGTGGCTTCGACTTGTTCAGTTCCAGGCAGGGTAGTGACGGAGAATGGTCGACTCCTGAAAATCTCGGCTATCCACTGAATACCGTGGATGATGAGTTCTCCTTCCAGCCCATGGCGGACGGCCGTCGGGCATACTACTCTTCTCAGAAAGATGGTGGATATGGACTGAAAGACATCTATCTGGTCGATATGCCCAAACAGCAGGAGAGCCAGCTTGCAGTTCTCAAGGGCTTTATCATCGGAGAGGAAGGCGTTGAACTTCCATCCGACCTGAAAGTGATGGTAACCAACATGAAGACAGGTGAAAGGGCAGAGTACCGCCCGCGCTCCCGCGATGGCGGCTACCTGGCGGTGTTGAACCTCTGTACAAATTACCATCTCGACTACTTTCAGGGAAGAGACGTCATCAAGCAGGATGATATTCAGGTGCCTTGTGATAATTTCTTCTTAGAACTGGAACGGGAGGTTTACCTCCTTCCACTTATCACCACGGACAGTGTGGCGGTGGAAGAAACCGTCGAGGAGACGTATGTTCCAGTCACGATTCCAGAAGAACCAGCAGCAGAGGAGCCGAAAGAGGAAAAGAAAGATCTGGGATATGATCCAAACGATCCGTCAAAGACCCAGTTCCTCGAGACTTTGGGTTATGCTGAGTTCTCCAGATACTTCCTTTACGACTCCAAGGACTTTACGGCGCAGGAAGCCCAGTTTCAGGATTTTCTGGGGTACGTCAGGAACATTGTCGATAAGCGGGGCAAGGTGATCATCATAGTCGAGGCGAGCGCTTCTACTGTGCCATCAAGCAGGTTTAAAAGCAATCAGGAACTGGCGGAATGGCGTAACAGGGTCGCCACGGAGTTGCTGACCAATGAACTATCCAGACTCGGTTTGAAGAAAGGAGTACACTTCACCTTCGGTACTCCTCTCAACCTGGTGCAGGGTAAAAATTATGAGAATGATGCCGAGGTCAACAAGGCTATCTATGAGCAGTTCCAGTATATCAAGATCAAGGTAGAGGGCTAATTGCAGCTCTTTCAGCATAACATCAGAAACCCCGGACATCCCGTCCGGGGTTTCTGTTTTGCTACCCTTGGCCACGCCCATAAAGAGCGTGGTCCTGCTACTCTGTGGAAGAATGAACGCATGATCCTCTGGATTATTTCTTTCATATCCATCCGGAGGTATCAGGGCCGGTCGTTCCCCGCAGATTGGCTCTATCTTGCCGGCATATTGTATTCGTTATGAAGCTTCACCTTGAACGCCCGCTTGCCATTTTTGATCTGGAAACAACCGGAACGGATGTGGGACGCGACCGCATCGTTGAAATTGCCCTCGTGAAGGTGATGCCCGACGGTCAGGTCAATACCTGGCCTGCACACCGCGGCCCTGAGCATCGGTTTCTCATCAATCCCATGATTCCCATCGCACCCGAGGCAACCATGGTTCACGGCATCTCCAACGAGATGGTGCAGAGCGCTCCCACCTTCGCCGAAGTGGCGCCCAGATTGTTCGCCTTTCTGCTGGATTGTGATCTCGGTGGATTCAACTCCAACCGGTTCGATATTCCTCTGCTCGCAGAAGAATTCCTGAGGGCTGATATTGATTTCAGCCTGGAAGGCAGAAACCTCATTGATGTGCAGGTTATTTTTCATTTGATGGAACCCCGCACCCTAAGAGCAGCCTACAAATTCTACTGCAACAAAACACTGGATGATGCTCACGAAGCTCTCCCTGATGCTCTTGCAACATTCGAGGTGTTCGAGGCGATGATGGATCGGTATGAAGGTGTCGAAATGGATGATGGAAAAGGCAACCTCATCATTCCGGTCAGAAACGATATGAAGCATATCCATGCGCTCGGGGAGCGCAGGAAGAAGGCTGATCTCGCTGGCCATCTGGTGTATAATGACCGCGGTGAAGTGGTATTCAGTTTCGGTAAGTATAAAGGCCAGCCCGTGGCGGAGGTTCTCCAAAAGGATCCCGGCTATTTCAGTTGGGTACAGAATGCCGAGTTTCCGCTCTACACCAAGAAGGTTCTGGCCGACTTGAGACAGTCGATGAAATCCTCCTGATGGCATGCGTTCCGTGGTGGTCCTGGTCTCGAATGACCTCGTATTCGACCAGCGGGTAGCCAAGGTGTGCTCCTGGCTGCATGGAAATGGATTTGCCGTGACGCTAGTGGGACGATTGCTTCCGGATAGTGGTCCGGTTTCCCGGCCTTATCCATGCCGGAGGTTTCGCCTCCCGGCCAAACGCGGTGCTTTCTTCTATGCTTTTTTGAATATCCGCTTCTTCTTCTATCTGCTCTTCAACCGGTTTGATGTGGTACTGGCCAATGATCTCGATACCCTCCCGGCTGCATTTCTCGCTGCCCGGCTGAAGGGGCGGCATGTGGTCTATGACAGCCATGAGTATTTCACCGAAGCAGAGGGCCTTACCGGACGGCCATTTCAAAAACGGGTCTGGCAGCGGATCGAATCCTGGATTTTCCCCCGTCTGCAACACGTGTATACCGTGAACGCGTCAATCGCATCGATCTACGAGGCTCAGTACGGCGTGACCGTGGGTGTGTTGCGCAATGTGCCTGAATCCCGGGCACCCATTCACATCCGGACACGAGCCGAACTCGGTCTGCCGGAAAACAAATGCATCCTCATCCTTCAGGGAGCATTCATCGATCCGGATCGCGGTGGCCGCGAAGCCGTGCTGGCCATGGAGCACCTGCCTGATTGCCATCTCCTCATCGTGGGCAGCGGACGCGACCTGCAGGCCATGGACAGGATAATCGCCGAACGCGGCTTGCAATCACGGATCACCAGATTGCCCCGCCTGCCCTATGAAGTGCTCAGGGAATATACAGCCCGGGCGGATATTGGTCTTTCACTCGATAAACCGGTTCATCTGAATTACCTGTATTCGCTTCCCAATAAACTCTTCGATTACCTGCATGCGGGGATTCCGGTGCTGGCAAGTGACCTTCCTGAAGTCAGAAAGATCATGACCCGCTATGAGGTGGGCATGTTGCTGGAAGAAGTAACTCCCGGCCATGTGGCTGCTGCTGTCCGCGAAATGCTGGAGTCACCCCGGCTTGCTCACTGGCGGTCCAATACTCTGAGGGCCGCCGGCGAACTGAACTGGCAGATCGAGTCCCGGACGCTTTCAGAGATATTCGGCAGTCTGCAGACGAAAATTAACCCGTGATTTTCTTGTAGGCATATTTCAGCCAAACCAGAAAGGCAAGTGGAATCTTGTGCGATCGACGTATATGCCATTCCTCCCGGTACAGTCCGGGGTCGAAGTGCTTGGATAGTCCGCTGGCGCTGCATCTGGCTACCAGCACCGGCACATACACCCAAGGTATCTTCCGGCGATAAAGGGTGAGGTGAAAGTCATAGTCACCTAAAACACGATAGGATGCCTGAAAGGGAACCGGTCCAAACAATGACCTGCGGTAAAGTGTACCTTGCTGATGCAGGGTGTTGCGCAACAATATGCCAGCCCCAAGGCCTGAGTGATGCACCAAGGGTACCCGGCGATGGCTTCTGCCCACATTTTCAATATCACCGCATACCACCTGAGTATTTTCGGACGCTGCATCCGCCAGTTGAGCCAAGGCATCGGCAGAAGCCAACTCGTCATCACTTCCAAGGATGTAAATCCAGTTGCCCCGGGCCCGCTTTATGCCTTTGTTGATGGCATCATATACTCCGGTATCTGACTCCCGGATCCAGTTATCGGGTCGCACTCCCGACTGCTCTACTGCCCGGGCGGTGTCTTCATCCATAGAGCCATCAATGAGCAGAATCTCGTGGGAAATATGCTGTGCAGCTGCGCTCCTTAACGCGGCAGGCAAGGTGGAGGCTGAACGATAGGAAGGGATAATGATGCTGACCTCAGGATGCATCCTTTCAGACTGATGTTGGCAGCGATTCGAGGTGGCCGGTTGTCTCCCGGATCGTGCCATCCTCACAGAGGAGCACCCTGCTCGAGAATTTTTGCATTGTGGCGTAATCGTGGGAGGCCATGAGCACTGCGGTGCCTGACTTGCTGATGGCGAGCAGCAGATTCAGAATCTCCAGACTGGTGCGTGGATCGAGATTGCCCGTGGGCTCATCAGCGAGAATCAGATGAGGGGTGTTCAGCAGGGCGCGGGCTATGGCTACCCGCTGTTGTTCGCCTCCACTCATTTCATGTGGCATGCTCTTGCCCCGGCCATCCAGTTGCACGAGTTCCAGCACGCCTTCAATGCGGCTGGCCATGGCCTTGCGGTCGCTCCAGCCGGTTGATTCCAGCACAAAGCGGAGATTGTCTGTCACATTCCGATCCGTGAGCAATTCGAAGTCCTGAAAGACAATGCCCAGCTTCCGTCGCAGCATCGGGATCTGACGGGTCTTCAGATCGCGCAGATCAAATCCGCAACAGATACCTGAGCCGCCACTCAGAGGCAGGTCGCCGTAGAGGGCTTTGAGCAGACTGCTCTTACCGCTCCCGGTGCGGCCGATGAGGTACACGAACTCACCCGCCGAAACGCGGAGGTCGATATGCCGAAGTACCGTGTTATTGCGCTGCCTGATTTCGGCATCATGCAATTCGATTATTTGCTCCTCAGATGTAGTAGATGGTGCCATGCGTCATGCGAAGGTGCACCAGGAACGCACAGATGCGTCATTTCGCCAGCCGTGTTTTCAACCGGTTCAGTTGAAATACACACGCACCCCTGCGAAGTTCCTGCGAAGGCTATTCAGGGCATGAGTCCGGTAGTCGGGTGAGCCTTCCTGAACAAGGTTGAACAGCCCGATGGAACTGAAGACTTCGATACCTCCGGTGGTGTGGCTGGGACTCAGGGGAAAGCGCAGCCCGACCTCTCCGTTGCCATGCACCGGCAGCAGTTCGGGCTGTGTGCTGTTGAACAGGGGTATGGGAAATACAGCGCGTAATCCTGCCACGATACACGGGCTCGTGCTCCGGCCCGAAAGCACAGGCCGGGATATCCAATACACGGGCAGATCAACGGTAAGGGGATGCACATATCCCTCGAAGGGATTGGGCCTGCCATGGTCATACGACAGGTAGGCGGGCATGATGGTCAGCTCAGCTCCCACCCGCATCAGCGCCTGCGGAATTGAGAGAAATAAGCCACCTGATAATCCCGGAGTATTGCGTTCAGTTACGCTACCGGTTCCTGCTGCTCCCGGGGCAAGGTACGGGGAAGCATCAAGTGCCAGCAGTGACCAATTTACTCCCCCGCTCAATCCAAGATTCCGCGATGGCCTGCTTGCTGGCGTGGCAAGGGAATCCTGAGCCAGCACAATTCTGAAGGCGAAACTAAATGCAGCAAGCAGAATGCACTTGCACGATCCGGTCATGGGGCCTGAACGAATGCGGAAGGGTCGAGCTTCGGATTGACCACCAGCTCGCTGATAGTCATTTCAAACGTTTGCCCCTGTGAGGTCATGGAGATTACCCGCGGAAACAACACCTTGGACTTGCTGGTCATATACTCCTTGTAGATGGACTCTGTCACATTCACCGTGCCTTCTGATTCCGATGTTTCCACTGTCTTATGGCGCAGTCCGCTCTGCACGTCAAAATATTCTACAGCCACTGCACCATCCGGATAACGAACCTCCATCACGTAGCAGTCCTTTCCACCGGAGGTTTCAATTCCTTTCAGGGTTGAGGTGATTCCGTAAGTGCCGTAGCTCAGCTCAGCGGCCAGATCAGTCTCAAGCTTGGCTTTCATCAGTTGGGTAGCATCGGCAGGCATGGGTTGGCCCATTTGTTTCAAGGATAAGGTGCTTCCATCAAACACCTGCCGAACAGCTTCCATGCCCATGGCTGTTACAATCATAAGCGACTTGCCGGGCTTTCCGCAGATGATTTTCCTGTTCAGGTCGAGTGCCATCATACCCATGTCCATCTTTCCCTTGATTTCATAGGATTTGACTTTCTTGATGGCTTTTTGTCCACCTATTGCTGAGATGTAGGCCGCATAAACGGTTTCGGGCGTAACTCCATCTGGAACGGGCTTCAACTCAACCAGTGGGTTGCCATCAGGCTGGTACATGTCCACTTTACCCGAGGCAGCAAATGGTGCGAGCTTCGCGACTATATCGCGGTTACCCACTACGGTGATGTAAGCGTTGGAAGGTCGAAGGAGCCTGCGCGCGATGTTGCGGATGTCTTCCGGTGTAATGGCGTTGAGTTTCTGCAGATAGGTTTCATAGTAGTCGGAGGGCAACTGGTACTTCTCGATATTGAACGCGAAGTTGGCAACCGTCTGAGGCCGTTCCAGTGATCGGGCGAAGCTGCCTGTCATGATATTCTTGATAACCTGTAACGTCTCCTCGTCCACAGCCTCATCAACAAGCCGTTGCATCTCCAGCAGAATTTGTGTGATGGAGGAGTCAGTCACCTCATTACGCACACTGCACCCGGCGCTGAAGAAACCGATGAGTTCATCCGGGGCAATACTCGAGTAGCATCCGTAAGTATAAGCTTTGTCTTCGCGGAGATTCTGCATAAGGCGGGCCTGGAACCCGCTTCCTCCGAGGATATTGTTCAGCACGCTGGCCTGAATGGCATCCAATGTTCCGGGGCGAAGGTTCACGGTGTAGGTGATGTCAATTACACTCTGCACAGCACCCGGCACGGGTACAAAGGCCACTACATTGCCCTTGGGCGCAATCGGAGCTGGGTACTGATGCCTCGGGACTTCTGCCTGTTGCCAGTTGCCGAAGTACTTTTCAGCAAGGGTGAATGCCCGTTCGGGAGTTATATCTCCCACGACCACGAGGTAGGCGATGTTCGGACGGTAATACGCAGAGTAGTATTCAACGAGATCATTGCGCGAGATCGCACCGAGTGACGCCTCCGTCTGGGATTCGCCATAGGGATGCTTACTTCCGTATTTAACGAGGTTGCTGATGCGGTCGGAAATCGCACCGGGATTGGTTTTGTCGGCTACGAGCCCGGAGATGGCCTTCTTGCGGTACTTCTCTATTTCTTCCCCGGGGAATGAAGGATTCAGCAATACATCGCCCATCAGGGCAAGCAGGGTCTCTGTGTGCTTGGTGAGGGAGGATGCAAAGATGCCTTCGCTGCTGGTGGACAGAGAAGCGCCAATGAAGTCGGTTTTTTCGTCAATCTGCGACTTGCTGAGTGTGGTGGTGCCGGCTCCCATTAGCTCTCCGGCCATTGATAAGTAGCCGGCTTTGGCTCCCTCAAGGATGGGGTCCCGGTCAATCCTGATGCTCCATGATACCTGAGGCAATTTGTGGTTTTCCACCACAATCACCCGCAAGCCGTTGGGAAGGGTTTTGAGTTCGTACTTGCCAATCTGGATAGAAGGAGCAGGGCCAGCCTCGGGTGCTTTGGAACGATTAACCTGTGCCTGGATGCCGGTGTGTACACAGAGCACCAGCAGGATATTAAGTATGCGTGATTTCATAGGTCTTGGCTTGGAACGTTTATTTGGCGAGAGCGGGATCATGGACGAAGTAGAGCACAACCCTGTTTTCCGGTATGTAATAGGTCTGGGCGGCCTTGAGCAGGTCCTCCCGTGTGACCTTCATATAGCGCTCAATTTCGGTATTGATGAGGTTGGCGTTGCCGTAGTAGGTGTGGTAATTGGCTAAGCTCTCAGCGATCCCTGCCATCGAGGAATTGGACGTTACAAATTCACTCTCGATCTGGTTGCGCAGCTTCTGGAATTCTTCTTCCGAAATGAGCTCCTTCTTGACTCGCTCAAATTCTTCATTCATGGCGGCCTCGAGCTGCTCAGGCTGAATGCCCATATTGGCGAGTCCATAGGCAATCGTCAGTCCCGGATCTTCCAGATTGAAGGTGAACGCACCACAGAACAATCCGAGCTCTTTTTCTTCTACCACAGCGCGGTTGAGTCGTGAACTGCCGCCGTTGGCAAGCAATTTATTGAGCATGTCTACAGCATAAAATTCAGACGTACCCTGTGCGGGAATGTGATAGGCCTTCACCACCATGGGTAACTGATCTTTTATCTTGATTACATCCCGCACTTCTCCCTGATTAATGGGCTCACGCACTGTAGGGCGCGGTATGGGACGTGTGCCGCGGGGGATGTCTCCAAAGTACTGGGCAATGAGCCGTTTGGCTTCTTCGGGCCGGAAGTCACCGGCAATGCTCAGCACAGCGTTATCGGGTACATAGAAGGTCTTGTAGAATTCAATGAAATCCTGTTCCTGCGCTGCGTTCAGATCATCCATGCTGCCAATGGGTGTCCACGCATAGGGATGTATGCTGAAAGCACGCTTCATCGTTTCAGGCAGGAGATTGCCGTATGGCTGGTTGTCATAGCGCTGCCGTTTTTCTTCCTTGACCACACCGCGCTGGGTCTCAATACCCACCTTTTCCACCTTGGCGTGGAGCATACGCTCACTTTCCAGCCATAATCCAAGCTCGAGCTGATTGCTGGGAAGGAGATCGTAGTAAAAGGTGCGGTCCATGGTCGTGTTGGCATTGAGCGCTCCTCCGGCATTTTCCACATACTTGGAAAATTCACCCCGGCCGATGTTCTCTGAGCCTTCAAACAGGAGGTGTTCGAAGAAATGGGCCATACCTGTGCGTCCCGCGACCTCGTTCTTGGAGCCGACATGGTACAGCACGGTCACGGCAACAATGGGCGTGGAGTGATCCTCGTGGAGGATAACATGGAGGCCATTGGGCAAATCGTATTCTTCAAAGCGGATGGACTGGCCCCGCACATGCATAGTGCCCGGAATCACAAGGACCAACAGTAGCAAGCGTATCGTATTCATGACGTTTGGTTATGGGGCTAATTTAATCCCGTCCGGCCCTCCATTCCCGATTTAACCTTCCAGATGCCAGTCATGTATTTATGCAGTGATTGAAAAAAGGTGGTGGGGAATAGGCGGGGATGGAGCATTTTTGAACATCCGCAAGACTATGGCCGAATACCTGATTGATCCCGGGGTACCGCTTACCCTCTCTGAACTTCGCCGAATCCTGAGCCATCAGGCTTCCGTGCGGCTGTCTGATCAGGCCCGTGAGAGAATCCTCAAGTCGAGGAATTTTCTTGAGTCCTCGCTCAAGATCAGAAAGGAACCGGTATATGGCATCAACACGGGATTCGGAGCGCTTTGCAATGAGATCATCGCCCCCGATCAGCTGGGATTGCTTCAACGAAACCTGCTGCTCTCACATGCCTGTGGAACAGGCGAGGTTGTGTGCCCGGAGGTGGTCCGGCTGATGCTCCTGCTCAAGATAGCAGGACTAAGCCAAGGCTTCAGCGGTGTGCAACTGGCCACGGTAGAGCGCCTCGTGGAGTTCTTCAATATGGATGTCCTGCCTGTGATTTATCAGCAGGGTTCTCTGGGTGCCAGCGGTGACCTGGCTCCGCTTTCCCACCTGTCTCTGCCTCTCATCGGCGAAGGGGAGGTTATGCTCCGGGGCGAGCGATTGCCAGCCGCAGAAGCGCTCGGGAGAATGGGCCTCTCTCCTCTGCAACTATCCTCCAAAGAAGGTCTTGCTCTCATCAATGGCACACAATTCATGTCGGCTCACCTGGCCTGGATACTCTTGCGCGCTTTCTATCTGGCC
>CANGTU010000033.1 GCA_947456965.1 Flavobacteriales bacterium
CAGAACGTAGCCTTTGGTCCAGCCTGCAGTTTCACACTGCCTAGCTATGCTGCACTGGCTGTGACGGCTGACAATTGTGATGCGTCACTGACGATCACCCAGTCACCTGTGGCAGGAACCATCATCACCGGAACAACCACCATCACCTTAACCGCAACGGATGATGCTGGTAACGCCACCAGTTGCACATTCCAGGTTATCCCAACAGACCAGACTGTACCAAGCATCACTTGCCCGGCCAACCAGACTGTTGCTCTCACTGCCGCTTGCAACTATACCCTCCTCAGCTACACTGCTCTGGCGGTGACCGCCGACAACTGTGATGCATCTGTAACTGTGACCCAGTCACCTGCGGCAGGAACAGTGATTACCGCAACAACCACCATCACGCTCACTGCTACTGATGATGCCGGCAACTCAACCACCTGCACATTCCAGGTGATTCCGACAGATCAGACCGCACCGAGCATCACCTGCCCTGGCAGTCAGAACGTGGTCTTCACCACGAGTTGCAACTTCACGTTGCCCAGCTATACCAGCCTGGCCGTGACTGCCGACAACTGTGATACCTCTATCTCGGTCACCCAGTCGCCTGCGGCAGGAACGGTGATTACCGGCACAACCACCATTACGCTCACCGCGACCGATGATGCAGGTAATGCAACAACCTGCACATTCCAGGTCATTCCGACCGACCAGACCGCTCCCGGTATCACTTGTCCGGCTAATATCAGCGTGACCACCGATACAGGCGTTTGTGAGGCCAACGTGATCGTGCCACCCGCTGTAGCTACTGACAACTGTGGTATCGCCAGCATTGTCAACGACTACAATGGCACATCGAATGCCTCTGACATCTATCCGATTGGAACCACCACTGTGAACTGGACAGTCACGGATAATGCAGGCAACACAAACACCTGCAGCATGACAGTAACGGTAGCGGACGATGAGGCGCCAGCCATAACATGTCCGGCCGATATCTTCCAATCGACTGATTCAGGAGCCTGTGAAGCCACGGTAACAGTACCGGCCATCACTGCCAGTGACAACTGCACCCTTGCTACGATTGCAAATGACTACACGGGAACCGCTGATGCTTCCGGGGTATATCCGGTAGGCAGCACAACCGTTACCTGGACGGTAACCGATATTTATGGCAATGTTTCTACGTGCAGTATGACGGTGAACATCACTGATGATGAACTCCCGTCCATCACTTGCCCGGCGGACATCAACCAGACTGCCGAAGCAGGAACATGCCAAGCTGACATAACTGTTGATGGCATAACGGCCACCGACAATTGCGGAATCGAGTCCATAACGAATGACTACACCGGAACCGGCAATGCCTCAGGGGTATATCCAGTTGGCACTACTACGGTTATCTGGACGATTACCGACATACACGGTAACATATCCAACTGCAGCACGGTAGTCACTGTTATGGATGAAGAAAGTCCGGTCATCACATGTCCTGCAGACGCAGCGGTATCCACCGATGCAGATATGTGTGATGCCTTTGTGGTTATTGACCCGATCAGTGCCACAGACAACTGCGGCATTGCGACGATCACCAATGATTATACAGGTGCAGAGGATGCGTCCGCAACCTATCCTGTTGGCACCACCATCGTGACCTGGACAGTGACTGATATCCATGGCAATACCTCCACTTGTGAGACTGCAGTTACTGTGACCGATACTCAGTTTCCTACCCTTACATGTCCTGCCGACATCACCCTCGATAGTGAGCCCGGACTGTGCGGAGCTTCCGTTGTCATGGACGTACCGGTAACCAGTGATAACTGTGGAGTCGACTCTACTATTAATGATTTCAACGGAACAGGCGATGCCAGTGGATTCTACCCTGTGGGAACCCATAACGTAACCTGGACCACAACGGACGTCAACGGAAACAGCACGACATGCACGGTTGTGGTTCAGATCAACGATATAGAGGCGCCCGAAATCACCTGTCCTGCGGATATTACACTGAACAATGATCCCGGGGCATGCGGAGCCGTCGTAGATTATGCCTTACCTGTTGGTATCGATAACTGCGCTGATGCACAAACCATCCAGCTTGCGGGTATAGCACCCGGTGGATTGTTCCCTGTAGGAACTACGGTAAACACCTTCGAGGTAACAGATGCATCCGGGAATACCGCTACATGCTCATTCAATGTGACAGTCGTAGACAACGAACAGCCTGTGTTCGAGTGTCCAGAAGACCTGGTTATACCGAATGATCCGGGCCTCTGTGGAGCTGTGCTCACCTTTACAGATCCCGTTGTGACCGAGAACTGCGGAACCGTTACGATCATTCAGACTGCCGGACCATCCAGCGGATCAGAGTTCCCGGTAGGAGTAACCATCCTTGGATTCCAGGCCACTGACAGCAATGGCAACGTCAGCAATTGCTCCTACACAGTGACTGTCAATGACACCGAATTCCCAGAAATCGTATGTCCGGATGACATCACCCAGCTCGACCCCATTGTTACTTATGAATTACCCGAGTTCTCGGACAACTGCGGAGCTACGATAACGTTGACCGAGGGGCTCGAAAGCGGTGATGTGTTCCCTCATGGCATCACGGTAGTAACCTACTCGGTAACCGATGACGCTGGCAACACAACCAGCTGCAGTTTTGAGGTCCTGGTGAATACACCACCAGTAGCCGAAGATGACGATGCCGCTTACTCAGAAGACTCGGAGAACGTGGTGATTGATGTAACGGCTAACGACTCCGATCCTGATGGTGATGATTTCACGATCACTTCGGCCAGCGCTCAGAACGGAACAGTCATCATCAACAATGATGGTACCATCACGTACAACGTCAATACCACTCTATTCTGCGGAACAGACACCATCACTTATGTGATCTGCGATGTTTACGACGCCTGTGATTCAGCAGTAGTTCTTGTAGAGGTTGAGTGCTTCATTGAAGTGCTTGTACCTGAAGGCTTCTCGCCTAATGGCGACGGAGTGAACGATTTCTTTGAGATCCTTGGACTCGAAGATTATCCTGAGAACAAGCTGTCGGTATTCAATCGCTGGGGCCATAAGGTGTTCGAGGTGGAGGGCTATCTCAATGACTGGGGAGGTTGGTCAGATGCACCACTGACCCTTGGTGATGGTATCCTGCCGAAGGGAACCTATTTCTATGTGCTTGACCTCGGAGATGGTAGCGACTTACGCAAGGGTTACTTCTTCCTTAACCGATAAACGCTGACTAACATGAAGACCAGAAATACACTTTCGCTGATTGCAGGGTTCCTGAGCCTGTTCGGGGCCCTGACCACAGGCAGTCTGTTGGGTCAGCAGGACGCAATGAACGCGCAGTACATCATGAACAAGCTGTTCATTAACCCGGCATACGCAGGGTACAAAGAGCAGCCCACATTTGTTGCCGTTCACAGGAGCCAATGGGTTGGATTTGAAGGAGCCCCGGTAACTACTATGGTCTCTTTTGATACTCCGCTCAAGGAGGATGAGTTCGCTGCTGGCGGCACAATGATGTTCGACAAAGTCGGGCCTCAAACCAGATATGCCTTTACGGCGGACTTTGCTTATCGCACCAGGCTGACCAACCGGGCTACCCTGTGTTTTGGGGCCAAGGCTACGGCTGAAATCTATCAGGCAAATCTGACAGATCTTAGTCTTACCAGCGATTTCACGGGAGGAATTGATGATTCCTTTCTCAACAATACCCGGGGGGTCTTTCTTCCCAATATTGGCTTTGGTGCCTATTATCATAAGCGAGACCACTACGTTGGGTTGTCCGTGCCACGTGTGATCCGAAACAAGCTCGAAAAGCCTGGCACAGCTGAGTTTGAACTTCTTGCCGGTCGCCAGGAGCCCTCCCTTATCATTACGGCGGGAAAGATCTGGAAAGTCAACAAGCAAGTTCAGGTGCAGCCCAATGTGGTCATACGCAGCATTTGGGGAGCACCGATGTCCATTGGAGCCTTCTTCAATGTAATCATGATGAAGCAATTCACAGCCGGCGTTTACAGCCATATCGGTGAAAACGCCGGGGCCTTGTTTCAATGGCAAGTCAACAAACAGATCAGGGTGGGATACTCTTTTGATGTTGCAACGAATCAACTGATTTCCACTAACTTTGGTAGCCATGAGCTCGTCGCCAGTTACATGATTCCAACCCGCAAGAAGAAAATTGTGTATCCGAGATACTTCTGATAGCCGGCACGCACAACACCCATCCTATGAAACACTCCCTGATTCATCTTACCGCCTTGCTTGTGGTGCTTACCACAGGATTGGGCGCCCAAGTCAATGTTGACCTTGAAAAAGGAGATAAAGCCTTTGACCAGTTGCAACTTGATGAGGCCCTTTTCTTTTATGAAAATGCTTATGAGCAACAGGGCGCCGATCCTGCGATTACGAGGCGCATTGCGAATACATACCGTCGCATGGGCCAGCTCACCGTGAGTGCGGAATGGTACAGACGCACCTTGGATCTTGATGCCACCAATCCAGATGATATGCTTTACTATGCCGAGTCACTCAAGAGTCTCGAGCAGTATGACGAAGCCATTCAGTGGTACGAGCGTTACATTACCCAACGACCCGAGGATAAACGAGCCAAGAGTCACCTGGCGGATAAAGAGTATTATCTCGACATGTTTGCTGACACTGCGCGTTACGACATGAAGCGACTGAACATCAACAGCTCAGACCCCGTGATTGGAATCTGTCATCTCGAGGGCAACCGCTATCTGCTCTCCGCCATCAATGCTGCACAGGTCGAGAATAAGTCCAGGAAGACCAATCACTTGCAATACCTCGACATTTACGAAGTCACGCTGAATGAGTCTAATGAATTGGTAAACCCTGTTCGGTTGAGCGGTTCTGTAAACAGCAAGTACCATGACGGTCCGGCCTATTACAGTGCGGTCGATCAAACCTTGTATTTCACCCGCAACAATATCCGAAAGGGAAAACCTGTGCTGGATAAAAAAGGATTAGCCAATCTGAAAATTTACTCGGCCCTACGCAAAGGCAATGACTGGTCTGGCGTAGGTGAGCTGAAGATCAACAGCGATGATTATTCAAGCGCCCACGCTTGCCTTTCCCGCGATGGACAATTCATGTACTTCGTCAGCAACCGGGATGGTGGATTTGGCGGTACTGATCTCTATGTAGCCCAGAAAATGGGGGACCAATGGACAACTCCAATCAACCTCGGCCCGAATGTGAATACAGAGGGCAATGAAATGTTTCCGATGCTTGCCACAGATGGTCGCCTGTACTTTACTTCCGATGGCCATGCGGGGCTTGGAGGCACAGATATCTTCGTCTCGGAAAACGCATCAGGAACATGGCTCAAACCTCAGAACATGGGTGCCCCCATCAATTCCAACTACGATGATTTCACTCTCCTTTATGATAAAGAGTCTGACGTCGGATTCTTTTGTTCCAACAGAAGCGGCCGGGGCAACGATGACATCTTCCTGTATACCCATAAACCGATTGATTACACGATTCTTGCGGGTTCCATTGTATCCACTGAGTCTGGGATAAGTCTGGCGGGCGAGCGCATCCGTATTCGGTCATTAACCACTGGAAAAATTGAGGAGCAGGTGCTCTCTTCAGATCAGAAATTCTTCATACCGGCTACACCGGGAGATCGAATTGAAGTCACTATGGCTGATGGGCAGCGATTCGACCCCAACAAAGTCATTTTCAGCAGTGAGATACCAAAGCCCGTCCTCGATCCCATGGTACCCATGGGTGAATTCCGCGTGATCGTGAATAAAATTGCTCCACGCGATGCCGAACTCACGCAAGGCCAGGGAGCAGGGCTTGCCAAGTCGGGGAATACCGGCATCGGCAAAGGGAACAACGGAAAGTCGGGCAATACCACCACTGCACAGGGAAAAACGAACGAGGGAGCTGGAAAAACGGATACCCAGAAGCCCGATCCCACGCTTAATAAGACCGATAACAGCACCCTTATCCTGACCAATACGGAGGGCAAGGGCACTGCTGAAAAAGAGCGTCTGGTAAAAGAAAACATAGCCCTTGGCGACCAGCTGTTCCAACGTGGTGATTACGAAGCCTCATCGACATTCTATAAAGAAGCATTGAAACAAGCGCCCAACGACGCCCATAGCAAGGAGCGCCTAGCAGAAATTGAACGGATCCGGAAGGGTGAACCTGCTGCAAAACAAACAAAGGAAGATCCCAGGGATCAGCCCAAAAATCAACCTGTTGAACCATCCAAAACGACACCAGCGAACAAGCCGAAAGTTGACTTTGAAAGCACCCCTGCGCTCATTGATCTCGAGGGCCTGCAGGTGAATAACATCGTATTCGAATATAACAAGGCTTTTATCCGCGAGTCAGACAAACCCAATCTTGATAAAGTAACCAAGCTTCTCAAAGACAATCCAACCTCCAAGATCCTGATCAAAGCCTATTGTGATTCACGTGGCAGCAGCCTCTACAACGAGCAACTGTCCATGTCGAGGGCCATGGCTGTTCAGGGGTATCTCATCCAAAAAGGAATCAGTCGCGACCGTATTCAGACGGAATGGTATGGCGAGCAACGCCCTTTGAACGATTGCGTGGATGATACACCTTGCACAGAAGAGGAGTATGAGGTCAACCGACGCGCTGAGATCAAGATTGTCGCGGGAAGTTCACCTACCAAGTAGCACGTCAGACCTTTGTCAGCTTGAGCATATTCGTCATGCCCTGTTCGAAAATGGGCATGGACGCGATGTTGATCATAAAATCACCATCCTGAATGTATTCATGCTTGCGAAGAAAGTAGCGAATATCCGCAATCGTCTGATCGGTTGAAACCATTTTATCGTAATAGAACGCCTTTACTCCCCACACCAGATTAAGCTGGGTAAGAATACTTCGGTTACCGGTGAATACGAATATGTTCGCATTCGGGCGCCAGCTTGATATTCTGTAGCCTGTGTAGCCGCTGAATGACATAGTCGCGATGGCGCGGGCATTGGCCCGCTTCGAGAGCCGGCAAGCGCTGTAGCAAATGCTGTCCGTCATGAACCGCGACTCATCCACCTCCACAGGTGCCTCTTCGTGATAGTACAGTCCCTCAAACTTTTCTGCTTCCCCGATGATGCTGTTCATGATCCGGATCGCCTCGACGGGGTACTTCCCTACGGATGTTTCACCACTCAGCATGACAGCATCAGCTCCATCGAGAACGGCGTTGGCAACGTCTGTGACCTCGGCCCGGGTCGGTGTCATATTGGACACCATGCTCTCCATCATCTGAGTTGCAACAATGACCGGCTTAGCCGCGGCAACGCACTTCCTCACGATCATTTTCTGGACAAGCGGAACATTCTGCAGTGGAATTTCCACACCCAGATCACCGCGAGCCACCATGACCGCATCTGTCTCGGCGACAATCGCATCAATCTCAGCCACAGCCTCGGGCTTTTCAATCTTCGCTACGACCTTGGCGTGCTTTCCCGCCTGATGGATGATCTCCTTCAGGGCCCTCACATCCTCAGCACTTCGTACGAAGGAGAGGCCTATCCAATCCACATCATGGCCAAGCGCAAACTGGAGATCTGCCAAATCCTTCTCCGATAGTGATGGAAGAGAAACCCTGGTATTGGGAAGATTTAGCCCCTTCTTCGAAGAGAGTGGACCACCTTGCCGCACTACCGCTTCAACGCGATCCTTTCCATTGGTGGACGCAATATCCATCACTATTTTTCCATCATCCAGCAATACAGTCTCACCCGGCTTCACGTCCGCCGGAAACTCCTTGTAGTTCGTATAAATCACCTTAGCCGTTCCAATCTGCTTCACCGTAGAAATCGAAATAGATTGGCCAGAAACCAATTCTACACTTCCGTTCTCCATCTCTCCGACACGCAACTTGGGGCCCTGAAGGTCCGCCAGCAGCGCGGTATTGGTGCCCAACTCGGCATCCAGTTCGCGCACCCACTGGATGACTGCGAAGTGATCATCGTACACCCCATGTGAGAAATTGAGCCGCACAACATCCAATCCACCCAGGATCATCTCCCTCAATACTTCACGCGATGCGGAAGCCGGACCGATGGTGGCCACAATCTTCGTCTTCTTCATTTCTGTCTTGATCTTTCGGTGCATATCAGCTTACTAGCGATGGATAAATAGATTTCATTTGATCGGCTGGCAAAAGGATAGCCGCCAGAACCAGCGGAGAACGTCTGATCGACCTGCACAGCTCATCCGTGGGTGTCCATATGTTGTTCTCGATCTTCAACAAGTAGTCGAACCGCTGCCAGTCGGGAATAATCCAACCACCCTGACCGCGGTTGGACAAGAGCGAGTACACCACATGATCCTCCGGATTGCGATACACGAAACACGTATGTAAGGACTTACCCTGTTTGCCAAATACCTCGGCATCTTCCCGACGCTCGAGATCCCAGCGCATGGTAGTATTGAGCGACCAGGCGAGACGATGCTCCCGTTGGTTCGAACTCAATCCGACCAAGGAGAATTCGAGCTCCTCGCTGTAGTCTACTTGAAGGAGATGAGTCGGCATTCGATAAGTGTATTTTTTACACTAAGTGACAAAAGTAATCGGATGAAGCGAAGTTCAGCTATTCAGTTCCGAGAAACGAAGGAAACATCGAAACTTCTTCACAGCGCACCCTTCCCCTCAGCTCAGATCATACCGCAAGCGCGCCCTGCCACCGCCCGCATCCAGCTTGGCACTTAGACCCAGATAAAACGCCCGATTATCCTCCAAATGTCCGGCGGGCATACCCGTCACCAACCCTCCTCTGTCGCCGAAGCAGGAACGCAGCATATCCGATGTGGAGCTCCCCCATGGATTATCAGCAGGAAAACCGAATTCCTGCGTATTATCCTTCATGCGAGTGAAACCCCCGGCGATCAGCGCAGCAGATCTCTGGATAATTCCCGCACGCTTCAGCGCTGTAAGCATGCGGTCCACATGATACAGCATTTCATCTACATCCTCCAGGAAAACAAGAGCACCCTCCGGAGGCATCAGTGACGGTGAGCCGAGCAAGCTGCAAAGAACCGAGAGATTTCCTCCCCATAGCGTTCCGCGCGCATTCACCTCCTCATGCCCGGCGCATGACCATGAACATTCAGCATACTCTCCGGAAAGAGCGGCCCGAAGTGATTCCAGAGCTTCCCGCGTGCAACTCGAAAATGAAACCGGCATAGTGCTATGTATAGATGCCACACCACGTCTGGACAATTCAGCATGCAAAACGGTGATATCGCTGTAGCCGCATATCCACTTCGGATGACGCATGAAGCCTGACCAGTCCAGTTCATCTACCAGATGAACCGTGCCGTATCCCCCGCGGGCAATACAGATCGCCTGGATATCGGGCCGGTCCATCAAACGCTGCAGGGCTGAGCGTCGTTCGTCCGCTTGTCCAGCCAGCTGGAAATGCCTGTGCATGACCTGATCAAGCACCTCAACGCGAAACCCCCAGGATTCGATGAGGGTGACTGCAATCTGGAGATCATCATCCGTGATCCATCGGGCAGTGGCGCAAATCGCAACCACATCTCCGGGGCGCAGAAAGGGAGGTATCATCAGTCTATCTTTGACGGCCCTAAAGAACGAACAACCCGGTGCCGAACCGGCACTACAGTGCAGAAAGAACTGAACACATGAACGAACCAGCGCGCTACCTCCTGACCGCTGCCCTCCCCTATGCGAATGGCCCACTGCACATCGGGCATATCGCCGGGGCCTATCTTCCAGCAGATATCTACGCGAGGTATCTCCGTGCCCGGGGAAAAGATGTGGCGTTCATCAGTGGATCCGATGAACATGGTGCTGCCATCACCCTCCGGGCCAGAAAAGACGGCAAAACTCCACGGGAAATTGTAGACGCTTACCACGCATTAATGCGCGACACATTCCGGGACTTCGGCATTTCATTCGATATTTATCACCGCACCTCATCGCCCGAGCACTACCGGACGAGCCAGGACATCTTCCTCCGTTTGCTGGAAAAAGGTGCCTTTACTACGGAGACCTCGCAGCAGTATTTCGACGAAGAAGCCGGCCAGTTTCTGGCAGATCGCTATATCACTGGTGAGTGTCCGAAGTGCCACAACGAAAAAGCCTATGGTGACCAGTGCGAAAAATGCGGCTCTTCACTGAGTCCGCTCGAACTCATCAATCCGAAATCCACCCTTTCAGGAAACACTCCGGTGCTTCGTGAAACCTCCCATTGGTATCTCCCTATGGAGCACCACAGCAATTGGATTGGCGATTATATATCCAAAGGCGCTCTCGATGGGAAATCCCATCACGATCCACGCCAGTGGAAAGCCCATGTGCTTGGACAGTGTATGAGTTGGATCGATGGTGGTCTCCATGCCAGGGCCATGACCCGCGACCTTGACTGGGGCGTACCTGTGCCCGTCGAGGGAGCCGGGGGAAAAGTCCTTTATGTATGGCTCGATGCCCCGATCGGCTACATCACGAATACCAAAGTATGGGCCGATCAGAATGGCAAGAACTGGGAAGATTACTGGAAGCGCGACGATACCCATCTGGTCCATTTCATCGGCAAAGACAACATCGTTTTCCACTGCATCATTTTCCCCATCATCCTGCGTGAGCATGGAGACTTTGTGCTTCCTGTGAACGTACCTGCGAATGAATTCATGAACCTCGAGGGTGAGAAGATCTCGACCTCTCGCAACTGGGCCGTATGGCTGCATGAATATTTGCTGGACTTCCCGGGCCGGCAAGATGAAATGCGATACGTACTCTGCTCCATCATGCCAGAGCAGAAAGACAGTGAGTTCACCTGGAGCGATTTCAGAGAGCGTGTCAATAATGAACTCGCTGACATCCTCGGCAACTTTGTGAACCGCGTATTCGTGCTGACTCACAAATACTACGAAGGGACAATACCTTCCTCCGATGGCTATGAACAAGGAGATGCCGACCGCCGGGCCATGGCCGAAGCCCTTGCTGCGTTTGAGGCCTGCGGATTGAAAATCGGACAATACAGATTCCGGGAAGCCCTTGCTGAAGCGATGAACATTGCCCGGGCGGGTAATAAATATCTCACTGAGACGGAGCCCTGGAAGCTTCAGAAGACCGATCCCATCCGCACCGCAGCGATCCTCTTCCAATGTGTACGCATGACCGGATTGCTTGCCACTGCGCTGGAGCCCTTTCTGCCCTACACGGCAGCTCGCCTGCGCGAGGGCCTTGGCACAGAGCAGCGCAATTGGGATGCCTCAGCCCATGACTTGGTTTTACGGCCTGGCCACAAGATCGGGCATGTCCCTATCCTGTTTGAAAAGATTACTGAAGAGCAAATCGCAACACAGGTGGAAAAACTGCATAGGTCCAATGAATCGGCCGTTCGCGCTGCTAATCCCATTCGGGAAGCCATTGCCTTCGAAGATTTTCAGAAACTCGATCTGCGCGTGGTTCGCGTTGTCTCTGCAGAACCGGTGCCGAAGACCAGGAAACTCCTCAAGCTCGTGGTAGACACTGGCGTGGACCAGCGCACGGTGATATCGGGTATCGCCGAGCATTACACCCCGGAAGAATTACCAGGCAAGCATGTACTCTATCTGGCCAATCTAGCCCCACGCGAAATCAAGGGTATCACAAGCCAGGGTATGATTCTGATGGGCGAAAATGCTTCGGGGCGACTTGCGGCGCTCGTTCCCGAACGACCGCTCGGCCCGGGTGATGAAGTACGTTAACCGGGAAGCCATCCACGAAGGAGCAATTGCTCTGCAATCTGCACTGCATTCGTAGCTGCGCCTTTGCGCAGATTATCGCTCACAATCCAGCAATTGATTGAATTAGGACGAGATTCATCGAGTCGAATGCGCCCTACAAAAACCTCATCGCGCTCGTGTGCATGGATTCCCGGCATCGGATACTCGAAAGCATCAGGATTATCGAGCACAATCACTCCTGGCATAGCCCCGAGCAGTTGTCTGACCTCCTCCAGATCAGGGGGCGAGGCCAGCTCGATGTTGACACTCTCACTGTGCCCACCCATGACCGGAACGCGCACAGCGGTGGCCGTGACTGCTATGGACTGATCGCCGAGGATTTTGCGCGTCTCGAGAATCATCTTCATCTCCTCCTTCGTGTAACCATTCGCCATGAACACATCGATCTGCGGAATCAGGTTCAAATCAATCGGATATCTGTAGGCCATCGGGCCTTCCAATCCGGCGCGTTCATTCATAAGTTGATCTACCGCTGCCTTTCCCGTGCCAGTGACGCTCTGGTAGGTGCTCACCACTACGCGCCTCACCCCGTAGCGATCGTGCAGGGGTTTCAGCACCATCACCATCTGGATGGTCGAGCAGTTGGGATTGGCGATAATCCGGTCGCCAGCCTCCAGCACATCACCATTGACCTCTGGCACAACCAGCTTCTTATGCGGGTCCATCCGCCAGGCCGAACTATTATCTACAACCACACAACCTGCTTCCGCAAACCTCGGCGCCCATTCCAGACTGGTGGATCCTCCTGCTGAGAAGAGCGCCAGGTGCGGCCTCGCCTCCACAGCCCGGTCAGGAGTTACGACCTCCCATGACTTTCCGCCCCATTCCAGCGCGCGACCTGCTGACCGCTCCGAAGCGACCGGGATGAGTTCATCTACCGGAAAACGACGCTCCGCCAGGACTGCGAGCATTCTGGTACCTACGAGGCCTGTTGCCCCAACAACTGTAACTTTCATGGTATAGTTCCCGATGAATCCGGGCAGGTGCAAAACTATGCCTGAAACAGCAGAAAGTAAATTACATCCCCGGCGGCGGCCTATGCTACCCCATGCTGTAAGTTTGATCGTCCGCACACCACATAGATGAATACCGCCAGACCAATCTTATTACGTCCTCTCCGGATGCTGTTTACAGGGATGCTGCTCCTTGCAGGTGAAGGCATTCTCAGGGCTCAGGTCAGCGATTCGTTCACCGATGGCGACTTCACGTCCAACCCCACCTGGATCGGGCAGACAACACTCTTCACCATCAACGCATCCCAACAGCTTCAGCTCAACGATGCGGCAGCAGGCAGCGCATCGCTATCGACCTCCTTCCCTGGCGCCTCCCTCGCCAACCGGGAATGGCAACTGTGGGTGCGGCAAAGTTTCGCGGGCAGCGATAACAACCAGTCCAGGATTTACCTCGCAGCCAATGGTGCGCCGGGCCCCTACACCGGAACTGGAACTGCAGGCGTGCAGGGCTATTTTCTCAAACTCGGCGAAGCCGGAAGTGCTGACGCCATCAAATTTTGCCGGGACAATGGCAGCGGGTCCATTTCAGAGCTCGCCTCCGGAACGGCCTCGCTCATCAATAGTTCATTCACCATCCGCTTGAAGGTTATCCGGAATGAATCGGGACAGTGGACTGTACTCGCTGCGCCCGGAGGCGGAAATAACTTTCAGACCGAACTTACCGTCACCGATGCCACTTACACGAGCAGTACTCACCTCGGCGTGGTGTGCCTGTATACCTCGAGCAATGCAGATCAATTTTTCTTTGACGATTTCTACTTTGGGGACATCGTGGTGGATGCTACACCACCCAATGTTCTGCAGGTAGCTGTTCCCACCTCAACATCGCTCCACGTCACCTTCAGTGAATCCGTCCAGGCGTCCGGCGCCGAGCAGGTCTCCAACTACACAGTACCGGGAATTGGAGCACCTTTATCAGCAGCCCTCGATGGCCCGGCAGCGGCCCTTCTCACCTTCGCCGCCCCTTTCCCGTCCAATGAACCCCAGGTGCTTGAGGTGAGCAATATTGCGGACCTCGCCGACAATACCATGCTGCCTTCCTCTCATCCCTTTACATGGCTGGAACTTTCACCCGGAGCATATCGCAGTGTTGTTTTCAATGAAGTACTCGCGGACCCCACTCCTTCCATTCAACTTCCGGAGGCTGAGTTTGTGGAGTTGCAGAACCCCACATCCCAGACATTTGATCTGGCCGGATGGAAATTCATTAATTCAACGGTGAGCACAACCTTGCCGGCTCATATCCTGGCACCCGGCGGCTATGTGATCCTGTGTGATGATGAACTTGCCGTTGCATTTGGTTCATTGCCTGTGATTGGAATCAGCTCATTCAGCGCACTGAATAATACCGGCGACAGTCTTACGCTGCTCAATGCCACCGATGAACTCATCGATATTCTTGTTTACTCCATCTCCTGGTATGACAGTCCGGAAAAGGACGATGGCGGTTGGAGCCTGGAGCAGATCAATCCACAATTTCCCTGTCCGGGGAGCGCTAACTGGAGGGAATCGTCCAACCCGGGCGGAGGGACACCCGGATCCCAGAATTCAGTATACGCCATTACGCCGGATACGACCCCACCGGTGGTCAGCGGAGTGAATATCCATAATCCCACCTCGATTACCATTCAGTTTTCTGAAACGATGGACACCGGTATATCCGGCTCGCTGGCCATGCTTCCCCTCTTCAATTTCAGCGCGCTGACCTGGAACAGCACCTCTGATGCCCTGACCGCATCCATAGCGCCAGGGCTCGAGGCCGGTATTCCTTACATCCTCGAGCTGGCGCTCTGGACGGATTGTTCAGGCAATGTTATGGAGCCAGCCGAGTTGGATCTGGTGATTGGTTCGCCACCTCAGGCCGGTGATATCCAGATCAATGAAATCATGTCCGATCCTGATCCACAGGTCGATGGCCCTGCGGCCGAGTATATCGAATTATACAACCGCAGCAATACCTTGATTGATCTGCGCGGATGCGCGATCAATGAAGAAGCGTTTGAGCAGCAGACCCTCATCGGGCCTGGAAGCTATCTGGTTGTGGGCGACCTTGATCAGGCCTTTTCTTTCATTGCCTATCCGGGAACTGCTTTCCTGCCGGGATTTCCGACATTGACCAACAGTGGCATGGAGCTCGTGCTTCAAGACGCCGGTGGTCTTGTGCTCGACCAGGTGGAGTATGACATCACCTGGTACCGGGATGCGGAGAAAGACGATGGAGGATGGTCGCTGGAGCGAATCAATCCTGAGGATCCGTGCAGTGATCGCGACAACTGGACTGCATCCACAGATCCGAGAGGAATGACTGCAGGAGAGCAAAACTCCGTGTACAGTATTCAGCCTGACATCCAGGTGCCTCAGCCCTTGCTGATCTTGAATGAACCTATGGGGAGTGTAACGCTTCTGTTTGACGAACCTATGGACGGCTCACTGGACAATCTTGTATGGGAGATCAATGGTGAAATTCAGCCCACCGGAGGAGTCATCATCAACAGCTCGGATCCCAGGCGCATCATCTTCACCTTACCCACCGGACTCACTACAGGGGTAGTACACACCATACAGGTTACCGGGCTCGCCGATTGTTGGGGCAACACCATGTCAGCATCCACATTGCCCTTTGGCATTCCCGAAGAAGCGCAAGCTGGAGATCTGATCATCAACGAAATCCTGTTCAATCCGAATAGTCCCGGCCAAGACTTCGTAGAAATATACAATAACAGTCCACGGGCCATATCCCTGCAGGGCTGGGGACTGGCTGGAGATGATGCCGGCCAACCTTCGGAAGTCGAGGATATAAGCCAGTCCGCATTTGTGCTTTTACCCCGGCAATACCTGGTACTCACCGAGCCCGGACATTCCATCGAACGGTGGTATCCCTTTGCGAAAAGGGAGCGCATCTGGTTGATGCAGAATCTGCCCACGCTGAACATCGATGAAGGAGTGTGCTACCTCACGATGCCCGACCTGACACCCAGTGACCGGATGGCGTACACTGCGGACATGCACTTTCCTTTACTGGATGAGGTCAAGGGCGTGTCCCTTGAGCGCATTGACTTCAACCGTCCGGCGGACGATCTCACCAATTGGTCCAGCGCAGCCGAATCACAGGGATTTGCCACTCCAGGCTACGTCAACTCACAGGCCTTCTCCACTGGATTTGGTGAAAGCCAGATCACTCTCGACCCGGAAGTATTCTCGCCTGACAATGACGGCTTCCAGGACAATCTGGTCATTTCTTACAAGCATGATGAGCCCGGGCTTGTGGGCAATATCACCATCTTCAACAGTGAAGGCATGCGCGTGCGACGGCTCATGCGCAATGAGTTGCTTGGCGTGCAGGGACAGATATCCTGGAATGGTTTCGGAGATGCAGGAGAAAAGCTACCTATTGGAATTTATATCATCTACTTCGAAGTATTCAACTCATCTGGCGATGTCACACGTATCAAAAAATCATGCGTGCTCGCTCATCCGCTTGGATCCAACTGAATCATGTATCCGGTTCGCACTCCTTCCATAATCCGCACGCTTGCGCCCTATGCGGTATGGTCCATGAAGGTGCATGAAAAAATTGCGTATCTCACCTTTGATGATGGGCCCACTCCCGGCATCACTGAGCGGGCATTGGATATCCTTGGTGAGCACGGTGCGCGCGCCACATTCTTTTGTCTGGGAAAAAATGTACAGGCTCATCCCCACCTCTTCCGTCGCATCGTAGATGAAGGCCATCATGTAGGTCATCACAGCTGGTCGCATGCTGATGGATGGAAGCAAGACCACTTTGCCTACATCCGGGAAGTGCTGCGCGGCGCATATCCAGTGGGTACAAATCTCTACCGACCACCTTACGGGCGAATTACACCACGGCAAGCCCAAAGCATCTGCCATCGCTACAAGCTGATCATGTGGGATATCATCAGTGGTGATTTCGATATACACCTGACCCCAGAGACCTGCACCTCGAATGTGATGCGTCATATACGACCGGGCAGCATCATTGTCTTCCACGACAGCATCAAAGCAGCACCCCGAATGCTTGGCAGCTTGCCCGAAGTATTGCAACAAGCTCAGAAGAAAGGATTCCGGTTTGAACCCATTCCATACACCTGACACACGGGGCAGATTGCCGTCCTTTACACCATGCAAGTCAGGCCAAAGAAACACCTCGGGCAACACTTTCTCCGCAATGATGAAATCTGCGGATCCATTGCCGCGGCACTCATCCATCCTGAAAGCTTCGGAGCCATTCTCGAGATTGGTCCTGGCACAGGAGCGCTTACCCGCCACCTGACCGGACTGCACGGCAAGGAGTTGTATGTAGCCGAGGTTGACCGCGAATCCATCGCATGGCTGCGTGTACACTTTCCTTCACTCCAAGGTCACATTCTTGAAGAAGACGTGCTTCAAATTCCTCTACCAGAAAGGATTTCCGGACAGGTCGCGGTGATTGGCAATTTCCCCTACAACATCTCCTCCCAGATTCTCTTTTGGGTGTTGGAGCACAGAACCCATGTGCCTGAGGTCGTGGGTATGTTTCAGAAAGAAGTAGCCTTGCGTATTGCTGGCGGACCGGGCAACAAGGATTATGGAATTCTATCCGTGCTCATCCAGGCCTGGTATGACGCCGAGTATCTGTTTACGGTAGATGAGCATGAATTTGATCCGCCGCCGAAAGTCAAAAGTGGCGTTATCCGGCTTGTCCGGAAGAACATCCAGAACCTCGGCTGTGACGAGCGCCTGCTCAAGCAAATCGTGAAGACCGCATTCAATCAACGCCGGAAGACGATGCGGAACTCCCTTCGTTCATTGACTCAAGACCCCGGACTGCTCGGTGATCCCGTATTCAACAAACGCCCGGAACAACTTGGGGTAGACGAATTCATCTCACTCACCAACCGGATATCCGCTGCCCGTCAATCCAGCGATTCCCGGGGCTGAACAATAAGCCATATCCATCCGCTCTGGTAAGTCGCCGGCAACCTGTCCACTCGGGCAGCCACGCCGCAGCGATAAGATCCAGGAGGCACTTGGAGCACGAGCCGAAGCATCGCATTTGCCGCCTCTCCGGCATCCAGATGACCGGGCCAATTCAGCCATTCGGGTGTAAGCTTTTGCTGCCAGGGTTTCTTGTGTGACATCAGGAAGCTCCAGGATATCTCATGTGACGGATCCGGGAAGTTCAATGGATAGGTATTCCCGTTAACCACACGGCAAGGAATCTGCAGTGTATCACCTTCCTTCACCGTGTACTTGTCGAACTGCGGCTGAATGTCCAGTTGATGAAGGACCGGGAGATCAGAATAACGACGGACGTAGACGGTCACGCCATCCCGTTCAATTTCCTCAAAACCCGCTGCATGGTAAGAAGCTACAAAAAGGAAGTCCTTCTTGTGCACGTGCTCATTGAACGTCCACCAGTTATACTGATTCCTTCCACCATCCACATTTTGCTCGGCATGCGCCAGCTGGTCAAAGTAGAACATATAAAGAGACGGATCCTGATACGAATTCATGAAGCATACCGGACTTCCTCCGGCCAGATCATGCACAAGGCGAAGCTTTTTCTCGGGACGGTGAAAGGACTTATACAGGGGGGGCAGAAAATCCACCATAAGAGCCAAACGCCCTCCCGCAATCAAGGCGATGGATAGGATACTGCTCCACTTGAACCAACGACTTTCCAGCCACTTCAAGCGGTGCCTGGTGAGCAGAATAATTACCGGAATAGCGCATACCGCAGTCCAGTGCGCTTCAACACGTCCGCGGAGGCTCATGGCTAAAAAGAAAAACCAAATCAGCCAGGCCAAGGCCCGGAGGGAGCGCTCAAAATCATTATCGGGCCTTATACGGGCGAGGACTATAAGACCCATGATCCAAACCAATGGATTGAATAAACCTGCCTGCCCTGCAACGAACTCGAGCAAACTGGCCCATCTGAACTCACCTGAGCGTTCAATCAGATGGAACCTTACAGATGGCAGATCATGAGCTATTTGCCATATCAAATGGGGAGCAAACAGCACTATCCCGATTGCGCCCGCCATCCAGAACCAGCCGTTCAACCAAAGCCGCCGGTGAGGCAGCCAGGTAAAGAGAATGACCAGTAAACCATGGTACTTGCTCCAAACCAGAGCACCCATCCAGAATCCAAGCCACAAGGCACGTCGCCATCCCGGCTCTGCCAGAAAGGACTTCCATACCACCAGATATGCCGAGGTTGCGAGTAAGAGCGGAACATCAGGTGTGGCGATGAATCCGTAGATGTGCAAAACGGGCATGGAAGCCGCAAGCAGAACAAACGGTCCGGTGCGCACCGGCGCTGCTAACAACCAGACCAAATAGAGCGTAATAGCCAGAGCGGCGACCACCAGCAGCCGGGCGCCTATAGATCCCGGCAGCAGCTTGCTTCCGAGGTGGATCATCATCCCAATAACCGGAGTATGGTCCTTATACCCCCAGTCAGGCAACTGGCCATACATCCAGTAAAGCGCCTCATCACCCGTAAGGTCGGTAAACGCTGACTGAATGAGATTCAGCAAGATGATAACACCCAGAAAACAGAGGATCGGCCTCCGGTCTGCCGCAACATGGAGCAGGCTCCTTTTGCTCGTTACATTTGTCATCCTTCCGTTTATCTTGATTTCAAAAGGAACCATAGACCGCATCATGCAAGCGACCGTCATCGAAGACGTCATCGGTGAATTTGTGCGGCTGAAACGCAGCGGCTCCTCGTACAAGGGATTATCCCCCTTTTCGAACGAAAAGACGCCGAGCTTTTACGTAGTTCCCTCCAAAGGTATTTATAAGGATTTCAGTTCAGGCAAAGGAGGCAGCGTCATTGACTTCCTGATGGAGCACGAGCGGATGTCTTATCCGGAAGCCCTGAGATGGCTGGCAGGACGCTATCAGATTGACATTGAAGAGGAGAGCACACCAAATGAGCAAGAGATTCAGCAAAAGACTGAGCGCGATAATCTCTCTATTGTCTCCGAATTCGCAGGCAAGTGGTTTCAGGAGCAATTGCATGATACGGATGAAGGCAAAGCCATTGGATTGAGTTACTTCGAGGAGCGTGGTTTTCGGGAGGATACCATTCGCAAGTTCCAGCTCGGCTATTGTCCTGAGGGCTGGGACCATATGACACGGGCGGCACTCACGGCGGGCTATTCCCAGGAATACCTCTTAAAGGCCGGGCTCACCCGCGACCGTGACGGCTCCCTGTATGACTTCTTCAGAGGGCGTGTGATCTTTCCTATCCATAATATCTCGGGTAAGGTGATTGCCTTCGCCGGACGCACGCTCAAAGCCGATAAGCAGATTGCCAAGTATGTCAACAGTCCGGAAAGCGAGCTCTACCACAAGAGCAGTGTTCTTTTCGGAATGCATCTCGCCCGGCATGCCATGGTCAAGTTCGACACGTGCTACCTCGTGGAAGGATATACCGATGTGATCTCGCTGCACCAGGCCGGTATTGAGCAGGTGGTGGCTTCCAGCGGAACCAGTCTGACGGAAGGCCAGATCCGCCTGATCAAGCGATACACCCAGAACATTACCATCCTCTATGACGGTGATGATGCCGGTATCAAAGCGAGCTTCCGGGGCATTGATATGATCCTTCAGGAGGGCATGAATGTGCGTGTGGTGCTATTCCCCGATGGGGATGATCCAGACAGCTACGCACGAAAGCACAGCAGCACCGAAATTCAGGAATTCATCGCCGCCCATGCCCAGGACTTCATCCGCTTCAAGACATCCCTGCTTCTCCGGGAAGCCGGAGAAGACCCCATTCGGCGGGCCGGGCTCATCAAGGGCATCGTGGAAAGTATCTCCCTGATTCCTGACGCCATCCAACGCAGCGTATTTATTCGCGAGTGCAGCAACCTGATGCAAATCGGGGAAGATGTGCTCATGCAGGAAATGAACAAAGCTCTGCGCGCCCGCTTCGGTAAGCAGGCCAGAGAGGAGCTGCCTGTTCTCGATGAAACACCAGCCCCGGATGGAATGCCTGTCCAGACCGATGCAATTGCCGAACTCAACTTCTACCACCAGGAGAAAGAGCTGGCCCGCCTGCTGATCACCTACGGAGAAGAACGCATCGTGTTGACCCAGCGCAATGAGCAGGATGATGAGATTAGCCAGGAATGGTCAATCGCGGAGTACCTCCTGCACAACCTGCGCGTGGATGAGATGGTACCTGAAACACCGGTTTATGCCCGCATTCTTCGCGAATACGAGGAACTCATGGCCGGAGAGGCTGTGCGCCCGCTGGAAGAAATCATGCGAAGCCCCGACCCAGATTTGAACACCGCCATTTCCGACCTGATTGCCAACCGGTATATCCTGAGCGAGAACTGGCTGCTGCGTCATTCCATCTATCCCACCACCGAGGAAATGAATCTGCGGAAGACCGCCAACAACTGCCTCCTTCGACTCAAGCTGCTTCACGTCATGCGGATGATTGACAACGTCCGCGTGCAACTCAAACAAGGTTCAGCCAGCGAGGAAGAACAAGATAAGCTCCTCTCTGAGCAACAGGAACTGGAGCAAGTCAAGAAACAACTCGCCCAATACTTCCGGACGGTCATTCTCCGCTGACCCCGATTTGGCTTCACTACCCTATTCGTGGTATTTTTGTGGCCTGAACTCTATTTAGATTTTTTCTAAATAAAGAGAAAAATGGAGAACAATCGTGGCTTTGCGGATGTTTTCCCCAACACATCATGAGCATGATCAAGGTTAGTGACAGTGCAAAAGAACAGGTCGCCCGTCTTCTGCGGGATGAACATCATCCTCCTGGCGCCTTTGTGCGCGTTGGAGTAGAAGGTGGTGGCTGCAGCGGCCTCATGTACCAGCTCCATTTTGACACCACCCTTCAGGATGGTGATCAGGTGTTTGAAGATAATGGAGTCAAGGTTGTGGTAGACCGCAAGAGTTTCCTCTACCTCGTCGGGACGGAATTGGAATATACCGGTGGCCTGAACGGAAAGGGCTTTGTATTCAAGAACCCCAATGCCAACCGCACCTGTGGCTGTGGCGAAAGTTTCTCCATCTGATATGGCATACGAAGGCGACGAGATACTCGACCACATCACCTCGAAGGAATACGAGTTCGGTTTTACCACCGATATCGAAACCGACAAGGCCCCCCCGGGCCTGAATGAGGATATCATACGGCTCATTTCCAACAAGAAAGAGGAACCCGAATGGCTTTTGAACTGGCGCTTGGAAGCTCTTCGGATCTGGCAGGGGATGACGGAACCTGAATGGGCCCACGTAAGCTACAAGAAGCCCGATTTTCAGGCCATCAGTTACTACGCCGCTCCTAAGCAGAAAAAAGAATATAAGAGCCTCGATGACGTAGATCCGGAATTGCGGCGAACTATGGAACGCCTCGGCATCTCTCTGGAAGAGCAAAAGCGCCTCACAGGAGTGGCGGTTGATTTCGTGATGGATTCAGTGTCCGTCGCGACCTCCTTCAAGGAGAAACTGGCCGAACTCGGTATCATCTTCTGCTCCATGAGCGAGGCCATCAAGGAACATCCGGAACTGGTAAAGAAATACCTCGGATCCGTGGTTCCACGCACAGATAACTTTTACGCGGCGCTCAACAGCGCGGTATTCACCGATGGCTCGTTCTGTTACATCCCGAAAGGAGTGCGCTGCCCGATGGAACTCTCCACCTATTTCCGCATCAATGAAAAAGGCACCGGACAGTTTGAACGCACGCTCGTCATCGCCGATGAATCCAGCTATGTAAGCTATCTCGAAGGCTGCACTGCTCCCCAGCGCGATGAAAACCAGCTGCACGCCGCAGTAGTCGAACTCGTTGCGCTGAAGGATGCCGAAATCAAGTACAGCACCGTACAAAACTGGTATCCAGGCGATAAAGAAGGGCAAGGCGGTGTGTTCAATTTCGTGACCAAACGAGGTCTCTGTGATGGGGACCGGTCGCGCATCTCCTGGACACAAGTGGAAACGGGCTCAGCAATCACATGGAAATACCCCAGCTGCATCCTCAAAGGAGATTACTCACAAGGTGAGTTCTACTCTGTTGCAGTGACGAACAATATGCAGCAGGCCGATACCGGAACGAAGATGATCCATATCGGAAAACACACCAAGAGCACGATTATCTCCAAAGGGATTTCCGCAGGAAAAAGTCAAAACTCCTACCGCGGACTGGTGCAGATCAATCGCAGTGCCGACCATGCAAGAAACTTCTCCCAGTGCGATTCCTTGCTGATGACTGATCGCTGTGGCGCACACACCTTCCCGTACATCGAAGTCAACAACAAGACAGCGCGCGTCGAACATGAAGCAACGACTTCAAAAATCGGTGAAGACCAGATCTTCTACTGCCTGCAGCGCGGACTTGACGAAGAGAAAGCAATCTCGATGATCGTGAACGGTTACGCAAAAGAAGTACTGAATAAACTCCCGATGGAATTCGCGGTGGAAGCGCAAAAGCTGCTGGCGATTTCTCTGGAGGGATCTGTGGGATGAGTTAACCACAGAGACACAGAGATTAGAGAGGTTCACAGGGTTTTTTCCAACTGCTCATGCACGAAACACGTATTAAAAATTGAACCATCAAGACACCACTTCAAACCAAGGGATTCACACTCTGTGTGACTCGGTTTCCCTGGTGTCTATGTGGTGAAAAAACACAACCATGCTCAGCATTCATAACCTCCACGCTCAGATTGAGCAAAATGAAATCCTCCGCGGCTTGAACCTAGAAGTAAAGCCAGGTGAAGTGCACGCTATTATGGGCCCGAACGGATCCGGAAAATCCACTCTTGCCTCTGTGCTTGCAGGACGTGAAGAGTATGCAATCACCGCAGGCGAAGTGACTTTTCAGGGAAAAGACCTCCTTGAAATGGCACCTGAAATCCGCGCACGGGAAGGTATCTTTCTCGCATTTCAATATCCTGTAGAGATTCCGGGAGTGAGCAACATCAACTTCCTGAAGGCGGCAGTCAATGAAGTGCGCACCCACCGCGGACTTCCTGCGCTCACCGCAAAGGAGTTCCTGCAACTCGTAAATGAAAAATCGGCGTTGGTTGAACTCGATGGCCGCTTGGCCAATCGCTCCGTGAACGAAGGATTCAGCGGCGGAGAGAAAAAGCGCAATGAAATATTCCAGATGGCGATGCTGGAACCCACCCTGGCCATTCTCGATGAAACAGACTCAGGACTGGACATCGATGCGCTTCGCATTGTAGCAAACGGAGTGAATGCAATGCGCTCACCCCAACGATCATTCGTAGTGATCACCCACTACCAGCGGCTGCTCGATTATATCGTACCTGACTTTGTGCACGTGCTCTACAAAGGACGCATCGTGAAAAGCGGCACGAAAGAACTCGCTCTTGAGCTGGAAGAAAAAGGTTACGACTGGATCAAGGAAGAAGCCGCGACCGCATAAGCGCACTGCACATGGAAACGACCACCGCTTCAAAAAAAGACCAGTTACTCGGGCAGTTGCGTACCCGTCCATCCGCTCTGAGCGAAACCTTTCCAGAACTGGCTTTGGCCGCGCGGGAAGCGCTGACGGAACTGGACTTTCCCACTACCCGCCAGGAAAACTGGAAGTATAGCCGCACCACCAAGCTCTCTTCGGAAGAATGGACAATTCAGCCCTCTGAGGCGAACATTTCACTGAATGAATGGCGTATTCCCGGCCTTGATGCGATTGAATTGGTTTGGGTAAATGGATTTTTTCGGGCAGATCTTTCTTCCACAGAAATCCCTGCCGGTTTATCCATTGGAAAACCCGCACCGCACACCATCAGGCATAAAGAAGAAGTAACGATGGACTTCTTCTCTGCGCTGCATGAAGTGCATTGCACAGATGCACTTGCCATACGCGCAGAAAAGAGCAAGAAAATCGAAAAGCCTGTGCATGTGTTGTTCATTCAGCATGGCGCCCTGCCCTTGTCACAGCCCCATCTCTTCCTTGAAACAGCTGAACTCGCAGAGCTGGAAGTGATTGTATCCTTCGTTTCCGTTGACGGAGAGAAAGCACTCTGCAATGCAGTCATCGAAGGCAATGCCGGCAAGTCCTCCAAACTCACCTGCACCCTCATCGAACGCGAAGGCGAACAAAACGCACTGATTTGCCGCTCCCTGTATTCAATTGAACGTGATGCGGTGTTTCATATCCACACCCATACGATCAGCGGAAACTGGGTGCGCAACGATCTGCACATTCGGTTGAATGGCACAGGAATCAATGCCTTCCTGAACGGCATTTACCTGCCCCGCGAATCGCAACACATCGACAATCACACCCTTGTGGATCATCGCCACCCGCATTGCGAATCCAATGAGCTTTACAAAGGTGTGTTGAATGACCGTGGCAGGGCGGTATTCAACGGCAAAGTGTACGTGCAAATTGATGCGCAAAAGACCAATGCATATCAAAACAATGCGAACATCATGCTGAGTGATGATGCATCAGTTTACACCAAGCCAGAATTGGAGATTTATGCAGACGATGTAAAATGCAGTCACGGCAGCACCACCGGCCAACTCGATGAACAAGCGATCTTCTACTTGCGTGCCCGCGGACTTGGAGAAGACAATGCCCGTCGTCTGCTCACCACTGCATTCATTCTCGAGGTATTGGATCGTTTGGAATCTGAACCTGTGAAAGAATATGTGGTTGAACTGCTAAAGAAAGAAGACCTGCTCCTCGACTGAGCAACTCCGCTATGACGTCCACCGATACACCCCGAATCACAGACGCGGAACTACGCGCTCAGTTTCCGCTGCTTCATCAGAAGCTCGGACGGTATGACCTGGTGTATCTGGATAACGCAGCAACCACACAGAAGCCGCAGTCCGTCATCGATGCGATTGCGCATTACTACACGCGCGATAACGCCAATATCCACCGCGGGGTGCACCAGATTGCCACGCGCGCCACAGAAGCATTCGAAGCGAGCAGGGAAAAAGTGCAGCGCTTTCTGAATGCTGCGCACAAGGAAGAGATTGTATTCACCTCCGGCACGACAGACGCCATCAACCTGGTGGCGCAGACCTGGGGCAGAGCTGATCTTATGCCCGGCGATGAAATTGTGGTTTCTGAAATGGAACACCACTCCAACATCGTTCCGTGGCAAATGCTCGCTCAGGAAAAGGGAGCGGTTATCAAAGTCATTCCGGTCACTGCCACCGGAGAATGGAATATTGAAGCGTTAGACGCACTGATTGGAAGCCGCACCAAACTCATTGCGGTCAACCACGTCTCCAATGCGTTGGGAACCATCAACCCCTTGCATGAAGTGGTGAGTCGCGCCAGAGAAGTCGGCGCCTGTGTGCTCCTCGACGGCGCTCAGGCAGTATCGCATTTCCCTGTGGACGTGCAGGCGCTGGACTGTGACTTCTACTGCTTCTCAGCGCACAAACTCTATGGCCCCACAGGCATTGGGGTGCTATACGGAAGACGGCAGCTGCTGGAGACAATGCCCCCCTGGAGAGGTGGCGGAGAGATGATAGACAGGGTGAGCTTCAGCGGAACTACGTACAATAAGCCGCCCTATAAGTTCGAGGCAGGCACACCACATATCGAAGGAGTTATCGGATTGGGCGCTGCCGTTGACTTTGTGCAATCACTCGGATGGGACGCCATTCATCAGCGTGAAAACGAATTGCTTCATGCAGCAACCGAACGATTGCTCCGTATTGACGGATTAAAGATTTACGGCACAAGCAGCCGGAAAGTGGGAGTTATCTCCTTTTTGGCAGAAGGTATTCACCCCTATGACCTCGGCACGCTGCTTGACAACCAGGGCATTGCCGTACGCACCGGCCACCATTGCACCCAGCCCTTGTGGGAGCGCTTTGGTATTCCCGGCACTGTGCGGGCTTCCTTTGCCCCTTATAATACGATTCAGGAGGTGGACACCTTTGTGTCGGCCCTTGAGAAATCCATTGATATGCTCCGCTGATTCATGATTGAAAAGAACCAACAGGAAATCATTGCAGAGTTTGCATTTTTCGACGACTGGATGCAGAAGTACGAGCACATCATTGAGCTTGGAAAAGACCTGCCGCTGATTAATGAACACTACAAAACCGATGATCACCTCATCCGGGGCTGTCAGTCGCGCGTGTGGCTTCATGCTCAGGCCGATGAAAACGGGTGCGTACATTACACGGCCGACAGCGATGCCATCATCACCAAAGGCTTGGTCGCATTGGTGATCCGCGTGCTCTCAGGAGAAAAAGCCGAGGATATTGTCAATTCGGAATTGCATTTTGTGAACGACATCGGATTAAACCAGCATTTGAGTCCAACCCGCAGCAACGGGCTATCCTCTATGATTGGTCAAATGAAACTTTACGCACTGGCCATTGCCAGTCTTTCTCAAAAGTCAACCCATGGGAATTGACCGCACCGCACTTCAGTC
>CANGTU010000034.1 GCA_947456965.1 Flavobacteriales bacterium
GAGGGAACATATTATTGGCAGATTGAGCCGCGTGGCACCCAGCCGGGCAAGGCTCTGTCGGGCTATGTGACGCTGGTGAGGTAAATTCGCGCAATATCCAGTCGAAACTAATGCGCAGTTCCCACAGTCGCCGGGCTATTCTCAGATCTGTAATGGCTTCCGGAATCCTGCTCGCAGCGGGATGCGCCCGCGATACCCAAGCGCCCGTACTGCAGCGCCTGATGGTCAATACCGTGGAAGATATCCATCACCACGGTAGTGCAGGACAGGTGAACACCATGGAGGCGCATTGGGTGGATGAAGGCGGATTGTGGAAAGGCAAGGTGAGCATTACCCCAGGAATTCACCATGGAGCTGAAGCGCCCATGGATAATATTTTCACTCCCGTGATTCAGGGTAACTGGAATGATTCGCAAACCCTCGAGCTAAGCGGCAATGACGCCACGGCCGTGTTTCGCCTGTCCATTCCCTGGCAGGTGAGCGGCCCCCACACCCTGATGGTTGAATCCCTCGATGAGGAGGGCAATATGCAGGAGCAGGCCTGGCATTTCGATGTGTTCAGTGATTCACTTCCCGCCATTTCCGTGGATGTGCCCGAGAACGCAGCAGGCCTGGATAATACCCTTACCGGTGCGCCCGGATCGGTGATCGATATGGGGGTTCAGTGCATCGACCTGGTGGGGCTGGCTTCTGTGCGCATCGCTCTGCAGACACCCGCCGGTCAGGTGGTCTGGCAGGAGGAAGTGATCGTACCCGGTGACCACGTGTTCCAGGAGCCGGCATGGACACTCCCTGTTCCCCCGGCCGCCGGAGTGTACCGCGCGCTGGTGCGCGCCGTGAATACCCGAGGATCCTTCCAGGAACTCTGGGCTGTCCTGCGGGTGAACATATAGCCTGCGCTCAATCCATCGAGCAGGTCTTCCTGAGGTTACTTTTGCGCCCCATTGGCCATACCCATGAACCTGCTCAACGAAATACAGCGACGGAGAACCTTCGGAATTATCTCGCACCCCGACGCGGGAAAAACGACTCTCACGGAGAAGCTTCTCCTCTTTGGCGGAGCCATCCAGACGGCCGGCGCGGTGAAGAGTAATAAGATTACCAAGACTGCTGCCTCAGATTTCATGGAGATCGAGCGACAGCGGGGTATCTCCGTAGCCACTTCCGTGATGGTTTTCGAATACCAGGGCAAGCAGATCAACCTGCTCGATACTCCCGGTCACAAAGATTTTGCAGAAGATACCTATCGTACGTTAACGGCTGTGGACAGCGTCATTCTCGTCATTGACAGCGTAAAAGGGGTTGAGACTCAAACCGAGCGGCTGATGGAGGTTTGCCGCATGCGAGACACTCCGGTCATTGTGTTCATCAACAAAATGGACCTCGAAGGCCGTGATCCTTTTGATCTGCTGGATGAGCTGGAGGCCAAACTCAGCATCAAGGTGCAGCCGATGTCTTGGCCGATTTCAAAGGGCTACTCGTTTAAAGGTGTATATAAAATTTACGACAAGGCGATCAATCTCTTCGAAGCCAGCAAAACCAAACGCGCTGAAGAAGTGGTTCAGATCAATGACCTCAGCGACCCGCTGCTCGATGAACTGATTGGCGAGTACGCCGATGAATTACGAAGCGAAGCAGAACTGGTGGAAACCGTTTATGACACGTTTGATGTGGAAAAGTACAGGGCGGGTAAGCTCGCGCCTGTGTTCTTTGGATCGGCCATGAATAACTTCGGGGTGAAGGAATTGCTCGACAAGTTTGTAGAGATTGCTCCGACTCCCCAACCGCGCGAAACGAATGTGCGCACCGTGCGGCCGGAAGAGGAAAAGTTCACCGGATTTGTCTTCAAGATTCACGCTAACATCGATCCGCGTCACCGCGATCGCATAGCCTTCCTCCGAGTATGCAGCGGGCATTTCGAGCGCAATACATTCTACCACCACACCCGACTCAACAAGGATTTTAAATACCCCAATCCCGTGACGTTTCTGGCTCAGGCGAAAAGCACAGTGGATGAGGCGTATCCGGGTGATGTGATCGGGTTGTACGATACCGGTAACTTCAAAATCGGTGATTCCATTACCGAGGGAGAAAATATGCAGTTCAAGGGGATCCCTAGTTTCTCACCGGAAATCTTCAAGGAGCTGGTCAACAGGGATCCGATGAAAACCAAGCAGCTCGACAAAGGCATTCGCCAACTCACAGAAGAGGGTGTGGCTCAGGTGTTTTTCCAGGAACCTGGTTCGCGCAAAATTGTAGGCACCGTGGGCGACCTTCAGTTTGAAGTGATCAAATACCGCCTGGAGAACGAATACGGCGCGAAATGCGACTTTGAGCCCAAGGCCTATTACAAGGCTTGCTGGATCACTTCCGCCGATGCGATGAAACTCTCCGAGTTCAAGCGTATCAAAGGGAATAACATGGTGGTGGACAAAGAAGGAAACGATGTGTTCCTTGCACCGAGCAAGTTCATGTTGGACCTGGAGCGACAGAATTATCCCGAGCTCGAGTTTCATTTTACCAGCGAATTCATGGTCGCCAGCTAAGGCGCTCATTACCCTGCAAATGGTATTTTATGACATTCCCGGGGAATACCCTTTTCTCGGTATTGTCTCAACCCCCTTTCAGGATGTCTATTTGCGCTGTTAAGAATCAATCTACATAAGAGCATTTATGTTATCCGCCCCTCATTTGATTGTCGCCTGTGCAGGGCTGCTCTGTTGTTCTGCAGCATCTGCCCAGATGGACACTGTCAAAATCCAGGATCTCGCACCGATCGAAATCACCGCATATCCATCTAACAGTCCTGTATCCCGCCTTCCGGAAATTCAGGGAACCATTGTCAACGCCGGAAAAAAGAATGAGGTGATTCGTCCTGCTGCAACCAATGCGGATCTTTCAGTCAATTCGTCCCGTCAGATTTTTGGACGTGTCCCGGGTATTTCAATCTGGGAAAATGACGGTTCAGGACTTCAGGTGGGTATCGCCAGTCGAGGCCTGAGCCCCAATCGCTCCTGGGAGTTCAATATGCGTCAGAACGGCTATGATATGTCAGCCGACATCTTTGGCTATCCGGAAGCGTATTTCACTCCACCAACTGAGGCTGTGGAGCGTATTGAAATTGTTCGTGGTGCCGGCGGACTGCAATATGGTCCGCAGTTCGGCGGCGTGGTGAACTATGTGATTCGCCGTGGCGCTGTTGATCGCAAGATCGCATTTGAAACTGCACAGACCGCCGGAAGCTTCGGACTGTTCAACAGCTACAATGCCCTTGGTGGCACGGTGGGCAAGGTGAGCTACTATACTTATTTCCATCAGCGTTCGGCAGATGGCTGGCGAGAAAACAGCCAATACCGCACACAAACCGGATATGCATCGTTGCAGTATCGTCCCAATTCACGCTGGATCATCAGCGGTGATTTCACCCGCATGAATTATGTCAGTCAACAGCCCGGAGGCCTCACTGATGAGCAGTTCGATCGTGACCCGCAGCAAAGCTCCCGTGGACGCAACTGGATGGGTATTCCATGGAACATCGGCTCCGTAAAAGCGGAGTATGAGACAGAAGAGGGTGTGCGTGTGCAGGTCACTGCATTCGGCTTGCTTGCTGAGCGCAACAGCGTGGGATTTGTAAGCGGAATTAACGTGGAAGATGCCATCATCGATACGCTGGATGTATATGCAGCCCGTCAGGTCGACCGCGACTGGTATGCGAGCTATGGCGCCGAAGCCCGGGCGCTCCTGCCATGGAATCTGTTCAATAAGAAGCAGCATCTGTCATTTGGCGTGCGCTACTATCATTCTGATGTGGATCGCCGTCAGCGCGGCGCAGGCTCGCGAGGATCCGATTATGATCTCTCACTTTCAACTCCTGACTGGGGAAGGGAGTTTGTATATACCACGCGCAACGTTTCTGCCTTTGCCGAGCAAGTGTTTAATCCGGTGAAGAATCTGCTTATTATTCCCGGCGTGCGCCTGGAGACGATTTCCAACACAGCCTCTGGAAGACTTTCAATGAACAATGGTGAACTCACTCCTCTGAGTTCTGATCGCCAGATCGTGCTTGGCGCACTCGCCGCGGAATACCATATCGGAACTACTGAGATTTACGGTAATTACTCCATGGGTTACCGTCCGGTGACTTACGCAGAGCTCACTCCGTCCGGTACCACCGACATCATTGATCCGGATCTTCAGGATGCTTCCGGTTACAACATCGATCTTGGGTACCGCGGGCAACTCTCTGATCGCCTCGCATTTGATGTGAGTGCCTATGTGCTGAACTATGACAACCGCATTGGTACAATCCTGCGCGATGGCGTGAATTTCCGCACCAATATCGGAACTTCAGAAACCCGGGGCATTGAGTTGTTTGGTGAGTACAATATGATGCCGAAGAAGCTCGAGCGCCTCGGGCAAGTCAACATCTGGGCGAGCTTGTCATGGATTGAAGCGCGCTATGTAAGCTGGAATGATCCCGTCATTGATCCGGGCACTGCCAATGACCGCGTCGGAAAACGTGTAGAAAATGCCCCGGCATACATTCATCGCGCAGGAGTGAGCTATAGCAAGGAAGGGTTGATGGTATCGCTCCAGTACAACATGGTCGGAAAGGCCTTCAATGACGCGCTGAATACTTTGGAGCCGAATGCGGGCGCAACAAATGGTCTGATTCCGGCCTACGAAATCTGGGACCTCAACGTAAGCGTACCGGTGAATAAGCAAATCACTCTTCGTGGTGGCGTGAATAATCTGCTGGATGAATCTTATTTCACCCGTCGCGCAGGTGGTTACCCGGGGCCTGGAATCATGCCTGGCAATGGTCGCACCTTCTACTTTACGGTGGCCGGACAATTCTGACGGGTCAGGGTGCGATGCGCTTCGCTTTTGTCCAGTACACATCCATTTCAGCCAGCGACATTTCTCCCATCACTTTTCCTTCAGCTGTGCTTTGCTGTTCGAGGTATTGAAACCTGCGAATGAACTTCCTGTTAGTACGCTCCAACGCGTCTTCCGGATTGATGCCCATGAACCGGGCATAATTGATCAATGAAAAAAGGACATCACCGAATTCCGCTTCCATCTTTTCGCGATCCGTTCCGGCGTCAGCTACCTCCTTGAATTCATGCAGCTCTTCCTGCACTTTTTCCCAGACCTGTGACGCATGTTCCCAGTCAAAGCCGACTCCCCGCGCTTTATCCTGTATGCGCTGAGCTTTCACCATCGCGGGAAGTGACTTGGGCACTCCCTCCAGCACGCTCTTTTTGCCTTCTTTCAGTTTGAGTTTTTCCCAGTTGGCCTTGACCTCTTCCTCATCTTTTACTTGCACATCTCCATAGATATGGGGATGGCGCTGCACGAGCTTGTCGCAAATAGAGTGGAGGGCATCAGCAATATCGAATGCACCTGACTCGCTCCCGATACGGGCATAGAAGACCATGTGAAGCAGCAGATCGCCAATTTCTTTTTTGATTTCCTCTTTGTTGCCTTCGAGGATGGCGTCTCCAAGTTCATATACCTCTTCGATGGTGAGGTGGCGCAAGCTTTCCATGGTTTGTTTGCGGTCCCACGGACAGCCTGCCCGGAGCTCATCCATAATGGTGAGCAAACGGGCAAATGCCTCCTTTTTCTGTTCCAGCGTGTTCATGCCGCGAAGGTAACGGAGTCAAACAAAAAGGGCCCCGAAGGGCCCTGTGTGCCGGTACATGGTGCCGTTATTTCTTGGCAGTGATGAAACCCTTCAGGTGATTTACGTAATTGACGGGTCCGCCGGCCTGATATCCAGTGCGGGCAATGGGCTGACCAGTGCCATCGGTGAGGATGATGGTGGGGAATCCGGTGATGCCGAAACGCTGGGCGAGTTTCTCATTCTGACTGGCCAGTGCCGGGTCAAGTGCAGTACGACGGGGAAAGTCAAGTTTCACGCAGATCAGGTTCTTGGCTGCGTAGTCCACGAATTCTGGTTTCGCAAATACTTCATTGTGCAAACGGATGCACCATCCACACCAGTCAGATCCTGTGAAGTTGAGCAGGACCGTCTTGCCTGAGGCCTTGGCATCCTTCAGCGCCTGTTCATAATTGGTGACCCAGTTGACTTCCTTGACCTGGGCGAAAACCCCGGCTGAGCTAAACATCAGCGCCAACGCTGCGAGAAGTATTCCGTTTTTCATGGATTTGTTTCGTAAGTGTACAAAGTTAAGCAAGCATCGTGCCGCTGGGGAGTCCATCCGCCGGGTCAGGTAGTCTGTTCTCTGGGTTGGCTTTCCACGAGTTTAACCAATTGTTCTTCGGTTATGATTGGAACTCCCACACTTTCGGCCTTTTGCCTTTTGGCCGGCCCCATATCATCACCGGCCACGACCAGCGATGTTTTCGACGAAATGCTTCCGCTCACCTTGCCGCCGTGCTGTTCGATGTAGGCTTTGATTTCATCGCGGGAGAATCTCGTAAAGACTCCACTGACCACAATGCTTTTACCGACAAGTGCGGTCGACAGGACCTCGGAGACTTCGGTATCGGATGATAGTCGCAGGCCAGATTCCCGGAGGCGGTCTACCAGATCCCGGTTGTCGGGATCTGAAAACCAGGACCTCACGCTCAGCGCAATTTTTTCGCCTACCTCTTCAATGGTCATGAGCTGTTCGGCTGATGCCGCGGCAATAGCATCCACATTGCCCATGGCTCGCGCGATCTTGCGCGCAACTGTTTCGCCCACATGGCGAATGCCAAGCGCAAAGAGTACGCGCTCAAAAGGGATCGCCTTGCTGGCCTCTATTCCCTGGAGCAGGTTCCGCACGCTTTTATCCTGCATGCTGCGCTTCCGAGGCGGTCCTCCTTCTTCATCTTCTGCCTCGAACTCAATGCCAATGAGTATCTCGTATGTGAGCTGGTAAAGGTCAGCCACATTCTGAACTAACCCTTTGTCGTAAAGTCCGGCCACGGTTTCGCTGCCCAGCCCTTCGATGTTCATGGCCCTCCTCGAGATGAAGTGCTCGATCTTACCCACTTGCTGTGGGCGGCAGTTGCGTTCGTTCGGACAGTAATGCAGGGCCTCACCCTCCAGGCGGATGAGCGCAGCACCGCATTCCGGACAATGGCTTATATAGCGATGGTGTTCCTGGGATCCGCGGGGTTGGGTATGGTCCACACCGATGACTTTGGGTATAATCTCACCGCCTTTTTCAACCCACACATGGTCCCCGATCCGGATGTCCAGTTTGGTAATCTGGTCGGCATTGTGAAGCGAGGCTCGCTTTACCGTGGTCCCGGCGAGGAAGATGGGCTCGAGTTGTGCCACCGGAGTTATTGCACCCGTCCGGCCTACCTGGTATTGGATGCCATTGAGCCGGGTGCTCACGGTGGCGGCCTTGAACTTGTAGGCAATGGCCCATCGCGGACTCTTGGCTGTCATGCCTAGTTCATCCCACAACCGCATCTGGTTCACCTTCACTACCACACCATCAATGTCAAAAGGAAGATTGAAGCGCTCCTGATCCCAGAAGCGGATATAGTTCATGATTCCTTCGATGGTGGTGGTCTTCTCTACCAGCCGGTTGGCGGACGTGGGTGCCTTAAAGCCCCAGTCAGCGGCATGGGTGAGGCTTTCGAAATGGGTGTCAAAAGGCAGCCGGTCGCCCAATACGAAGTAAAGGTAGCAGTCGAGCTTGCGCCGCGCCACTTCCGCGCTGTCTTGCTGCTTCAGGCTTCCTGCTGCTGTATTTCGAGGGTTGGCATAGGGCTCTTCACCTGCGGCTGCGCGTTCCCGGTTCAGGTCGTCGAATACGGTGCGGGGAAGAAATACCTCACCCCGTATTTCGAAGCGCTCCGGAAAATGGCCCCGGAGTTGAAGCGGTATCGTGCGGATGGTGCGCAGGTTAGCGCTTATGTCTTCGCCCACGGTACCGTCGCCGCGGGTCAGACCGCGAACAAACTGTCCCTTTTCATAGAGAAGCGATACGGCTACACCATCGTATTTCAGCTCCATCACATACTCAAGGGGGTGACCGGTGAGTTTATTCAGGCGCTCCTCCCACTCGCGTATTTCCTCCTCGTTGTATGTATTGGAGAGTGAGAGCATGGGACGCTCATGGGGTACTTTCTCAAACTTGTCGGTGATGTCACCGCCCACACGCCGGGTGGGTGAATTGGAGTCGGCCAGTCCGGGATACAGCTTTTCCAGCTGCTCCAGTTCATGCAGCAGATGATCGAACGCTTCGTCGCTGATAGTCGGACGGTTGAGCACATAGTACCGATGATTGTGCTCGTTGAGTTCACGAATGAGTTCTGCGATGCGCTGGCCGGCCTGCTGTTCGTTCATAGGGCAAAGATGGAAGATGGGCAGCATTCCTGCACCTCGGCTACCATGCGGTGCGCACTTCTTTGTTGAAGATGCCCCTCACCATCTTGAACAAGCGGATGCGCAGACGGGCGATGGCTACTGGGGAGCTGTAAATGTGGCGCAACTCCTCAGGAACATCAGGTACACCCCGGTATCCGATTCCGGCGCCAAGGGACATAAAGTAGGTGAGGTGGTAGTACAGGGTGGTACTTCCTTCAAACAAGACCACGCGTTGCATATAGCCCCGGTCAGCCGTTTCTCCCGGAAGGCGATAGCTGCCGCTGATTTCTCCAATTCCCATATGGCCGGTGAGTGACCATTCCCATCGTTTGCTGAAGTACATCACGCGCTCATAGAATAGGGAGGTGTAATCGAGGCTCAGCGTAGCGCTGGTGATTCTTTCATCTACCTCTTCGAGCGACTGAACCACCTGGCCATCACCGATCCCATAAAATCCAAATCCAAAACGGTGCACCCTCCGGTGTTCAAGACCAATGCGCAGCCCTCCTATGCGCACACGGGTATTGCTTACCAGTGTTTGCCGGGCATCCAAAGCCAAATCTACTTTCCATTTGCGATAGCGCCGGTCGAGATGTGTCGCCCCCTGAATCGTCCAAACGGTATCCTCATAAGAGGGTTTCCTGTTCCGGGAATGGCCAGCTACGCCTTCAAGAGTCAGCTGAGCCGGCAGCATGGACGACGAAAGCACGATGACGGTGAGTAAGACGAACCGGTTCAAGTGGCTGCAAATTTAGGCGCAATCCCATAGCGATAATGGTGCCGCGGGGTGGGGATTTGGATAAATGGAGTCATTTCACCCGGGATAGAGCGACCTTTGCTCCATGAAGTTTAAAGAGCTCGGGTTGCATCCCGACATTATTGAAGGCATCGAGTCGATGCGCTTCAAAGAGCCGACTCCTATTCAGGAGCAGGCGATTCCTCATATTCTTGCCGGCCGCGACGTGGTGGGAATTGCCCAAACGGGTACCGGTAAGACAGCCGCTTTCCTTCTGCCCGTTTTGGACGCTATCATCAAATCCGGGGAGAGTGGTTCCATCAAGGCTCTGATCATTGTGCCCACGCGTGAGCTGGCGCTGCAGATTGATCAGGCCATTCAGGCGTATGCTTATTTTACTCCCGTATCTTCCATGGCCATTTACGGAGGGGGTGATGGCAAGGACTTTTCGCAGGAAAAGAACGCTCTGGTGCAGGGCGCGGATATCATCATCGCCACTCCGGGCCGCTTCAACGCGCACCTGAATCTGGGCTACGTGGATCTCAGTCGCGTGAAGTTTCTCATCCTGGATGAGGCAGACCGTATGCTGGATATGGGCTTTATGCCTGACCTGCAGCGCATCATCCACCAGGTGAACACCGATCGCCAGAGCTTGCTGTTTTCCGCTACCATGCCTCCACAGATCTTCCATCTGGCCACGGGCATGCTCAAGGATCCGGTCACGGTGAACATCGCTCTGTCCAAGCCGGCAGAAGGGGTAAGGCAAGGGGCTTACGTGGTGCACGACCGGCAAAAGCTCCCGCTCGTAGTGAATTTGCTGCGCGGACGCACAGGACAGATGGTGATTGTGTTCGCCTCGACCAAGCAGAATGTGGCTAATCTCTACCGTCAGCTTCACCGGGAGAAACTCAATGTCGGACAAATCTCCAGCGATCTCGCCCAGCAAGAGCGTGAGCAAGTGATGCAGGACTTCAGAAACCGCAAGGTGGAAATCCTGGTAGCCACGGATGTGGTGAGCAGGGGAATCGACATCGCAGGCATACACCTTGTGGTCAACTACGACGTACCGGGCGATGCCGAAGACTATGTTCACCGTGTAGGTCGAACGGCCAGGGCCGATGCCCGGGGTGAAGCCATCACGCTGGTAGGACCGGAAGAGCAGAGCAAATTCATGCGCATCGAGCTGCTTATTGGCTCGGTGATTGAAAAATTACCCGTACCGGCCGAGCTGGGGGAAGCACCAGCTTATGAGCCCCGACCTTCGAAAGAGGGCAGGGGTCAAGGTCAAGGCAGGGGAAGAAAAGGGGGTAAGCCCTTCGGCGGCGGCGGTGGCCGCCCCGGCGGACGTCAGCGGCAGGGAGGTAAGCGACCGGACGGACGCCCTCCCAGGCCTTCCGGTCAGCGGCCTTCATAGCCGTCGGAAATAACCCGGCCATCCTCGAGCTCAATGATCCTGTCTGTCCGGCGGGCAAAGTCACCATCGTGGGTGACCACAAGCATGGTTTGTCCTTGCTCACGCGTGAGTCTGCGGAAGATATCGAAGACTATATCACTGTTTTTCTGGTCCAGATTGCCCGTGGGTTCATCCCCCATAATGATCAGCGGATCATTGATCAACGCGCGCGCAATGGCTACGCGCTGTTTTTGTCCGCCACTGAGCTGGTTGGGCATTTTGTATGCCTGATCCGCTATTCCCAGCCAATCCAGCCGCTCCATGGCGCGTTTGCTCACTTCGGCCGGACCGTAGCGCTGCAATTTTTGGGCGGGGATCATAACATTGTCCAGCACGGAGAATTCAGACAGCAGGTAGTGGAATTGAAATACAAATCCGATGTGTTCATTACGCGCCGCTGCCAGTTCGGAACCGCTGCGCCCTGTGAGCCGACTGCCGTCGAGCAACAACTCGCCCTCGTAATCAGTGTCCATCGTGGAAAGCACATAAAGCAGGGTGGATTTGCCGCTTCCTGATTTCCCGATCACGGATACAAATTCTCCCCGGGCCACACTCATACTCACCTGATCGAGCACGCGAAACGTGACCGGATCATGGAAGTACCGGGTGATGTTGCGGGCTTCAAGTGCAGGCTGGCTCATTTTCCCCGGATGATGATGACGGGATCTATCCGCGCAGCCTTGCGCGCCGGAAATATCCCGGCGATGTAAGTAGTGACCAGCGAGAACAGCATTCCGATAATGTAATAGGTCATGTTGTAATTGACAGGGAAAGTGCGGATGGTGGGCAAGGCCTGAGTTTCAAAAGGCACCTGATCAATCACAGCACTCAGCCCATAACCCACGACGAGGCCAGCAATGCCTCCTGAAACGCCGATCATGGTGGAGATGCTGAGGAAGATGCGTTGGACATCGCTACCTGAAAAACCGGTGGCCTTGAGGATAGCGATGGAATCCATCTTTTCGTAGATGAGCATATTGAGGATGTTGTAAATGCCGAAGCCAGCCACAATGAGAAGGGTAATGCCTACCGCATATGAAATGATCGTGCGCACGGTGGTGCCGGTCTCAAACTGGGCATTGGCGGTTTGTATATCAAGGGTATCCACGCGAAACTGCTGCGCGTATTCCCTGGCAAGAGCAGGCGCCAGGGAAATGTCATGAAGCTTCACCTGCAGATCAGTAAAGTAGGATGAGCTCACGCCGAGGAGCTGCTGTGCGGTGCGGAGGTTGGTATAGCTCTGGCTGTCATCCACATCGGCCAATCCGAATTGGAGTATCCCGATGACTTTCAGCACGAAGGGATCGCCTCCGGCAGCGCTCACCTGAATGATGTCGCCGCACTGGAGCATCATCTTGTCGGCAATACCCTTGCCCAGGAAAATGCCGTTGCTGGAGTTCTTCAGCTCGCGCAGGTCGCCTTCCATCACATAGTCCTGCAGGGCAAACAGGTGTTTCTCTATCAGGGGTTCCACGCCATTGATTTGCCCGGCGATCTGGGTGGATCCGGAGAAGTAAAATACAGGCGCACTCACCTTCGGGGCCACATCCATCACTCGGGGATCCTTGCGCAGGGCTTCAATAACGGCCGCACTGTTACGAACAGCCTGACCTGTTTCACGAGGTCTCACAGACCTCACAAAATTCTGCGATTCGGCGTACTCACCTGCCCGCTCAATGGGTTGCTCATCGGATGGCCTGATCTCATTGTAAATCCGGATGTGCGGGCTCCTGTTCATGACGAGTCCGTCGAGCAGTTGATTGAGCCCGGTCATAAAGCTGATCAGCGCAATGAATGAGGCGATACCAAAGAGCACACCGGTGGCAGCCACCAGTGACTGCTTCATTCTCGCGCGCAGAAGGTGCCAGGCAATCCGGAGGAGCAGACGGCGGTTCAACGGGACTCGGGTTTGAGCAGCCTGGAGGTGGAGTCAATACCTGCCAGAATCTCCACCTGCTCAGCATCGCGCAGGCCTGTCTTGACTTCGGTGGTATCACCGGTAGCGGTGATCACGAAGCGGTCATCGAGCAGATAGGCAAGGGGAATGGTCAATGCGCGCTCCTTTTCACGGATGATGATATTGGCCTCAGCGGTCAGGAAGGGATAGAGGCGGGGCGGTGGCGTAATGAACAGAGCTTCCACGACGAAAGCACGGCTGCGCTCGTTCATAATGGGATTGATGCGCGAGACTTCTGCTTCAAATACCTCATCCGGATAACTCTCCATGGTGACCTTCACCTTCTGGCCCTTCTGGATGCGGCTGATGTCAAACTCATCCACCTGAAGCTCCAGCAGGAACAACTCGGCGCTGCCCGCCACGCCGAGTGGTGTCTGAGTGGTGATGAGCTCTCCTGTTTCGCGCTGCACGTCATACAGAAGCCCGTTTACCGCGCTTCGTACCACATACTCATTCAGGGCTTCTTCACTCTTTCTGTAGTTCACCTCGGCCTGCTGATATGCCGCATCGAGCTGCCGCCGGATATCCGCATAGCGCGAGCGAGCTTGATCCAGCGCAGTGGCTGAAGACGTTTCGGCGAGTTCACGCTGCTCCAGCTCGAGCTGTGATCCCACACCTTGATCCCACAGGCGCTGCTGGCGTTCGAGCAGGGTGGAGTCCAGGTCATGGGCGGCCTTGGCCACGCGCACCTGCTCTTCGAGCTCGCGCAGTTTCTCACTCCGGGGTGAGGCCTGAGCCTTGCTCAACTGGAGCAGGATTAATGCATTCTGATTGTTGAGCTGGGCCTGGATATCGCGGAGTACAAAAAGCGGCTGATCTTTGAGCACCGTGTCACCTGCTTCAACCAGTATCTCGTGAAGAACACCGTTGACCTGAGAAAAGATGGTGTACTGCTGTTCGGCTTTGACTACCCCGGACGCATACACAGATTCTGTAATCGGGGTAGCAGAAGGCTGAAGTGTCTCATCGCCGGGCTTACATCCCGGTGCTGCGGTCAGGATCAGTAGGGCGGGCAGAATAATTCTCACAAGGCTAAAATAGGCAGGACCAGCATTGGTGCGATGAAGGATATGGTACAGCAACCGGGAAAAGCTGAGCGGTTCACAAACTATTGTTCATAACCCCGGGGTTGTTACTTTTGCTGATATGTTAACAGAAGTAACGGAAGGGGTCCGGATCACGGTGGAGAGTCGCTACGAGCCGGTGCTGAGCAGTCCGCTGATGGACAGCTATGTTTTTTCCTACCAGATTTCGATTTGCAACGAAAATGAATTTCCTGTTCATCTTCTTCGCAGGCATTGGTTCATTTTTGATTCGTCGGCCATCCGCCGCGAAGTCGAGGGGCCAGGCGTCGTAGGGGAGCAGCCGGTTATTGCTCCGGGTGAAGTGTACACCTACAGTTCGGCTTGTGATTTACGCTCGGTTCGTGGATCTATGCGCGGCTTCTACACCATGCGCCAGGCAGGAGGCGATGCGTTCTTCCGTGTCAGCGTCCCGATATTCGTTCTCGAGGTGCCTTACACGATGAATTGATGACCGATAGATAGCGGGATCAGATGAAAATAAAAAAGAGCCCACAGGGGCTCTTTTTTCGTTGGAATCAATCGGAAGATCAGTAGCGGCTGTCGCGATTGAAACGCGGCTTGTAGCCACCGTCGCGGTTGCCACCAAAACCTCCGCTGCGCGGACGGTCGTTGCTGCGGGGAGCACGCTCCTCGGCTTCCTTGACGTTGATGCGACGGCCCTTGACTTCGGCCTGGTCGAGCGCGCTGATCGCGTTACGACCCTCCTCGTCATCGGCCATTTCGACAAATCCGAAACCGCGTGAGCGGCCGGTTTCACGGTCGGTAATCACCTTCGCAGAGGTAACCGCACCATACTGGTTGAAGAGCTCTGTAAGCTCAGCGCTCGTCAGGCTGTAATTCAGCCCGGAAACAAAAATGTTCATGATAAAAAAAGAAATTTGAGTTGGTTGTTATCCTGATCCTGCAACAACCAAACACTCAGGATGAGGAAGGTGAGTTGAAAAACAGAACACAAGCCAAATGTAACGAGAATATCCTCATGATTTACAGGGCAATGAAAAAAATCTTATGCCTGAACCGAATAAATGGTCAGGTGATACCCACCGTTAAGGTAACGCGGTAGCCTGAGTGAGACCGCACATTGAATACCGTTCCGTCACTGAATAGCAGGTATTGCCCTTTGATACCCGCCAGAGTGCCTTTTATACAAGGCGAGGTGTCCAGCTTCACGGACTTGACGGTGGCGGGGTAACGCAATACAGGATATTCAATGGATACCACGGTATCCTCATCGGAAATGAAGGGCTCGTATTCAGCCGGCAGCAGCCCTATGGCGCGCTCTTTCCATTCCCCGAGGGGTGTCCGGTCATCGGTTTGGTTCTTCAGCATTTTTTGCCAGGCGGTCTTGTCGGCAAAATGGTCCTTCAGGGTGACTTCGATCAACCCGGCTAACTGGCGGTAAGGTGTTTCTGCAAGCACTACGGCTTCACTGGCGCCCTGATCAATCCATCGCGACGGAATATTGGCCGTGCGCGTTACGCCAACCTTCACCTCGCTGGTGCGGCTCAGATATACATAATGGGGCTTGTTGTGGTGCGCTTCTTCCCATTCCAGGTCGCGCAGGGCAATACCCTCGTGTATCCTGCTCAGTTCAGGATGAACATTGCTCGGAGAAGCCAGCGGAGAGGTGAGAAAGGCTTCATAACTCAATCCTTCACCAAAGGTCTTGCGTACTTTCTTTCCGGTTTCAATGCAGTGAATGGCCTGCTCAAACTGAATACTAAGCTGTTCACCAACCCAATCGTGCACAGCGACTTCACCGGAATAGTCCAGAATATCAACTACAGGGAGCGAATAGCGGGCCTGCCTTCCATCGAGACGGGTGCGCATTTTCCTCAGGTTGGTAGTGATTTGCATAGTTACAAAGCTAACAGCAAGGTGACCGTTGTCACCTGCCCGGAAGTATGCGCGGTGTACTTTCGAGCCATGAATTTGTCCCCAACAGGCATGAGCGGCGTCGCTGAATTTGCCAAGGCCGGTTTTCCCGGTAGTTATTCCTACCCTCAATTCCGGGAACTCTTGCAGCAGTTGCTGTCAGAAGATAAATCCACCGGTCCGAAACAGAGCGAGGAACTCACGGCCTACAGCCGTTTGAACGAACACAGGATGAACCGCTGGGACAAGCACTTCGAGCTGTCGGTTGATTTGAGCGAAAAGCTTGCCCGCATACCGAAGGGCTTTACCTGGCTGGTCATCACCGAGGGATGGTGCGGCGACTCCGCGCAAACTCTTCCCCTCCTCTATAAAATGGCCCAGATCGGACACATAGATCTGCGCATCATTCTCCGGGATGAAAACCTGTGGCTCATGGACCAGTACCTTACCAACGGCAGCCGCAGTATCCCAGTGCTCCTATGCCTGGATAGCGATTGGCGTGAGGTATTCTGCTGGGGGCCCCGTCCGGCAAGTATTCAACAGTCGTTTATCAGCATGAGGCACAGTCAGGATCCCGTGTACACCTATGACCAAGTAAAGGAAGCCATCCATCTGCTCTACGCACGCAACAATGGACAAGCGCTCATGGAGGATTTCGGCCCACTGGTGGATCGGATGATCGTGTAATCTGCACCCTCGACACGGCCGGCATGCAGAATGTCATCTATATTCGATGTCTGTATCGGACGGATCGCGGCATGAATACGTTGATTTCTGTTTCGGAATTCCGCGGATGATATGCTCCGCAGAGCAGCCACGGGAATACGGAAAAATCAGCATAGTCGCCGCGTGAATCCAGTCTGAACGTGAACTCTGCCTGATCACTTAAATCCTGGTCCGATGAAAAAACATGTACTCTTTTTTTCTTTATGCCTCCTCGCAGTTACATCCCACGCGCAAACTACGCTGTTCACCGATGACATGGAGGGGTATACGACTGGTCAAGGTATTGCCGAGCAGACCGACGACTGGGATACCTGGGACGGCACGCCCGCTTTCGATGCGATGATCTCCGAAGACTTTTCCAGCAGTGGTTCAAAATCCGTCAAGATTCAGGGGACTACTACCGATATCGTACTTCCGCTCGGACCGGTAAATTCCGGCAAGTATGACGTGCGCTGGAAGATGTATATCCCCGCAGGAAGTCCGGGTGCCTACTTCAATGGACTTCACCAGTGGGCCAACAACAGCGGCATATACCAGTGGGCTGTGGACGTTTTCTTCACCAGCGCTGGTATCGTAAATGTGACAGCGGGTGGAGTAGCTTCTGTAAACGTGGCAACCGTTCCCGTAGGCCAGTGGTTTGATGCCCAAATCACAGCGGATATGGACGCGGATGTAGGCAAGATATACCTCGGTGGTGAAATGGTTATCGAATGGCAATGGTCACTCGACAATACTACCGGAGCCCAGGGCCTGAATCAGTTTGCCGCCGTCAACTTCTATGGCGCGAATGCCGGCAACGGACAGGGTCTGTATTATGTGGATGATGTGGAAGTGATTGAGTCTACCGGAGTGGGTGTGGCTGAGCAGGCTGAAGCGGCAACTCCGGTTTGGTATCCGAATCCCGCGGATGAAGTGGTATTTCTGGATCTCCCTACATGGAGTGAAGGGGGGCGTGTGATGCTGCTGGACCTTACAGGTCGGGTGGTCTACGGTGCTCAGGTAACCCGGGAGTCCATGCGCCTGCGTGTGGATGCAGGCGCCCTTACAAGCGGGATCTACCTGGTGAAGGTGGTGAACGGAGGTAAGGCTTTCACGGGTAAACTTACCGTGCGCAGATAAGATCAGGGATTACCTGTTATACTCTTGAACCCGGATTTTGCGGTTGCATTCTGTTGCGATCTAAAAAGCCTGTAACTACTCGTGCTTGCTCGTTTTGGGTACTCACCGTGGGGGTCGACTGCGCTTCTGCTCCCGAAACTTGCGCAAGCGCTCGACTGCTTTTGAGTTTTGAATCACAAGGCTGAAACAAACCGCATAATCCGGGTCGAATCCTCCTGCTACTGCCGGAAGTGATGGCCTCTTTGTCTGGTCTCAAGTCAAGTTCAGTTCAGCGGTTTCCCTTCTCCGCGGAATCCGAGAGGCAATGATCGAGTGCCTCATACAAATCGGGGTGGACAAAGGAATAATGGGTTTCTTCCAAGAGTTTGACGATAGAGACTTCGCGTCCGCCATGTTCACCTCTTTCGGCAAACTGAGGCGGCTCGATCCCTAACCGCCGGCAGGCCTCGGTGTAGAATTCACGACGGCCCGGGTGTGAAGGAGCGCAGGCGTTGAAGATCCCTTCCTGCCTTCCTTCCAGCAGGTTACTGATGACTCCTATGCAGTCATCGCGATGAATCAGGTTGACGGGAGCATCCGGAGAGGGAACGTGGCGCCGCGCAGCAAGAAATCTCGCCGGATGGCGCATCGGACCGATAAGGCCGGCAAAACGCACCACGGCCACTGAGGGGATGCGTGTCAGGAATTCCTTTTCCATCATCACCAGAGGATGGCCCGGATCGGCGTCTTCCTCTGTACATACACTGAGATCATCCGGATATACGGATGTGCTGCTGATCACGATGACACGCTGAATGTCTTCAAAAGCCAGGGTATGCGCAATTCTCGTGAAGAGTGCGGCATTTTCACGGTCGCTGATCTGACGGCTCCAGGGTACGGTTACAATGGCCGCATCCGATTCACTGATGGCCAATATGCCCTCCGCATCGGTGCTCTCATCGAAGCGGTTGAGTACGGGCAAAATACCCCATCCGGCCAGCACAGGAAAGCGCTCGGCCGTCCGGGTCGTTCCCTTCACCGTATAACCGGCCGTGGCAAGAGACTTTCCAAGCGGCAGGCCGAGCCAGCCACAACCGATGATGGTGACGCATTCCATAACGCACCAAAACTAAGGCACCCGACACGGCACAGTACTTGTCTGACGACCGAACAGGTATTTTTGTGCCCAGAACCAGAATGGGCATTTATCTGTTCACCACACCAGGAACTACATCGGCTACCTGCGCCGGACGTGGGTATTCAATGAAATGTTAAACCCCGGTGTAGTGAGCAACGACGAAACCTAATTCGCGGTCTGACCGGAAACCTGATAGAAGCGATATGAAGAATACGCCCAACGCGATGCTTGTGCTGAGACTCATTGTCATCCTGACTATTCTCCCCGCAGCGGCCTGCTCCCAGAAGCACACGATCTCCGGAAAAATTTCCGGATTGGCCGATACTACGGTATACCTCGCCAACTATTACGGTAATAAGCTTTATTATAACGATACAAGCCGGGTGGATTCCAACGGTAACTATTCGTTCAAGGGTAAGCCATATAAGGAGTGTGGCAAGTATGCCCTGGTGATGCCGGGAAGCAGAATTATCGAGTTCATTGCCGCTGAAGAGCCCATCGTGCTGGATTGTTCTGCCGATGCTGATATCCAGAAGATCGTGATACGTAAATCGGAAAACAACCGGGTGTTTTATGAATTCGTACGATTTATCAATGAGAAGCGAAAACTCCGTGAGCCGGTGGATTTCTGCTTATCCGACTCTCTGAAATCAGAGGCGGAGAAGGAGCCGTGCCGTGCAGAACTCAAAAGGCTCAATGATGAGGTTATCCAGTATCAGAAAGGGATCATCGAGAAGTATCCCGATCTGCTGATCTCGAAATTCATCAGGATGAATATGGAGGTGGAAACTCCCGAAGCTCCGGCGGGCATGAGCGAAGAGGAAGCGGGGCGCTGGAAGTATTATTGGTATCGCACTCATTACTGGGATAATTGCGACCTGGCTGATCCAAGAATGGTACGCGACCAGCAGTTTCATCGTTTGCTCGATAGCTATATCAACCGCACCCTCCCGATGATTCCGGATACCATGTGTGTGGAGGCGAGAAAACTGATTGAACGGACAGGTACCAATGAGGATGCCTACAAGTACATTGTTCACTTTATTACCTATTTCTCCGAAACATCCAAAGTGATGTGTATGGACCGGCTCTTTGTGTATATGGTGGACAACTACTACACCAAGGCGAAGGCCAGCTGGATGAAGGATGACAAGCTCGCGGAGATGAAAAAAAGCGCGGATGAGAAGCGCAGTTGTCTGTGCGGTGAAGTCGCTCCTGATATCATCCTGCCTGACAGGACCGGCAAGAATTGGGTGAGTATGAAGAAGAGTGCTGGTAAATACACCATGCTGGTCATCTGGGAGAGTACATGCGGACATTGCAAGAAGGAGGTGCCCAAGCTGCTGGACCTCTACCACAAATGGAAGGACAAAGGCCTGGTAACCTATGCGATTGGAAATGATCTGGAAAATGATAAGTGGATCAAGTTTGTAGATGAGAACGAACTGGACTGGATCAATGTCAGCGATACGCCTGAGATCATGAAGCAGGATAGTGCATCCAAGTTGATCTGGGGGGGAGTCACCACGCTTCAGAGTCTGAATTACCGGACTACCTGGGATGTGAATTCAACCCCGAAGGTTTATCTCATGGACAAGGACATGAAGATCATTGCCAAGCAGCTCAGTGCAGAACAGTTTGATGAACTCATTCAGCGACTGGAGAGCGGGGAGAAGGTGGATATGCAGAATATGAAGAGTCATGAGTACGAGGATGATGAAGAAGCACCGAAGCCAGGGAAAGGAGTCATCAAATCCCGCAGCACATCGCCTCCTCGCAAAGGTCCCTGATCCATCGCAGGCCTGATCCGACAGGATTGGTCAGGAAGACTTTCAATCAGCGCCTTTGTGGTCAGGGGTAAAAACAAAACTGCCCCCGGACGGAGGCAGTTTTTAGAGAGGGGGGCTTGTTCTGTCAGTGCTTTTCCTCAACCGGCAAGTCTGCCCCGGTATTGTAAAAGAAAAAGCTCCATTTGTCTGTTTCACCGGAGATAATCTGTTCTGTACTCATGCCTGCACCGTGGCCTGCGCTTGTTTCGATGCGGATGATCACGGGCTCATCCCCTTTGTGATATTCCTGAAGACGTGCTGCAAACTTGAAGCTATGGGCAGGCACCACACGGTCATCATGGTCTGCTGTCATGACCATTGTGGCCGGATAGCGCACGCCGGGCTTGAGATTATGGTAAGGTGAATAGGCCTTCAGGTAATCATACTCCGCTCGCGTGCTGTCAGCACAGCCGTATTCCGGAATCCAACCCTTTCCCACAGTAAAGTGATGGAACCGGAGCATATCCATCACACCCACCGCCGGGAAGGCCACGCGGAAGAGTTCAGGCCGCTGGGTCATACATGCCCCCACAAGGAGTCCGCCGTTCGATCCACCCTCGATGGCCAGGTGCTCGGGCGATGTGTAGCGCTGCGCAACAAGATATTCGGCAGCTGCAATAAAATCGTCGAACACATTTTGCTTCTTTTCTTTCATTCCGGCTTTGTGCCATTCTTCCCCGAATTCTCCGCCGCCGCGGATATTAGCCATGGCAAACACGCCGCCATTCTCCAATAACACGATACGTGAAGTAGAGAAATAGGGTGAAAGGGAGACGTTGAATCCACCATATCCGTAAAGAAGAGTGGGATTCTTGCCATTGAGTTCAATGCCCTTCTTGTGCACGATAAACATGGGTATTTCCGTGCCGTCCTTGCTTTTGTAGGTCACCTGTTTGCTCTCAAAATCTTCCGGATTGAAGGCCACTTTGGGGGCATAGAATTCCTTGGATTCATGCGTGGTGAGGTCATAGCGGTAAATGACACCGGGATAGGTGAATGAACTGAATTGATAGAAGCAGAAGTTTTCATCTTTCTTGCCGGAGAATCCGCCGGCCGATCCGGTGTTGTCGGGCAGTTTGATTTCCTTGAAATCACTGCCATCCATATTCATCCGGTAGATGCGGGTTGTTGCCTTGGATAACCGCTGAGCGAAGAGCTGGTTGCCACAAGTGGTCACTGACTCAAGGAGTTCTTCCGACTCTGGGAGTATTTCTACCCAGCGGTCGGGCGACGGGTTAGCGGGATCGACCTGAACCAGTCTGTATCGCGGTGCGCCCACATCGGTGAGGGCAATAAGCTGGCCTTCAGCTGTGCTCTCCACCACGCTGGTGTGGTGCGCAAGATCCGTGAAAAGCGGCTTGAAAGGCCCGGCATCATCGGGGCTTTTCCAGTAAACCTCATAGCCATCTGTACCGGGTGCAGCGTAAAGCAACAGAAACTTCTTGTCTTCCGTGAGCCCGACATTGTGGTACACCTCCGGACGAGCATTGTCTCGGTGCACGAGTTGATCGGCTGACTGATCAGTGCCCAGCGTATGGTAATACACCATGTGGTACAGGTTGTTGCCGCTGAGTTCTTTGCCTTTTTCCGGCTCAGGATAACGACTGTAGTAAAATCCGTTCTTATACCATGCTGCACCGCTGAATTTCACCCAGCGTAAAACGTCTGATGTGGGCTGGCGTGTGGCGATGTCGTAAATGACAATGCGGCTCCAGTCGCTGCCCGATTCGGAAATGCTGACGGCCATCAGGGTGTTCTCATCATTGGCTCCGAGAAGATCGGCAGAAACGGTTCCGTCTGCAGACAACGCATTGATGTCCAGGAACAATTCATCCGGGCCATCGAGGCCTTTTCTTACGAAGATCTTGCCTTGCGGCTCCAGGCCACTGTTTTTAAAGATGAAGTAGTATTCACCGGCCTTCACCGGTGCTCCTACCTTTTCAAAGTTGAACAATTCGGTGTAGCGCTTGCGGATGCTTTCGCGGTAAGGAATGCCCGAGAGGTACTGCCCGGTCACTTCCTGCTGGGACTTGACCCAGGCAGCCGTGGCCTCGCTGCGATCATCCTCCAGCCAGATATAGGGATCCACTAACTCTTCACCATGGAAGAGCAGCACGGAGTCCTTCTTTTCCGCAGTGGGATAAGCTTCAATTTTCATTCGGGGTGCTTTTGATTGACAGCTACTGAGCAGGGCAGCAGCGAGCATAAGGGAGAACAGGTATTTCATTGTTTTGGTTTGATCTGGTCAAACATGCGCCGGAATATACTTCCGGGACGAGCTGTATTCGACAAGCGGAAAACAGCAAGGCTGAGCGGTTCATGACAACTCCACGTAGTCGAGATCCTTGCCGAATGTTTCCCTCAGGTAGAGGATGGAGGCCACAGCCAGGGCCATGCACACGCCGCCCACGATCAGCGCTGAGTAAAACGCCCCCACGGTGGGTTCCAGCGCCTTATAGGAGAGGATAATCGGGATCACCGCTCCGCGCACGAAGTTGGGAACAGTGGTGGCTACTGTAGCGCGGATATTGGTGCCAAACTGCTCAGCCGACATGCTCACAAATAAGGCCCAGTAGCCCGTGCCTGCACCGAGCAGGAAGCACAGGGTATAAAATGCCCCGGAGCTCATGCCCCGCAGACCGAGATAGGCGACAATGAGCATGGCTGTGCACACGAGATAGAGGAGAATGATCTTTTTTCTGGAGCGGAACCACTGGCTGAGCAACCCACTCATGAGATCACCGGCACTGAGCCCGATGTACACATACATGATGGCTCGTCCGACGGACACATCGCCACCGGCGACCCCTGCCATATCCGCAAACTGCTCACTGAATTTGATGAGCACCCCCACGACAAACCAAACTGGCAGGCCCACCAGAATGCACGCCAGATAGCGGAAAAAACGCTCTCGGGTGTGAAAGAGCATCAGGAAGTTGCCACGAGAAACGGCTTTTCGTCGCGCCTCGTCGAACATACCGCTCTCAAAAGTGCCTACGCGCATCAGAAGAAGCAGAAGACCCAGGGTGCCTCCGATCACATAAGACACCTGCCAGGGCTGCCAGCCAAACCAGGTGAGCTGGATCTCACTGACCTTCACGGCTGCCACAGCTCCGAGCGCACCCATGGTGACGATGGCCATCGTGCCATACCCGCGCTTCTCGCGGTGCATGATCTCGCTCACCAGAGTAATCGCTGCTCCCAGCTCACCGGCGAGCCCGAGTCCGGCAATAAAGCGCACCGCACTGTACTGGGTGATGTCTGCAACGAATGCATTGGCAAAGTTGGCCAACGAGTAGAGAAGGATGGAACCGAAGAGGATGTTCTTGCGGCCCTTGAGGTCTCCTAGAATCCCCCAGATCAGTCCGCCGATAAGCATGCCCCCCATCTGCCAGAGGAACAGCAAATAGTCATAGCGTTCAATTGCCGACTGATCGGTAATTCCCAATCCCGCCAGACTTTGCCGGCTGATGATATTGAAAAGCTGCAGGTCGTAAATATCCACAAAGTACCCGAGCGAAGCCACGAGGATAGTGAGCCAGGTGCGGGAGCCACGGGTAGCGGAAATCATGGACTGGAAAAGAATGGTGCAATCTTACAACAAATGGCAATGGACTCGGCACCGGGCTATCGCTGCTGCTGACGGATAGTAAGCCGCTGACCGGGGTGAATCTTTTCCCCGCAGTCATTCCACTCCATGATCAGCGCCGGGGTCACTCCAGGATATTTTTTCGAGATACTCCAAAGCGTTTCACCGTTTCTCACGCGGTGGATGATCACGGAGGGTTTAGGTGGTGCAGCCTCAGGTGCAGGAGGCGTGTCCGTTTGCTGCATGTCATGATCCTCATCTTTTTCATCTTCTTGCGCAGCTCCAGATTGAAGATCAGGAGCAACTGCCTTTCGCACTGTGCGGTAGAGCACGAGGACCTGACCTTCACGAATGCGGTCAGAGCGCAGACGGTTCCATTTCTTGATCTGGCTTACCCGCACGCGGTGTTTGCTCGCAATGCCGCCAAGGGTTTCTCCGCGCCGCACCCGATGGGTGTATTTCTCTTCGATATCGGCGAGAATCAGCTGGGACTCTGCGCGGGGTTGCCACGTGTAAACGCTGTCGCTGTTCGCCCGAAAGCGGGCGGCCAGGTCCGCATCAAGACGGAAGGGAACCGAGCGGTATGAGGCGCTGATGATTTCGCCGATGTATACCGGATTCCAATCCCGCAGTAAAGTGCCATCGGCATCGAGCAGGTCCTCTAATGCAGCATACCGCACATCACGGTCGAAGATGACTGGTTCATGAGACTCCAGCAGGGTGATAATAGCTAAGGAGGTTTCTGTCGATCGAAGCTGAGAAAATGCAAGCCGCGTGTACTCGATAAACTGCATGGCCAGCAGGGCTTCGCCTTCCAGACAATCTTTGCAGGGCATGCCATCCCGGATGAAGGTGTTCGCAAGGGCGGGACTGTACATCCATGCGAGCATGACCAGTGCGGTCTGACCATCATAGCGCCTGTGCCATTCCGCCAGCAATGCAGCGGCTCCCTGGGATGCCTTACCGAGGTCCCGACGTTCATCAATGTGTTCATCGCTTCGCAGTCCGCCGCGTCGGGCAGCCAGATAATCCATGGCCCACGCACCGGAACGACCGCCGGCATCTGTGAAGTGGACATTGAAGCCGGTAAGTGCGGCAGGCAACCAGTGGTAGGAGAGAGGCATACCGGCCTCATCGAGCCATTTGTCCACCACGGGAAAGGAGATATCGCATAATGCCCGCACTGCTCCCACGCGAGATGGCTGCCCATCGGGTTCATAGACCTGCCTGAACGCTTCGATTACCTCAGGAGACGGACATGGCAGAGAAGAGTCCCAAGCCTGAGCATTCAGGCGAGGCAGCCTCGCGGCAGGGAGTGGTGAGGAGGGTGATGGAAGCCCGGCGATGAGCCATGATCCAGTTGCGTGTTGCATGGCTGCTCTGCGGGCGCTGAGAAATCCAGACTGCGCAGATATCGTGACGTGAATCAGGCAGAGCGCTCCGGATAACCAGGTGGCCACACAAGTGCGGTTTACTGATAGGCGTCTGATGACCTGAAGATTCACGGTACGAAGATACCAGTGGCCGGCTTGCCGGCGCATCACATGAGAGAGCGTAGAATTTGTCAGGCTTTTTAACTAGTGCATCAGCAGGTAGAGGCTGACGAACGTAACCGCCAGCAGCATCCATTTCCGCATTCTTGATTGCATAAGCAAGCCATAGTTTGGGTTGCCCGAATTTCACAGCGGGTTACATCTGCTGCGTGAGCCCATTCCTCATAGTTATGCAGATTTAATGGTTGAATTCCATGCTAATTTAATTTGCTATTTCACCGCGGGTAAACATCGGATGGTGCATAACTGAAGGCAGTCTGAATAGATACGCCGAACGGCCATTCTACTTTTCGCCTGCTTAACCTTGATTATGGAACAGGTATCACGCCTCACCTATACCCGTTGGATGCTCGTGTTTCCACTTGGTCTTTCTGGCGTGATGTATCTGTTTCATTTTACGGGTTGGAATCAACTGAGCACAGGTGTTCTCCCCGGTCATCCAGGATGGTGGGCGCTCGCTGGCGGGGCTATGATGATTGCGGCTGCCATCTTCATCGCAGCGCGTCGTTTTGATCGTCATGCCGCAGCGGGTATTGCATTGGTCTTATCTGTTTTTGCTGCTGCGGTGTATGCGCCTTGTCTGGGTCAGGGCGACACTGGAATGCAGATTTCATCAGGAATCAACCTGATCAAGGATATTGTTCTCGCTGCTGCTTCACTCGCTTATGCGGGATTGGCTTCAACGAGGATCTGACGATTTTTTTTGTTCATGGTTTTTTGGTTAATTGGGGAAGATGCCTCCGGAAAAACCGGGGGCATTTTCTTTTCCCGCAATGACAGCGGCCATTTCGCAACCTTTAACGGAACAGGCTGGCTGCATC
>CANGTU010000035.1 GCA_947456965.1 Flavobacteriales bacterium
GCAGGATGTGGTGCTCATCATCGAAAAATCGAAACGCAGCTACGACTTTGTAAAGGAATACCTCACCCCGAAAGGCTTTCAGGAGTATGCCTTTCTCAAAGGCAAGTTCACCAGCGTCACGGATGATACCCTCAACGTGCACTGGTCGAAACGTCCGCTGGCCTGACGCGTTCTTTTTCCGCTCATGTATTTTCTTCCTTCGGGTTGGTTTCACTTGGTACATTTGACCACAACCAACCAATTTGTATTATGCGGATTACTCCCCTTCTGCTGCTGTGCGCCGGACTTCTTATCGCTGAGGCCGGACATTCTCAAAAGAAATCCACGGCAGCTGCCCCTGCTCCTTCAATCACTGCCGAGGCCTTCGGTGCTCTGACGTTTCGCTCCGTGGGGCCCGCAGTCACTTCAGGACGCATCTCCGACTTTGCAGTAAACCCTTCCAACCCCAGCGAATACTTCGTGGCTGCCTCCTCAGGCGGAGTGTGGAAGACCACCAATCACGGTGTCACGTACCAGCCCGTATTTGATGCGCAAGGCTCGTACTCTATCGGCTGTGTGACCCTCGATTCCAACCATCCGCACATCGTATGGGTGGGTACAGGGGAAAACAACAACCAGCGCTCGGTTGCTTACGGCGACGGCGTATACAAGAGCACCGACGGCGGCATGAGCTGGACAAATATGGGGTTGAAAGACAGTGAGCACATCGCCAACGTGGTCGTGGATCCTCGCAACTCTGACGTAGTGTATGTAGCTGCATACGGACCTCTGTGGCGCGAGGGTGGTGAGCGCGGCGTGTACAAAACCACCGATGGCGGAACATCCTGGTCACTCATTCACTCTGTAAGTCCATATACCGGATGCAACAACCTCATCATGGATCCGCACAATCCGGATGTGCTCTATGCGGCATTTCATCAGCGGATGCGCAAAGTGTTTACCTACATTGGGGGCGGACCTGAATCTGCGCTTTACAAAAGCACCGATGCAGGGCAGACATGGAAGAAACTCGCAGGCGGACTGCCTTCAGGTGATATCGGCCGCATCGGAATTGATGCGAGCAAGGCGCAAGCAGGACTGGTTTATGCCGTGGTAGAAGCGAAAAACGGCAAAGGCGGTATCTACCGTTCCACCTCGGGCGGTGATGCGTGGGAGAAGCGCAGCGGCTTTTATACCTCAGGAAATTATTACAATGAACTCACATGCGATCCTGTCAACCCCGATCGCATCTTCATCACTGATACGTATTATCAGGTGAGTGATGACGGTGGCGCGTCGGTGCACAATCTGGGTGAGATCAACAAGCACATCGACAATCACTGCATCTGGATTGATCCGAACGATACCAATCACCTCCTCGTTGGTTGCGATGGCGGAGTGTATGAAACCTGGGACTTTGCTGGCAGCTGGCACTTCAAACCAAATTTGCCGGTGACCCAGTTTTACAAAGTATCCACTGACAATGCGCTGCCCTTTTACCACATTCACGGCGGTACACAGGATAACCTCAGCTTAGGCGGTCCCAGCCGCACCACTTCAGTGAACGGCATCGAAAACGCCGACTGGTACACCACCTCTACCGGCGATGGATTTGAAACACAAGTCGATCCAACCAATCCGGACATCATCTACGCGCAGAGCCAATATGGCGGCCTCGTCCGCTTCGATCGCAAGAGCGGAGAAATGTTGTTCATCAAACCCATTGAAGGGGAAAATGAGCCTGCCTATCGGTGGAACTGGGATGCCCCATTACTCATCAGCAGTCACAATCCGCAACGGCTTTATTTCGGAGCAAACAAACTCTTCCGCACCGATAACCGGGGCAGCAGCTGGAAGGCGATTAGTCCTGACCTCTCGCGCCAGCTCGACCGCAATACGTTTGAGGTAATGGGCAAAGTGTGGTCAGTAGACGCCGTGGCCAAAAACCAAAGCACGGATATCTACGGACAACTCACTACCGTAGCCGAATCAGCAATGGATGAAAATCTGTTGTGGGCCGGCACAGATGACGGATTAATACATGTGACAACCGATGGTGGTGCGAACTGGAGAAAAATAGACAACCTGCCCGGTGTGCCTGCGCAGAGTTATGTGCATCAGATTATTGCATCGCTGCATGATAAAAACACCGCATACGTATGTTTCAATCACCACCGCTACGGCGATTTTAAACCGTATGTGCTGAAGACCACAGACCTCGGAAAAACATGGACAGCCATACAATCCGATCTTCCGCAACGCGGCAGTGTGTATACCATTGCCGAAGATCACGTGGATAGAAATCTGCTTTTCGCGGGCACTGAGTTTGGCGTATTCGCCTCGCAAAATGCCGGTAAATCATGGATGCCACTGCGAAGCGGCTTGCCCACGGTAGCAGTGCGCGACATCGAAATTCAGCGCCGTGAAAATGACCTCGTGCTCGGCACATTTGGTCGCGGCTTCTATGTGCTCGACGACTACACGCCTCTCCGTCATTTCAACACAGAGCAATCGAATCAGGAGGCAGTGATACTTCCGATTAAAGAAAGCCTGTTGTTTGTAGAAAGCCAGCCATATGGGCTGCGCGCCAAAGCTCATCAGGGAAGCTCATTCTATACCGCTCCGAATCCTCCGGTAGGTGCAGTGATTACGGTTTACACCAAAAATGAACTGAAGACCCTGAAGCAAAAAAGGCAAGCCGCAGAAAAGGCGAAATACGAAAAGAATCAAAAAGTATACTACCCGCCAATTGATAGTCTGCGTATGGAAGATGAAGAAATTCCACCGCATTACGTTCTCACCATCCGCGACAGCAAAGGCAATACCGTGCGCCATCTGGATGCCGGAACTTCTGCAGGCCTTCAGCGCATCGTGTGGGATTTTCACTACGCCACACCTGCTCCGTATAATAACCGGTATACACCTGGTCCGGATGAACTATTCGGTGGATCGGAAAAAGGCCATCTCGCGGCACCGGGTGAATACACTGCGACGTTGTATAAGTCGCAAAACGGCGTGCTCACTGCACTCACTGCACCGCAACCCTTCGCGGTGAAATCACTGGGCAATACCACCATTCCAAACAACCCTGATGAATACGTAGCATTCTGTACACGCGTGGCAGAACTGCGCAAGGCTGTGAGTGCCGCCAACGAGCTCACCAACGGCATTGCCCAGCGGCTGGATGCCATCCGTCAGGTCATTCCGGATATGCCTGCTGATCCTTCCGTTGAGCTGGCAGAAGCCCACCGCTTGCAAGACGTGCTGAATACATTGAACCGCAAGTTGTATGGAGACTCTTCAAAAGCCCGCCGCGAAATGGAAACAGAGCCTTCAATCAACGACAGAGTGGGCACCGTGCAATACGCCTTGTTCGAAAGCACATCTGAAATTCCTCAGATGTACCGCGACTCGTTTGCAATTGCGTCCATACAGTTCACGCAATTCCTGAGTGATTTGCGCAAGCTCGACACAGAAGTGCGTGCACTTGAAGATCGCATGGAAATCGGCGGGGCACCTTACACACCGGGACGGTGGCCCCAATGGGATTAACCGGAGCAAGTGAATCAGGATGTTGAACAGCGCCCTCAGCGGAAAACCCATCCGGCCCGGAGAAGAAATCCAGGCCAACGAGATCAGAGATGGCATTCTTCAGCTCATTCTCGAAAAGTTTCCGGAATTCGCCGGCGACCAATTATGCTCTATGGAAGAGCTCAATCAATACCGGCGGCTCTATCTCGCGCGCCTCATTGAGCAAGAACGTGGAGAGCTGGAACGTGTGGACAGAGATGTGCTGGATGCCATCCGCAACAATTCCATTCTCACGGAGCAGCTCGAGGAAGAGTTTGAAGCTGAGTTGACGATTGGAGAGCGCATGGCAGACCACATTGCGGAGTTCGGTGGATCATGGACCTTTATCATCGTCTTTTTTTGCTTTATCCTGGGCTGGATAGCAGTGAACACCCTTCTCCTTGCTACCCGCCCGGTTGATCCGTATCCCTTTATCCTGCTCAACCTGATGCTGTCCTGTCTTGCCGCCATTCAGGCGCCCATCATCATGATGAGTCAGAACAGACAAGAGCAGAAGGACCGGCGACGTGCGGAACATGACTACAAGATCAACCTGAAAGCAGAGATTGAAATCAAGCTCCTGAGTGAGAAGATTGACCACCTCATCGTACATCAGAATAAGAAACTGATCGAAATCCAGCAGATTCAAGTGGATTATCTTGAGGATGTGATGAAACAAATCAAGCAGCGCCGGGATCTCGGATCAGAATAACTCCCCCGAGCCAGGCTTCCGAGACTTTCCAAGATGCCTGTAGGTCAATTCAGTGACCTGTCTCCCCCGCGGCGTGCGAATGAGAAATCCCTCCTGAATAAGGAAAGGCTCGTACACTTCTTCAATCGTACCAGCATCTTCGCCAACTGCGGTGGCGATGGTGGTAAGACCAACAGGTCCGCCGTTGAACTTATCGAGGATGGTCACGAGGATCTTGTTGTCCATTTCATCCAGACCGTGCGTATCCACATTCAGCGCATTGAGCGCAAATTGTGTGATGTCGAGCTGAATAGTCCCGTCGCCTTTGATCTGTGCAAAGTCGCGGACGCGCCTGAGCAGCGCATTTGCTATTCTGGGGGTACCCCGGCTTCGCCTTGCGATTTCAAAAGCTGCCTCCCCCGTGATGGTAATCTGCAGGATAGATGCACTTCGCTCTACGATATCCGTTAGTGTTTTGGAATCATAGTATTGCAGGCGGGCATTGATGCCGAATCGAGCGCGTAGTGGTGCGGTAAGCAGGCCGGAACGTGTGGTTGCTCCCACCAGTGTAAATGGGTTCAGCTTGATCTGAACCGATCGGGCATTCGGGCCGGTATCAATGACCAGGTCAATACTGAAGTCTTCCATTGCGGAGTACAGATACTCCTCCACCACGGGGCTCAAGCGATGGATCTCATCGATGAAGAGTACGTCATGGGGCTCAAGGTTGGTAAGCAGCCCGGCGAGGTCGGCGGGTTTGTCAAGCACGGGTCCGGAAGTGGTGCGGATATTCACTCCCATCTCATTCGAGATGATATAAGCCAGCGTAGTCTTTCCGAGTCCGGGCGGGCCGTGGAGCAGAACGTGATCCAGCGATTCCGAACGAAGGCGTGCAGCCTTGACAAAGATTTCAAGATTCTCGAGAATCTGTCGCTGACCAGTAAAGTCTCCAAAGCTTCTGGGCCGGAGAACCTTATCCAGATCTCTGTCGGCCGGTTGCTCGCCTTCTTCCCGGATATTGAAGTCCGTCATGGGCCTAAAGATAGAACCACTGTGGCCCTCGGTATCTCAATTCCGGAGGTTGAATTCCCGAACCTCTCAGGACAAGCCGGTCTGGACCTCCTTCCGCTTGCTCTGTGCCTTGCCCCTCAGATTCTCCAGCAGAATGCGCGCGCGAAGCATATAGATTGGTGCTGTCAGCTGCTGGTCAATATCCGGATTTCGCAACAGCAACAGGCGATAACCGAAGCCACCACCCAGGGCCACCAGATTGTAGATTTTGTAGTCCACTACCATTGCCGGTTCGTAGAACAGCACAGGATGCTCATAATACCTGACTCCTTCCGGATCCTCGAGAAAACTTCGTCCGAAACCCATCTGAATGGGAATCATCGCTTCCCAAGGGCCTTTGCGATAAAATGTGTACTCGGCAAAGAAACCACCATAGCGCAGTCGGAGCCTGGCAGATACGATGTTGTCCTGCGCGGTGACATTCTGCGAGATAGGAGTATGCAGCCAACTGTACATAGCACCCAGGTTGAGCCTTTTGCCAAATGACACTCCTGCCTTGATCCCCCAGATATCCACACTCCGGCCAGTGACGAATGAGTAGCGGCTGTCCAGTTTGAGCACGGGCGACACAGGCTGTCTCAGTACTCTCCGGAGTGAATCGGAAAGATTCACTCGCTGCGCTGCAGCCGCTCCGGATAGAGCGATCAGGAGAACAGTAAAACAAATCGCCCGTACCATCGGAGCGAAGGTACGGGCGACGAGTTCGGATTTGGACACGCTAATGCGCGTGCTCTCCCGGCTTGAGCGGCACCGTCTGAGGCACAAAGTCGTCCTCATGCTCGGGGTTGCTGTAGTCGTAAGCCCAGCGGTGAACTTCAGGAAGCGCCCCAGGCCAGTTTCCGTGCATGTGCTCTACCGGGGCCGTCCATTCCAGCGTGTTTGATCCCCAGGGATTCTGTACGGCCTTCTGACCAAACCAGATGCTGTGGAAGAAATTGAAGAGGAACAGAAGCTGTGCGAGACCTCCGACTATAGCAAACACCGAAATGATCGGATTCAGGTCCATGGTGTTCTGAAGGAATTCAAAAGTGGAGTAACTGTAGTAGCGCCGAGGGGCACCTGCGATTCCGACGAAGTGCATCGGGAAGAACACTCCGAAGCCGCAAACCAGCGTGAGCCAGAAGTGTGCATAGCCCAGCTTTGTATTCAGCATGCGACCGTACATCCTGGGGAACCAATGATAGACACCCGCCAGCATACCGAAGATAGCCGACATACCCATTACGATGTGAAAGTGCGCCACGACGAAATAGGTATCATGCACGTTCACGTCCAATGCAGAGTCCGCGAGAATGATACCCGTCAGACCACCCGTCACGAAGGTAGATACCAGTCCGATGGAGAAAAGCATAGCCGGTGTAAACCGGATATTCCCTTGCCAGAGTGTAGTGAGGTAGTTAAATGCCTTCACCGCCGATGGTATAGCGATAAGCAGCGTCGTGAATACGAATACAGAGCCCAGGAAAGGATTCATTCCGGTCACATACATGTGGTGGCCCCAAACGATGAACGACAGGAATCCGATTGCCAGAATGGATGCCACCATGGCCTTGTAACCAAAGATAGGTTTGCGGCTGTTGGTAGAGATCACCTCGGATGAAATGCCCAGTGCGGGAAGCAGAACGATATACACTTCCGGGTGACCCAGGAACCAGAACAAGTGTTGGAAGAGAATAGGAGATCCGCCGGTCACGTCCAGTGCTTCTCCTCCGATGAAGATATCAGACAGATAAAACGCCGTTCCGAAGCTGCGGTCCATGATCAGAAGCACAACGGCTGATACCAGGACAGGGAAAGACAGTACGCCCAGGATAGCCGTAACGAGCAGTGCCCATACGGTCAAGGGCAAACGTGACATCTTCATGCCCCTGGTGCGGAGGTTGATGATAGTCACGATATAATTCAGCCCTCCCAACAGTGAAGAAGCCACGAAGAGCACCATCGAAATCAGCCAGAGCGTCATTCCAAGTCCAGAGCCCGGCATGGCCTGAGGCAGTGCAGACAGTGGAGGATAGATCGTCCATCCGCCGGAAGCGGCGCCACCTTCTACGAAAAGTGAAGCGATCATGATCACACTCGACACAAAGAAAAACCAGTAGGAGAGCATGTTCAGGAAACCAGAGGCCATGTCACGCGCGCCCACCTGCAAGGGGATGAGCAGGTTCGCAAACGTGCCCGAAAGACCTCCGGTAAGAACGAAGAATACCATGATCGTTCCGTGAATCGTAACAATAGCCAGATAGGCATTGCGATCGAGGATTCCATCCGGCGCCCAGCGGTCCCCGAGAAAAGTGTTGAGAATCCCAAAACTTTCACCTGGCCAGCCGAGTTGAAGGCGGAAGAAGATAGATAGCATCACAGCGATGATCCCCATGAAGATAGCAGTAATCAGAAACTGCTTGGAAATCATCTTGTGATCTTGTGAGAAAACATACTTCGATACGAAGCTTTCCTCGTGGTGATGAGCATGGCCGTGTTCGTGGCCTTGAGCTGCTTGTTCGTGTGCTCCCATGACGTTTTCCTTTCAGCGTTTGTTAGTTAACCATTGCTGTAGTGAGGGTATCCTTCTGTGCGGGTTCAGCAGCAGGAGCTGCAGCACCGCCAAATGTCTTTTGCTGAGCGAGCCAGGCGTTATAGTCCGCCTCGTCCTCGATAATCACTTTAATCTGCATATTGAAGTGTGCAGATCCACATACCTTATTGCAGAGGAGGATATAATCGAAATCATCCTTTCCGAGTTTCTCGCGCATTTCGCGGGTGGTAATAGTTGGCGTCATTTTGAAACGCGTTGGCACACCAGGCACCGTATTCATCTGAGCGCGGAAGTGCGGCATATAGGCAGAGTGCAGCACATCTTGTGATCGGAAGATGAATTCCACTTCCTTACCAACGGGCAGGTGTAACTCTCCCTTGACAATCTTATCGTCGGCACCGGCTTCCCATTCACTGAGGCCTTCCGGACTTTTAAATTCAGACAAGTCCATGATGCGCTGCTTGTGGCGCTGAAGTCGGTAAATCTGATCTTCTACGGCCTCGACATAGGAGGCGGGCCATACTGGAAGTCTGGCATTCTCCTCCAATCCTTCGCGCTTCTTTTCGATTTGGGCATCCAGTTCGGCAATCTTCACCGCTATTCCTTCACGCGTAACGAGTCCAAGTGCATTTTCGGTAGAAATCAGGTTATAATCGGCCGCACCGAAAACAGCGTTTTCACCGGGATAGCGCACGGTCCAGTCAAATTGCTTGCTGTACACCTCTACCCTCATGGCCTCATCGCTTGCCGGGCCCGTCATCCTGTTCCAGATGATCAGTCCGTACACAATGATGAAGGCCATAACCACGCCCGGAATGAGTGTCCAAACCATTTCGAGGCGGTTGTCATGCGCGAAGAACCGCGCTTTCCTGTCCTTGCGGTAATAGTACTTGTATGAAAACCAAAAGAGCAGGAAGTTCACGATAAAAAACATAATCGTGATCATCCAGATGTTCACATTCATCAGCTTGTCCACGTCCACTCCGTGAGCCGATGCGGGCTCAGGCAAGTAGTCGCCATAGCGGACATACAGCCAGATCGTACAGAGAAAAAATACGATCATCCAGGCCAGCATAAGCATGGCATTCATGCGGTTGTCAGCCGGAGAGATTTCCTCCTCACGCGTTTTGCGCAATCCCCGGGTCAGCTCATACACCCTGGTCAGCTGGGCGATGGCAATAATTCCCAGAACGATGACCAGCAGGATCAATAGTTTCATTTCGCTATCTGTGTTTTACGTCGTTCTCTTGTTGCGTTATCAGATCTGATGGTGCTCGCTTTCCTTCAGCATCGGGTGGTTAACCGGTATCAGCCTCGCCTTGGTCAGCGCATTCAGCACCACGTAGATGAACAGTCCGAGGAACCCGAGAAACATACCGATCTCAAACCACCACGCGAAGGTGATGTGATGCGCATGTTCTCCGATGCCCCACTCCAGGTGCCCGTGTATTGTTCCCGGAATGACAGCCATGTACAGGTCAAAGAAGTGAGAGAGGAAGAGAATCGCACCTACGCGGGTCAGGTACTTCGTGTTGCGTTTTGCATCACGTGAGATCATAACATAGAAGGGAACAGCAAAGTTCACGGCAAAAATGGCCCACATTCCATACATGTAATGCTCATAGCGTGTCTGGAAGTAGGTGACTTCCTCGGGGATATTGGAGTACCAGATCAGCATATACTGACAGAACCACAGGTAGCTCCACAGCATGCTTACCGCAAACACCCACTTACCCAAATCATGGAGGTGGGAGGTATTTACTGCAGACAGGTAGCCATTGTCCTTCAGCCACACTACGAGGATGGTAGCGAAGATCATGCAGGTCACCCACATTCCGGAGAAGATGTACCAGCCATACATGGTAGAGTACCAGTGAGTATCTATGCTCATGAGCCAGTCCCAGGCAATGGTCGAAGAGAATACCGCGAAGAACACCAGGAAGAGCGCACCTCTCCGGTATTGTTTGTAGTGCAGGTCAATTCCGCCTAATTCATCTTCCTGAATAGACCAACGGCGGAAAGCCCGGGCGAACAGAAGGAAGGTCAAGGCATACACCACCATACGAAGCCAGAAGAACCACGCAGAGAGATAAGGCTTTTTATTGGCGATGATCTCGTCATAATCTGCGTGATTTGGATCATGCACATTCGGATCCATCCAGTGATAGAGGTGGTGAATATGGAGCTGACCCGCCAGAAGTACGATGGCTACTACAGCCAGCCCGTAAGGCAAGTACGCGAACATGGCTTCGAAAATCCGCTTGAGCTGAGCTGACCATGCCACTTCTGCAGCGTACTGAAGAGCGTAGAAGAACAGCGCTCCCAAGGCTACCGCAAAGAAGAAAAAACCGTTGATCAGCAGGTTGGCCCACCAGTACTGGTGGTGGTCCGTTTTGTCGAACATCCAACCCAGAATCATGGAAACGGCGCCGATGGCCATGAGAGCCATAGACCACGTCCTGGTTTTCTTTGGGAAGGTGAAATGGAGCTTATTGTCGTGTACCATAGCGTTTTCTCGCGTGGTGTTAATGGTTGGTCGCTTCGGTGGTCAGGTCTTAACGTGATGCAGCCGTAGTTGCCTCGGCGGGTGCGGCAGCGGGTTTTATCAGCATTCCATTCTCATCGAACTTCGGATCAGTGATCCCCTGCTGCAGGCACTTCACCCATTCGGTGACTTGCCAGCGCTGCAACTTATTGATCAGCGAGGCGTGCTGACCCATCAGGCCTTTTCCGTATGTGATGGAGTGGAATATTTTACCCTCCGGCAAATCCTTTAGTTTGGTAGCATAATCCGGGATTCCGGCGATCGCACCCTTGGTGGAAATCAGTCCGTCTCCATGTCCGGCCTCACCATGGCAATGCAAGCACATCTTCGTATACACCTCACGTCCCTTCTCAATATGCTCCCGGGTGCTCAGCAGCGGGCTCTTGATTTCTGTAGCTGCGCGCTCGTAATCGTCGGGAGTATTCTTAAGCGGATAGGGCATGACGAAAGGGGCCATTTCAGCACCAACATAAGGAATGGTACCCGGGGCAGGCTTTCTGGACTGTACCGGGACAAATCCCGCCTTATCCTTCATGGACTGAGTAAAGTCCATATAATCATTGGTCCCATAGTCTACATAGGCCTCCAGGGCTGGAGAACGGTACATATCTGGCATGTATTCCACGCCCGGGGAGTTCGGATCGGTCTTGCACGCGGACAATCCCACGGCCACGGCCAATATGGTTGCGATGGTATAGAGGGTGCGGCTCATCTCAGTACTCCTTAATGCTTAATTCAAAAACTTCGGTTCCGCGAATCCTGGACTCCAGGTCTTCCACGGTCATTCCAGCATTCTGACCGGTCACGATCTCCATCACAAACTTGTCATCAGTAGTGCGAGGATCAGGATTGCTTGCCGGCATACCCGGAAGGGTGCCATTGCGAAGCAGATACGTAATGGCCATGCCATGAGCGCCGCACAAAACCGAAAATTCAAACATCACCGGCACAAAGGCGGGCGCATTTTCGATCCAGGTGAAGCTGGGCTTTCCTCCAATATTCATAGGCCAGTCGCTGATCATGAAATACCACGTCCCGAGCGTAGCCAGCAGAGTTCCTGTCGTGGCGTACATAAAGGAAGCGATAGCGAGGCGGGTGCGTTTGACTCCGATAATGGGATCCAATCCGTGCACGGGGAACGGAGAGAAAACATCCTTGACGCGGATACCGGCTGACGTGAGTGCACGGGCAGCGTCCAGCAACTTCTGGTCGTCGTCGTACATCACATGAAATACTTTGTTGGCCATAGCTTAGTAGTATATCGCTTAGTGGGCTTTATCGTTCTTATAGCTTTCACCTGATACCTTCAGGATCGTCTTCAGCTCGTTGAGCGCCAGCACCGGGAAGTAGCGGGCAAACAACAGAAATAGCGTGAAGAAGATACCAATGGTCCCGATGAACATTCCAATATCGATGATGGTCGGATGAAACTCACCCCATGCAGCTGGTGTGTAATCGCGGTGAATCGAAGTCACGATGATGACGAAGCGCTCAAACCACATTCCGATATTCACTACGATGGAGAGGATAAATGTGGCGGGAAGACTCGTACGGATTTTCTTAAACCAGAAAAGCTGCGGACTGATCACATTGCACGTCATCATCATCCAGTAGCTCCAGCTGTAAGGTCCTGAGAAGCGATTGATGAATGCATAGCTCTCATACTCAACACCACTATACCAGGAGATGAACAACTCAGTGAGGTAAGCTACACCAACGATTGACCCCGTGACGATGATCACGATGTTCATGTATTCGATGTGCTTGAGGTGTATATAGGCCTCCAGGCGCATAGTCTTGCGCATGATCAGGAGCAGCGTAAGGACCATCGCGAAGCCAGAGAAGATCGCGCCGGACACGAAGTAAGGCGGGAAGATGGTCGCGTGCCAACCGGGAACGATGGAAGTCGCGAAGTCCATGGATACGATCGAGTGCACCGAGAATACGAGTGGTGTAGCGATACCCGCGAGCACAAGAGAAACTTCTTCAAAACGGGTCCAGTGTTTCGCCCGGCCTGACCAACCGAAGCTGAGTATCCCATACACGCGTTTCATCCGTGGCTTAACCATGCGGTCGCGGATGGTGGCGAAATCTGGAATAAGTCCTATGTACCAGAACACCAGCGAAACGGAGAAATAGGTCGAGATAGCGAAAACGTCCCACATCAGCGCCGAGTTGAAGTTGGGCCAGAGGGATCCGAATTGGTTGGGCAGCGGAAGCGTCCAATAGGCCATCCATACCCGGCCCATGTGGAATACCGGGAACACAGCGGCCATCATCACCGCGAAGATGGTCATCGCTTCAGCCGAACGGTTGATCGCCATGCGCCAGCGCTGGCGGAAAAGCAGCAGCACTGCTGAGATGAGTGTGCCCGCGTGACCGATACCGACCCACCAAACGAAGTTGGTGATGTCCCACGCCCAGCCTACGGTCTTGTTCAATCCCCAGGTGCCGATACCGGCAGCCACGAGGTACATGATGCATCCGATACCATACAGGGCAACGATCGCTGCGATGGTCGTGGCAATCTTCCACTGCCGGGGTGCCGGACCTTCAATCGGACCCACGATATCATTGGTGATATCGTGGTAGGTCTTATGACCCAGAATCAGCGGCTTGCGAATTGAAGCTTCTTTGAACATGGTGCAGGTTTATGCTTCGGTTTCGATATTTCTCACTTTTGTCATGTAGAACACGTTCGGCTGGATACCCACTTCCTCGAGGGCATGGTACGAGCGGTTGTTAGCTGCGCGCAGGGCATTCCCCGAGGATTTGTCATTCAGGTCTCCAAACACAATAGCGTGGGTCGGACAGGCCTCAGCGCACGCAGTCTGGATCAGACCGTCATAAACAATGGTTCCGCTTTTCTTCGCCTCGAGTTTGCCGGCCTGGATGCGTTGCTGGCACATACTGCATTTCTCCATCACGCCGCGGGTCCGCACTGTCACATCTGGATTGAGTACCATGCGCAAAGTGTCATCCTGTGAAGGATTGAACTGGGCGAACTTGTCGTTCGTCACATAGTTGAACCAGTTGAAACGACGCACTTTGTAAGGGCAGTTATTGGCGCAGTATCGGGTACCGATGCAGCGGTTGTAGGCCATGTTGTTCAGGCCTTCATTGCTGTGAGTCGTGGCTGCCACCGGACATACCGTTTCACAAGGTGCATGGTTGCAGTGCTGACACATCATCGGCATGTGAACGCTGCGCGGGTTCTCTGCCGGAATTTCCATGTCGCCATAGGCAGCAATGGTTCCGAGCTGCTTATTCTCCGAGGTTTCTTCAAGCGTTGCGAAATCGGAAGAGAAGTAACGATCGATCCGCAGCCAGTGCATATCCCGGTGACGGCGCACTTCATCCTTACCCACTACAGGCACGTTGTTTTCCGTGTGACAAGCTGTGACGCATGCTCCGCAGCCGATGCAGGAAGAAAGATCGATGGTAAGCCCCCAGCGGTGGCCTACGCCCTCCACAGGGAATTCACGCCACAGATCATAGTTCCTTACATATGTGCGGTCCTGTGAGTTGATCGTGCCATCACCATTTACATCCTCATGGATAGTGAGCGTGGGAAGCGGATTCCACGATGCTTCACCTTTCTTCTTGTCCTTCTCGGCGAGGTAGGCAGAGATGGTTGTTTCCTTGACCACAGAGTCCCGGCCCATCACAGTATGGTGCATCTGGGTGGTGGCCAAAGCATACGCGCCAGCGGTGGCCTCGATGGTGGCGTCCAAGGCAACATACACCGGTTGGCCATCCTTCACAGACACCATGGGAAACGCATTCTTTCCAATTGGAACCAGGTTATCGCCATCCATGAGGTGTTCGCCCCATTCGCCAACCTGATAGGCTGACTTACCGATAGCTTCGTTACCTGATCCCCTTCCATAACCCAGTGCAATACCGAGAGTCCCTTTCTTCTGGCCCGGAACCGGGAATGCCGGAAGCACGATCTCCCTGCCACCAGTTACCACCTTGACCAGTGAGGCCTCATCGTCCTGAGCGATGTACGTATTCAGTCCCAGATCCTTCATGTCTGAAGGTGCCATGGACACGTAGTTATCCCAGGTCACCTTGGTCATGGGGTCAGGCGTTTCCTGAAGCACGGGGTTGTTGGCATGGTTACCCACCCCCGCCATAACCTTCTGGTAGAAGACCACTTCCCACGCTCCGCCTTTCGAGGCACGAACGGCTGAAATCGCAGCCGCAGCAGAGCTCACTGCAGGAGCAGCCGCAGCGGTTGCGGAGACTGCAGCGGACACGGCATCAGCAGGCACGGCGCCTGGTCCTGCTGCTGCAGCCGGTTGATGAAACGTGCCATTGTGCACGGCCATATGCCAACCGTTGTCCGAGTTCATCTGATCGGCAGTGTATGCCGGATTGTAGGTCGTACGGAGATAATCGTAGTAGGCAACAGGATTGCCCGCCCAGCGCAGGAGGCTCTCCTGGGCGTAGCGGGTGTTATACATCGGCATGATGGTGGGCTGCTGCAGATCAGTGCGGCCATCCACCGGGTTCAGGTCATTCCACGACTCCAGGTAGTGGTGGTCGGGCGCCTGGTAGGTGCAGCGCGTTCCGGTCTCGTCGGCAAACAGGTTGAAACTGATGGTGGTCTTCACCTTCGCCAGGCCGGCGTTAAACGCTTCGGCACCGCACCAGTTATAGGACGGATTGCTTCCGTAAACGATGAGTGCATCCACAGCACCGGCATTCATCTCCGTGACCAGCGCAGACATATCCGCATCATTGCCGGCAAAGAGATTCAGGGATTGGTTGATATTGACAGAATTGCCGTAGTTGCCGAGCAGTTGATTGATGGCGATGGCGATGGTCTGTGCGTCAGGATCATTGCTGCCTGCAACGACGATAGAAGCCCCTGCATGAGCCTTCAGATCATCGGCGATACGTCCGAATACAGCGGCATCCACTCCGTCAACACCGGTTGTGATGCCGTTAAGTGCATCATGGATAGCGGCCAGAACTGCCCCTTCCTGAGAAGGCTTGATCGCCAGGCGCACATCGGCGTTAGAACCCGTGAGTGAGTGTATGGACTCAAACTGGTAGTGTTTGCTCATCCATCCGTTTTCAGGACGGCGGTTTTCGGCATAGGCAGCTTGAAACAGGTTTGGCGTAAGCCAGGTACCTAGGAAATCAGCAGCTACACTTACTATCACGCGAGCCTTGCTGAAGTCATAAGAGGGAACAGCAACCTTTCCGAAAGCATTGCCATGTGCCACAGCAATGCCACTATAGCTGTATGCATCATATTGAATATGCTTCACCTTGCCTGCGTACTTCGCAGAGAACTCGACGATGGCGCGGCGGGTGGACGGGCTGATGATGGTTCCACTCACAATGCGGATGGCATTGGATGCGGCGAGCGCAGCAGCCACCTCCTGATCGAGTGTTTCCCAGCTGATATCCTCGCTATTCTTACGAGGCCCCCGAAGACGGGCACCATCATAGAGGCCGAGAACAGACGCATTGATCCGTGCATTCACCACTCCTTGACCGAGACCGAGATCCTTGTTCCCCTTGATGAAGATGGGGCGGCCTTCGCGGGTCTTGACCAGGATATTTGCGTAGTCGGTACCGTCGTAATACGTGGTCGCGTAATAATTGGCAATTCCCGGAGTGATTTCCTCGGGCTTCACCACGTATGGGATGCTCTTCACCACGGGCGTTTCGCAGGCCGCGAGTGAGGCCGCTGCTACACTGAATCCCATGAACTTGAGAAAGTCCCGGCGACCGGTGTTGGCCTCCTTGAGTTTCGGATCGGCGAGAAACTGATCAGTCGTCTGCTCTCGCGTGAATTCGTTGGAGATCGCCTCACGGAAGCCCTCGGTATTGTTGAGTTCTTCCAGACCGGTCCAGTATTTTGTCTTCATACCCATGCTATCTGCGTTGATTCAGGATATCGCTATTAATAGTGGCATTTACCGCATTCCCAGCCTCCGAGCTGCTTCACACTCAGGATGGTTTTCAGAGAATCCACCGGAGCGCCATCGCCCTTTTTGAGGTTCTCTTCAAGGTAACTGCGCAGGAAGCGCTGACCCAGTTCGTTAGAGGTAAAGCGGTTGTGCATTTCTTCATAATAGGCCGAGCTGGCAAGGTCTACCTCTGCCTTGTTATGGCACTCGATACACCAGCCCATGGTGAGTGTTGGCTTGGTGAGCTTAATCAGGCCAGGAACATCATCCTGGGCATTGATCTCCTCCACGGTCGCCTGACGTCCGACGCTGTAGGTCTGTACCGGCCCATGGCACTGCTTGCAGTCTAATCCGGCTACCGTCACGTGCTGACTGTGGTTGAAGTAGACGTGATCGGGAAGGTTGTGCACCTTATTCCATTCAATGGGTTTCTGCTCGTAATTCTCAATATAAGTCCCTGTTGCAGGATCGAAACCGATGGCCTCGTAGATCTTGGCAATCTCCTTCTTGCCGCTGACCGGGCCCTCTTTGATCCCTTTGTGGCAGTTCATACACACATTGGCAGACGGGATACCAGCATGCTTCGACTCCGCAGCTGCGCTGTGGCAGTACTGGCAGTCGATCTCGTATTTGCACACGTGACTCGCATGAGAAAACCAGATAGGTTGCTCCGGCTTGTAGGCCTCGTAAACACCGATATCCATAAGCGCTCCATAGAGTCCCACAACAAGGTAGCAGAAGATGAACAGGCCTGTGAGCGACACGAAAACCTTGTGCCTCCACATCCAGGCCTTGGCTGATTCCCAATAGCCCGCAGACTCATCGATGGGCTTTCCGTCGCGCTCATTCATTGCATTCTTCAGCGAGCGGGAGATATTAGCAGCGCTTACACCAATAATGGCGAGGATGACACCGATGATGATAATCCAGATAAGCCCATCATTTTCTTTACCCTGCCCGGCTGCTGCCTGCATTTCCTCATAGGTCAGGCAGGTATTCTCCTCCGCTACCGGAGCGGAGCCACCATCGCCTTCCTTCACATAGGTCAGGATGTGACCGATCTCCTCGGCTGACACGGCCTGATTGGCCATCCATCCATACGTAGCCACGTATTTTTCAACGAGGCTCTTTACGTAAGGATCACCCGTAGCGGCAGCCGCTTTCGGATTTTGAATCCACTTGATGAGCAGTTCGTCCTTGCCTTTCCAGCGCTGATCAATGCCCTTGAGGCCCGGTGCAGCCAGCACTTCATCCGTGATCTTGTGGCACGATGCACAGTTCGCGTTGAACAGCTGCTTGCCCTTCACGACATCGCCGCCCTCGTGGATTGAGGCCCATGTAGTCAGGGAAAAACAAATGAACAGCGCGGTGGAGAGGATAAACCTGGGTAAGAATCGTTCTGAAAGGCGCTTCATTGCTAGGGTTTTACGAGTTTCCAGATCCTGGAACGCGCGGCAAATTTAAGCGCCCGCTATCATCACAGAAGTGTCATGCAATCAAAGATTACAATTTATAATTAGTCTAAATAGCGTCCATTCCCGCGATTGGGTCTTACATTCTGATATCCTGTGGCTTGCGCATCTTTCGGTACCCTTGTTGCCTGCCGTCAGCCTGCGAATGAAAGACCTCGATTCTGACCTTTGAGGGCGGAGGCCCGCCCAAGTCCGTTCCGAAGTATTTTTGAATCCACTCATGATACGTGTTTTTCTCTTTATTCTGGCCATTGCTCCGACCCTCGCGACCATGGCGCAACCCGATAGTGGACCGCACTCACCCGGGCACATCACCCTGCACACTCCCACTGCCATTGACTCCCTGGAACGTGTCACCCGCGGCAAGGAGGACATCAGCGGCTACCGCATCCAGATCTACCTCGGCAGCGCCTCAGAGGCCCGATCTGTCCGCGGCAAGTTTCTGGCGTTGGGCACCGGACTGACTTGCAACATGGTTCAGAATATCCCCAATTTTGCCGTTCGTGTCGGTGATTTCCGCACAGAGCTCGAGGCCCACAAATACCTCGCTCAGGTCAAGTCCCATTATCCCTCGGCCTTTGTAGTTCAGGATAAGATCAATCCGCCACGCCTCTCATTGCCCGGCCCATGAAGTTATTTTGCGCCGGGCCTCTTGTTTACCTTTGAATTCAACAAGTTTTTTTCCTATGCCGTTCTACCACCAAATCGGGAACATCCCGCACAAGCGACACACCGTATTCCGAAAGCCCGACGGCGGATTGTATTACGAACAGCTCTTTGGAACAGAAGGCTTCCATGGAATGGCCTCCCTTCTCTACCATGTGCACCGGCCCACCATGATCCGCGAGGTACAAAGCGCCGTGGATGCAACTCCCGTAGCGGCTGTGGACAGAAACATCACGCCCCGAATGCTCAAGGGCTTTGAGGTGCCTCCGGCAGATGACTTCCTTGAAAGTCGCAAAACCTTGATGTTCAACAATGACCTGAACATAGCGCTGGCAGCGCCCCGTGCCAGTCTGCGACAGTACTTCTACAAAAATGCTGATGCCGATGAGCTCATCTTCGTGCACAAAGGCAGCGGCACCCTGCGCACTTTTCTGGGAAATCTCTCTTTCTCCTACGGCGACTACCTGGTCATCCCACGTGGAATGATTTACCAGATTGACTTCGATACGACAGATAATCGGCTACTGGTGGTGGAAAGTTTCAGTCCTGTTCTCACCCCAAAACGATATCGCAATCACTTCGGGCAGCTCCTCGAACACTCGCCTTTCTGTGAACGAGATATCCGCCGGCCGGCCCAGCTCGAAACCCACGATGAAAAGGGTGACTTCCTGATCCGTATCCGCAAAGAAAACCACCTCCACGATGTCCTGTATGCCTCACATCCGTTTGATGTTATTGGATGGGATGGCTACAATTATCCTTACGCTTTCTCTATTCACGATTTTGAACCGATTACCGGCCGCGTACACCAGCCGCCACCTGTACATCAAACATTCGAAGCCCACAACTATGTGGTGTGCTCCTTCTGCCCGCGCCTGTATGATTACCATCCGCAAGCCATTCCGGCACCCTACAATCACAGCAACATTGACAGCGATGAGTTGCTGTACTATGTAGACGGCGACTTCATGAGCCGGAACCATGTGGATAAAGGCTATATCTCTCTCCATCCCGGAGGTATTCCCCACGGGCCACATCCGGGAGCGTATGAACGCAGTATCGGTCAAAAAGAAACGCTTGAGCTCGCTGTGATGATTGACACCTTTCGTCCGCTAAAGCTCACCCAACTCGCTGTTGACATTCAGGATCCCTCCTACGTGAAATCCTGGCTCGAATAATCATTACTCCTCACACGACACACCATGAACACAGATACCTCTTCACTCCACCTTGAAAAAGTAGTTCCCGAAGCAGAAGACTTTCTTCCATTGCTCGGCACTGATTACGTTGAACTCTATGTGGGCAACGCCAAGCAGGCAGCGCACTATTATATGAGCGCCTGGGGCTTTCAGCCGCTGGCTTACCGCGGACTCGAAACGGGATCGAAGGATTCTGTTTCATACGTACTGGCACAGGATAAAATCCGCCTCATTCTCACCTCGCCGCTGAAGCCCGGAGGTCCTATCAACCGCCACATTGAACAACACGGTGACGGGGTGAAAGTGATTGCCTTGTGGGTAGATGATGCCACGAAGAGCTGGAAAGAAACCACCTCACGCGGGGCAGAGAGCTGCATGGAGCCCACCACACTTCAGGACGAGCACGGCAAAGTGGTGCTTTCAGGAATCTGCACCTACGGCGAAACGCAACACATCTTCGTGGAGCGCGGAGCGTACAACGGCACATTCATGCCCGGCTTCAAACCATGGAATCCACCGCTCAAATCCACTTCTGTGGGCCTCAAGTTTGTGGATCACATGGTAGGCAATGTGGGATGGAATGAGATGAACAAGTGGGTGGAATTTTACGCCCATGTGATGGGCTTTGCGCAGCTTGTGAGCTTCGACGACAAAGACATCAGCACCGACTACACTGCACTCATGAGTAAGGTGATGAGCAATGGCAACGGCCGCATCAAATTCCCGATCAACGAGCCCGCAGAAGGCCGCAAAAAAAGCCAGATAGAAGAGTACATTGAGTTCTACAACGGCGCAGGCGTGCAGCACATCGCAGTGGCTACCGACAACATCGTAGAAACGGTAACTGCATTGAAAGAGCGCGGCGTTGAATTTCTTTACGTACCCGAAACGTATTACGACACCGTGCTCGACCGCGTGGGCAAGATTGACGAAGACCTCGCTCCGCTGAAAGAACTCGGCATCCTTATTGACCGCGACGATGAAGGTTATCTGTTGCAGCTCTTCACCAAGCCGGTACTCGACCGCCCTACGATGTTCTTCGAGATCATTCAACGAAAAGGGGCCAAGAGTTTCGGTAAAGGAAACTTCAAGGCCCTCTTTGAAGCGATTGAGCGCGAGCAGGAACTGCGAGGAACGCTCTGATCAGTCAGTATAAAATAATGGATGGGGCTGCGCTTAATCGCGCTGCCCCATTTCTTTCAGATGCACCACGTGTGAACGCACTGCAGCGTACACCGTGCGATGCTTCAGGTACGGAATACCAAATTCACGGCAGGTCTCTTCCACCATCTTGCTGATGACAGGATAGTACACGTGTGAAATGCGTGGAAACAAATGGTGCTCTACCTGGAAGTTGAGTCCGCCGGTAAACCACGATACTATCTTGTTGTTGGTCGCGAAGTTGGCAGTGGTGCGGATCTGATGCACAGCCCACTCATCTTCTACACCGCGCTTTTCATTGTAGGCATTACTGAAATTGGTCTCTTCCACCACGTGAGCGAGCTGAAACACGACAGCGATGAGCAATCCACATGACAAGGACGCCGTGAGATAGCCCACAATTGCTGGCACCACGCCCACCAGCAACATGGGCAATACGAGGAAGAGAAACAGATTCACCACCTTTGTGCTCCAGAAAATAAGATGCTGATGCGTCTTGAATTTCCGGAATCGGGTCTCTCCGATTTTTCCTGAAAAGTATTTTTTGAAATCATCAATAAATACCCAGCTCAGATAAGTGAGCATGTAGAGAAACGCAAAGTACCAATGCTGATAGCGATGGCCCTTCAGGCGCTTCTGATTGGTGTTGGTGCGCATAAACGGCTGAATGTTGATGTCATCATCCAAGCCTTCAATATTGGTGAAGCTGTGGTGAATCATGTTGTGCTTCACCTTCCAGAGCTGCACATCGCCGCCGAGAAGGTTGAGACTAAAGCCCATGATTTCATTCACCATTTTGTGGTCGCTGTACGAGCCGTGAGCCCCATCATGCATCACATTAAAGCCGATGGCGGCAAAGACAATACCCAGCAACACGCATAATGCCAGAGCAAGAACAGTACCGGGCGTAAAGAACACGAGCCATATATAGAGGCCTGTCAGCGCCAACAGAAGCACGATCGTTTTGCTGATAATCTTATAGTTGCCTGTGTAGCTCAGACCATGCTGATCAAAATAGGCATCCACGCGCTTGCGCAGGGTTGTGAAGAAAGGATTTTCACCGGTTTGGAAGGACACATTTGCCACGTTCTTTCGGGGGTTTAAAAGGTGATTGATCAGTTGACTTAAAAGAAGAAAAATCGCTTCCTCTTCTCGGGTGAAGGGGTTGCCGCGGCCTGCACAGCAGCTTCGGCACCAGCTGGTCTCCGATTGCGATTGCGGGATTTATTGCGGTTGGGGCGCTTCTTGCGCGCCGGACCTTCTGTTGCCGAAGGCTGCTGCGGTTGCTTTCTTTCCTGAGCTGCGGGCCTCGCCTGCGCAGTTCGTCCCGGCGCAGGTCTGGCCTTATTGCGGGAAGGCTGGCGATGTGACGGGCCTTGATCACCATCCTCACGATACTTCTTTGCCTTGGCCTGGGGATTCATAGCGGGCAGCGGCACAGCGGGCATATCCACATGGTAGGGATGGTCCGTAGCAGGCGGCAGCGGCTGGCGCAGGTGCCTGCGAATATCAATCAGCAGATGCTCATCCTCCGCTGAACAAAATGAAACGGCCAAACCACTTGCACCGGCCCGGCCGGTCCGGCCAATGCGGTGAACGTAAGTTTCAGGAGTATCCGGCAGGTCACAATTGACCACGAGGCCCAGCTCCTCCACGTCAATACCGCGGGCGGCAATATCTGTGGCAACCAGCACGCGCAGGTCGCCCGATTTAAAGTCTCCCAGTGCACGCTGGCGAGCAGTTTGGCTCTTGTTGCCATGGATGGCCTCAGCGCGGATTCCGCGCTTGCTAAGCTCTCGCGCTACCTTGTCGGCCCCATGCTTGGTGCGGGTAAATACGAGCACGCTCGTATCGCCCGCCTGCCGGATGACATGTTCCAAAAGATCACGCTTTTCCTCGCGTCGTACATAGTAGATTTCCTGTTTCACGCGCTCGGCTGTGGTGCTTACAGGAGTCACTTCCACCATTACAGGCTCGATCAGAATACGCGACATCAGCTCGCGGATTTCTTTGGGCAGGGTGGCAGAAAACAGGAGTGTCTGACGCTTCACAGGAAGCAGTGCAATGATGCGGCGCACATCGTGGATGAAGCCCATATCGAGCATGCGGTCAGCTTCATCGAGTACGAGGATTTTAACCTGAGAAAGATTCACCAGACCCTGGTTGTGCAGATCCTGCAAACGACCTGGTGTTGCCACCAGGATATCGAGTCCGCGGCGGATTGCATCCACTTGCGGTTGCTGTCCGACACCGCCAAATATCACTGCATGACGCAGGTGCAGGTGACGGCCGTACGACTTGATGCTGTCGCCAATCTGAATGGCCAGTTCGCGTGTCGGAGCGAGGATGAGGCAGCGCACCTGACGCTGGCCTTTTACCTGTTCTTCAGAAAGGCGCTGAAGAATCGGCAGTGAAAACGCCGCGGTCTTACCCGTACCGGTTTGAGCGGCTCCGAAAAGGTCGCGTCCTTCGAGCACAGGAGCAATGGATTGAACTTGAATAGGGGTTGGTTTTTCGTAGCCTTCTTCGCGAAGTGCTTTGAGGAGTGGGTCGATGAGACCCATTTGACTAAAACTCATAAGTTGTGTTTGTGCGTCACAAGGTGCAAGAATTCCGGACCGTCCGTTGGCGGTATCCTGTGATTCATAAGCAGCGTGTTCGCTGGTAAATTAATGTTGCGCTAATGGCGGATGATCAAGACTGGATGCCGGCGCGCAAACAACTCAAGACAGGCCGCAACTTCCTAACTGGGAAGCATTAACGCGTTAAAGATACGCAGGTATTCTGCGGGGCTCATGAATAATGTCACAATCATTCACAATGGCCAGTGAACTCACTGATCCTTAGGCTACTGGGCTTTGAAGCTCAGCGCACACTCAAACGCCACGAGCATGCACCCGATGAGCAGAATAAACAATACGGCCAGCTTGACCTGCGCCCTGTTGATACCAAGAGACTTCATCCTGTTGTGATTTGCGATGCAAGAGTAGCTGTGGCGCATTGCGGGAAAGTGAATGCGGTGTGAAGTTTCAGAACATGCCGTGCGACGGACATCCCAGTGTTCCTGTCAGATGAAGCCCCTATCTTCGCGCTCCATTTCCAATGCATTATGCATCGCACTCATACTTGCGGCGAATTGCGCCTCTCACACGCCGGACAATCCGTTACCCTCAGCGGCTGGGTTCAGCGCTCGCGCGACCTCGGCGGGATGACGTTCATCGACCTCCGCGACCGCTACGGCATCACTCAACTTGCGTTCAATATGGAAACCCGTCCGGAGCTCTGCGATCAAGCCCGCAAACTCGGACGTGAATTCGTGATCAAAGTGTCCGGCACTGTGGTGGAACGCTATTCAAAAAATGCGAACCTCGATACGGGTGAAATAGAAATTGACGCCACCGCTCTGGAAATTCTCAACGCATCGAAGACTCCGCCATTTACCATTGAAGATGAAAGCGACGGCGGTGACGACCTGCGCATGCAGTGGCGCTACCTCGACCTGCGCCGCACTCCCCTGCGCAATAACCTCATGCTCCGCCACCGCATGAGCATCGAGGCGCGCAAATACCTCGACTCACTCGGCTTCCTCGAAATTGAAACGCCCTACCTGATTAAAAGCACACCGGAAGGTGCACGCGACTTTGTAGTACCGAGCCGCATGAACCCCGGACAATTCTACGCGCTCCCGCAATCGCCGCAAACGTTCAAGCAAATTCTGATGGTGGCCGGATACGACCGCTACTACCAGATTGTGCGCTGCTTCCGCGATGAGGACCTGCGCGCAGACCGCCAGCCGGAGTTCACGCAGATCGACTGCGAGATGGCGTTTGTAGAGCAAGAAGACATCCTGAACACCTTCGAAGGCATGGTGCGCCACCTCTTCAAAACGGTGAAAGGCATCGACATCGCATCTGTGCCGCGCATGACCTACGCTGAAGCCATGCGCCGCTTCGGATCTGACAAGCCCGATATCCGATTCGGCATGGAGTTCAACTACCTCGATGGCCTCATGAAGGGCAAGGGCTTCAATGTATTCGACCAATCGGAAGCAGTGATCGGCATTGTGGCACAGGGTTGTGCGAGCTATACACGCAAACAAGTTGACGAGCTCACCGAATGGGTAAAGCGTCCACAGATCGGCGCTAAAGGCCTTGTGTATTGCATGTGCAATGAAGACGGCACCTTCAAATCATCGGTAGATAAATTCTATTCGCAGGACGACTGGAAAGCCATTGCCTCAGCGATGGGTGCAAACGCCGGCGACCTCTTGCTCATCCTCAGCGGCAATCTCGCCTCCACACAGAAGCAACTCAATGAGCTTCGTCTGCTCATGGGCGCGCGCCTCGGACTGCGCAAGGCAGATGATTTCAAGCCCTTGTGGGTAATTGACTTCCCGCTGCTGGAGTGGAATGAAGACACGGGGCGCTGGTTTGCCATGCACCATCCGTTTACCTCGCCCAAACCCGAGCACATTGCGCTGCTCGATACCGATCCCGGCAGCGTAAATGCCAATGCCTATGACTTCGTATTGAACGGCGTTGAAATAGGAGGAGGTTCCATCCGTATCCACGACCGCGAAGTGCAGAGCCGCATGTTCAAACTCCTTGGCTTCTCACCCGAAGAAGCACAGGCGCAGTTTGGCTTCCTGCTCAATGCCTTTGAATACGGCGCGCCACCTCACGGGGGTATTGCATTCGGCTTCGACCGGTTCTGTGCATTGTTCGGCGGACAAGAAAGCATCCGCGACTTCATCGCCTTCCCGAAAAACAACAGCGGCCGTGATGTGATGATAGACGCGCCGTCTTCGATCGCGAAGGAGCAGTTGGAGGAGTTGGGGATTAATACGAGAATCTAGATGCTAGATGCTAGATACTAGATAACCCTGTTGGAGCGGTGGTCTTTTTGCGGTTCGTTACATAAGCGGATAATGAAATCCGACTCCGGACGTTTGTCATTGCGCGGAGGTTGTGAATTATCTCAGAAACATGCACTCAGGCCGTGGGGCCTCTCATCCACTCCCGCGCTGAGCCGGCTTGCCGCGACCGCGCAGTGCCACCGCA
>CANGTU010000036.1 GCA_947456965.1 Flavobacteriales bacterium
GATGGCCTCCCGGATGGCCTCGTCGGGCATCCCGGCAATCTGGGAAATCTTGAATCCATAATTGATGAGCAGGCTCACATTCAGGAGGTACTTCAGGTCGTGATCAGTGTATTTGCGGATGTTGGTGCCTGTCCGGTCAGGAGAGAGAAGTCCATACCGCTGCTCCCATATCCGGATGGTATGGGCCTTGATCCCGGTGTAGTTCTCCAGGTCCTTGATCGAAAACTCCTGCATTTTCATGGTCACCTCTTTAAGAACTAAGTCACAACAACACGCATTTGGGTTTGTTCACAGCCCTGCCCGGGCCGTTAATCGTCCTTACATTCGCCGGCTCATAGTGCACGTATGGTAAGGGTTGCAATCATCGGATATGGCTACTGGGGACCCAATCTGGTCCGCAATTTCTCTTCTCTGCCAGGCGCCCGGGTGGTGCGGGTTGCCGATCTCCGTCAGGAGCGCAGGGATGCGGTCAGCCATCAATACCCGGGGGTTGCGGTGACCGCCGATATCGACAGCGTGTGCTCCGATCCGGACACGGACGCCGTGGTGATAGCCACACCGGTATTCACGCACTATCCGCTGGCCCGCAAGGCCCTGGAGGCGGGAAAACACGTACTCATAGAAAAGCCCATGACTGATACGGTAGCCCATGCCGAAGAGCTCATCCAACTGGCTGAGCGCATGGGATTGCTTCTCATGGTGGATCATACCTTCCTGTACACTCCGGCCGTTCAGAAAATGAAGGCGCTCATTGACTCAGGAGGCATCGGCAGGGTAAAATACTTCGATTCTACGCGCATCAATCTCGGACTGATTCAGCAGGATGTGAACGTGCTCTGGGACCTCGCCCCGCATGATATCTCCATCCTCGACCACCTGATTGCCGACCGCCCCGTGAGTGTCAATGCCACTGGTGTGAGCCATATCCACCAGGGTATTGAGAACATTGCCTACCTGACGGTCAATTTCGCTTCAGACATCGTGGCGCACTTCAGCTGCTCGTGGTCATCGCCCGTGAAAATCCGGATGATGCTGATCGGCGGGGATTCCAGGATGATTGTCTTCAACGATATGGAGCCCACGGAGAAGATCCGCATCTACGATACCGCACACAGCGTGAGTACCGATGAGGAAAAGCAGCGCGTGCTGGTGGATTACCGCGTGGGGGATGTGTATATCCCCAAGATTGGCCAGGGTGAAGCGCTGAGCGGAATGGCCGCTGACTTTATCCAATGCATACTTCACGGAGGAACGCCGGTTTCGAGCTGCCACTCGGGGCTCAACACCATCCGGATTCTGGAGGCGGCTCAGAAGAGCATCAAAAACGGCGGTGCCGAGGTTCAAATCGGATAGTTCATGGAGCCAGTTACCATCCAAAACGAGAAGCAGTCACTGAATAATGTCATCCTCGGCAAGGACGTGCGCATTTTCAATTTTGTCAATGCCTATGGATGCCGCATCGGCGATGGTTCCAAGGTGGGCGCTTTCGTGGAAATCCAGAAAGGTGCTGCCATTGGCAAAAACTGCAAGATATCCAGCCACACTTTCATCTGTGAGGGTGTGCACATCGAAGACAATGTATTCATCGGTCACAACGTGACCTTCATCAACGATCGCTTTCCCCGTGCCACCAATGCCGATGGATCGCTGCAGACGGAGGCCGACTGGAAGCTCGAGCCGACCCGCGTGTGCAGAGGCGCTTCGGTGGGTAGCAGCGTCACCATTCTCTGCGGAATCACGATCGGGGAAGATGCGATTGTAGGCGCAGGATCGGTGGTCACGCGTGACGTGCCTCCCCGCGCCATTGTAGCGGGTAACCCAGCCCGTATCATTCGCCAGACACCGGACAGATAATTCCAGCTCGCACTATGGCCGATAACCAACCAGCAGAAATGATTCCGTGCCTTGATCTCAAGCGGCAGCATGCCTCCGTGAGGAATGAGATTTTCAGTGCGTTTGAGGAGGTGTACGCCCAGACCGCTTTCTCCGGTGGTCCATGGGTAGAACGGTTTGAGAAGGAGTTTGCTGCTTTCACCGGAACGCCTTATGCCGTTGGGGTGAATAACGGCACCACGGCCCTTCACCTCGCCATGCTCGCTCTGGGTATTGGCCCGGGTGATGAGGTGATTATTCCCGCCAATACGTTTATTGCGACAGCGTGGGGAGTATCCCACGCCGGCGCCACCCCGGTGTTTGTCGATTGTCGGCACGATACATGGGAGATGGATGCCGGGCAGATTGCAGCAGCCATTACACCGCGCACCCGGGCCGTCATCGGGGTGCACCTCTACGGTCAGCCGTTTGATGTGGATGCTGTATTGCACGTGTGCCGTGAGCACAACCTCTTCCTTGTGGAGGATGCGGCTCAGGCCCAGGGTGCTCGATACAAGGGACAGCGCGCAGGTGGCTTTGGCGAACTGGCTTGTTACAGCTTCTATCCGGGTAAGAACCTCGGGGCATGTGGGGAGGCTGGAGGCATCACTACGCGCCATGAGGTTTATGACCGCCACCTGCGTTCCTTGCGCAACCATGGCAGCACAGTGCGTTATTACCATGACGAAATTGGCTACAACTACCGCATGGGCGGACTGGAAGGCGCATCGCTCAGCGTGAAGCTGAAATACCTTGAGGCATGGAACAACCGCAGGAGAGCTATTGCCGCCCGGTACCACGAGGAAATGATCAATACCGACGTGCGTCTGCAGGCTCAGCCGGAATGGGCTGAATCCATTTACCACCTCTTTGTGGTCACGGTGCAAGACCGCGACCGGTTCATCACCCACCTGCAGGCCCGCGGCATACAACCCGCCCTGCACTATCCTGTGCCCTGTCATCTCCAGAAGGCCTACCTTCATCTGGGGCATAAGCCAGGTGATTTTCCGAACAGCGAATACCTCGCGGCGCATTGCGTATCGCTGCCCATGTTTGCCGAACTCACAGACGATGAAGTGCAGCGCGTGATCGATGCTGTGAATGCCTACACCTGATGAAACTGCTGATCTTCCCTTGCAATGGCAATGGTCTGGAGGCGCTCGACAGTCTGCCCTCCGGGGTGGAATGCGCAGGCTTCGTAGATGACCTGCCCGAGAAGCAGGGCACTCAGGTGGCGGGTATTCCGGTGTTCAGCCGGGAGGCGTTTGTCCGCTTTGCTGATGCTGCTGTGCTGGCCGTTCCCGGTAGTCCGGCATCCTTCCATCTCCGCGATACCCAGATCCAATCGCTGGGTTTGCCAGCCGAACGGTACGCGACCATCATCCATCCGCGTGCATGCGTGTCACCACTGGCCTCCGTTGGCCGCAATGTGCTGCTCATGGCAGGCGTTGTGGTTTCCGCGCGGGCGCGGATTGGTGATCACGTGTGCATCCTGCCCAATAGTGTTATTCACCACGACTCCTCCATCGGGGAGTATACCCTGGTGGGATCGCAGGTGGTGATTGCCGGTCATACCCACATTGGTGAGAAGTGCTACATCGGCAGCTCTGCGTCCGTGATCAACGGTATCCGCATCGGATCGGGAACCCTTGTGGGCATGGGGTCGAATGTGATCCGTGAGATCGGAAGCGGTGAGATATACGCAGGCAATCCCGCCCGACCTTTACCTGGAAAAGCATGAAGCTTTCGGTCGTCATACCCGCTTTCAATGAAGCTCCTCATCTGGGGGTAGTGCTCAGGGAGCTGCAATCCACAATAGGGCAGTGTCCGGATGTGTCGTCACACGAGATCATCGTGGTGGATGATCACAGCCAGGATGGCACCTATGCTGCGGTGTCCTGCCTCGGCGATGCAGGGATCCGGTGCATCCGGCTCAGCCGCAGGAGCGGAAGCCACACGGCAATCCGCGCTGGCCTCCGAGCGAGCACCGGTGATGCTGTGCTGTGTCTCTCTGCCGATGGCCAGGATGACCCAGTGGTGCTGAATGAGATGATCCGCCAGTTCAGAGCCGGCTCACATACTGTTTGGGCCATCCGCGAATCCCGTGATGAAGGACTGCTGGCGCGCTTCACGGCCTGGCTCTTTTACAAGATGCTCATGACCATCTCTTCCGGAGGGGCTGATCACATTGACCTGGCCAACGCCGACTTCTACCTGCTCAGCCGGCGCACGGTGAATGCCATCAACCAGTGCGGTGAGCGAAATACCTCGCTCTTTGGTCTGATCATCTGGCTTGGATTCAGGCAAACATCCGTGTCGTATCGCAGGAGGGAGCGCATCGGCGGAGAATCCAAGTGGAACTTTTCGAGCCGTGTGAGGCTGGCGCTCGACTGGATCATCGCCTTTTCCGGTATTCCCCTCCGGCTCATTACCTATATCGGACTGGGCACGGCCATTCTCGGATTTGCCTACGCGCTGTTTGTCTTCATTTTCGCATTGATGGATTATACCACTCCCGGCTGGGCTGAAATGGTGATCATCACGCTCGTGCTGAGCGGCACCATCATGATCATGGTCGGGCTGATTGGAGAATACCTGTGGCGCACCCTGGAGGAATCCCGTGAGCGCCCGCTCTATTTCATCGAGGAAGAAACACATCCAAACGACACAGACTGATGCTCAAGACCTTTTTCCTCACCTGGGGGCTCATCATTCTTTCGGCCTTTTTCGACTCCTACGCCGCCTATGTAGTCAAGACGAAGTTCAATGAACTGGGCCATATCCAGTTTACCTCGTTTCGCGCCGTGTGGGACTACATGCTCCAGTTCATCCGCAATCCAAAACTCGCGCTTGCGGTGATTGGATTTGTGGCAGCACCCGGTCTCTGGTTCCTCGCTCTGAACCGCGTGGAGCTTTCCATCGGCTATCCCACGCTGGTTGGGTTTCACTTGTTGTTCGTTCTGGCATTTGGTATTTTCGCACTCGACGAAACCTTTACACCAAACAAGGCCATCGGAATGGCGCTTGTGCTGGCAAGTCTTTATTTCTTCTATAAAAAATAAATCCCTGGTGCATCATGTCTAAGCGGGTGAAAATCGGACTGGGTCAGCTGTTGGTGGAAGGTGGTGAACCGGACCGAAACATCGAACGGGCCATCACCATGATTGGCGAGGCTGCCCGGCAGCAATGCGATATCATTCTTCTGCCGGAGACCATGGATTTTGCCTGGACTCACCCCAGTGGTATGGAAGATGCACAGACCATTCCCGGGAAATACAGCGACATCTTCTGTGAGCAGGCGAGGCAGCATGGGATATGGATCTGCGTAGGGCTGACTGAAAAATCCGGCGACAGGAATTACAACTCGGCCATCCTGATCAACCGCTTGGGGGAGATCGTGCTGAAATACCACAAGATCAATTTGCTCGATGTCGAGTTTCCCTTCTACGAAATCGGCACTACGTTGAATTGTGTGGATACCGAGTTCGGACGGGTAGGGTTGAATATCTGCGCCGACAATTACGCCGACTCACTCCCCATCGGCCATACACTGGCCCGCATGGGTGCGCAGTTCATCCTTTCACCTTCATCCTGGACGGTGGATTACTCCATTACGGAAGAAGATGATCCCTATGAGGAAAAATGGGTCAATCCGTACAAGGTCCTCTCCAGCTACTACGGCATTGTGGTGATAGGCACAACATGCGTCGGCTATATTGTAGGCGGACCTTATGAAGGCAAGAAGAGCATCGGCTGTTCGCTGGTGGTGGGCCCGGATGGAGTGATGGGGCAGGGACGATTCAATGAGTTCGCAGGTGAGCTCATCGTCACGGAATTTGACGTTCCCGAACGCAGGGAGCGCGGCACGCAGATAGGCAAAATGCTGAAAGCGCGAGGTGTGGAGTTTGAGCAGCCATTAATGAATTGAGATGAGTACATCTGAATACCAACAATGCAGCCGATGCATCATGGATACCACTGTGCCGGGTATCCGCTTTGACTCCCGGGGAGAGTGTAACTTTTGCCGGTTGCATGACAAGATGGACGCACAGTTTCCATTGGGTCATGAGGGTGAGGAAATCACCCGCAGGTGGACGGAGAAGATCCGCCGGCACGGCAGGGGTAAGAAATATGATTGTGTGCTCGGCATCAGCGGTGGTCGCGACAGTTCTTACACCCTGTGGTATGTGAAAAAGGTGCTCGGTCTCAATCCCATTGCCGTTCATTTCAATGATGGCTTCGGCAATCCCGTAGCAGGGGAGAATATGATCAAGGCCTGCAGGAAAATGGATGTAGAGCTTCGCACCATCACCTCTGACTGGCGCGAATCCAAAGACCTCAAGATTGCTTTCCTCAAGGCATCCACACCCGATCTGGAAGAGGGTACCGATGTAGGCATCGCCACTGCACTCTATGGTGTCGCTGCCAAGGAGAAGGTGAAGTACATCATCATCGGGCAAAGTTTCCGCACTGAAGGCATCGCTCCGCTGTCCTGGAACTACCTCGACGGCAAATACCTCAAGGCCGTTCACAAACAGCTTGGCACTGTGCCTCTGCGACCCTGGAAGCCGGATGATCCGGGGTTCAATCTCGGCATTCGCGAAATGTTCTACTATTCGATCGTTCGCGGGATCAGGACCATTCCACTCCTGTACTACCATCCATACGTCCGGAAAGATGTGGATGCCCTGCTGGAGGCGGAGCTGGACTGGAAAAATCCCGGAGCGCATTACTTCGATGATCTTTATCAGGCACTCATGACCAATCTCTACCGGACGAAGTTTGGCATTGACCGGCGGTTGTTCAACTACAGCGCACTGGTGCGCAGCGGACAAATGCCGAGGGAGGAAGCGCTGGAGCGAATCAAGTCCACATACTCCATCGAAGACCCTAAGGTGATCGACCTCTGCATCAAGCGGCTCGGACTTACGCGTGAACACTATGACAGCATCGTGAGTGCACCTCCCAAATCATTCCGGGACTATCCCAACAGCTACAACCTGATCAGAGCGTTCCGCATTCCCATCTGGCTGATGTCGAAACTCAGTATCATCCCCGGATCAGCTTACGATAAATACTTCAACTGCGGCGAATGACGCGTTTACAGTCCATATGGGAGGTGACGGACTACCGAAGGTGGATGGCGCTTACACTTCTCATTCGGCTGGTCATCTTCGCTTTTCTCGCTGTGGAGTTCCATACCAACTGGGTGGAAGAGCTGATGCACTACGGAATTGTGGTGGAGCAGAATGATACATCGGGGTACTACGAGCCGATGGAGTCATGGGTACAAGGCAATGGATATGCCGGCGCATGCCGAATGCCGGGCCTGCTGCCCATGTATGCATTACTCCGCACGGTGCTTTCGCCTGCACATGCCGAAGTGGGTATGATCGTGCTTCAGTTTCTGGTGGGTGCCGTTGCGATTTACCTCGCCGCGTTGGGTGCCTACCATTTCCGGCCGTCAAAACTGCTCTTTCTCCTGGTGTATGGCCTGATGGTGGTGAACACCTACGTCAGTGCATGGGATCATTCGCTCATGTCAGACAGCTTCTCCATCAGCTTCCTGGTGATCACCTTTTACCTCTTATCTCTTTACTATCGCCGGGGAGGATATGGCCGCATTCTGCTCGCGGGAGCGATGCTTTGCTGGGCCATCTTTACCCGTCCTTCACACTTGCTGTTTTTGCCGGCTGCAGGGCTCGTGGTGCTGGTGTATGAACTTCAGAACCGCTCGGGATGGCGAAGGCTGGTATTGGCCGGAATGGCATTATGCCTGCCCATCGTGACGGGCATTTCAGCTTGGGCCATCCGCAATCAGGTGCTCTACAACAAGCGCATCATTCTGCAGGATGATGACGAGCATTGTTTCGGTACACTGGCCGAGTATCACATCAGCCTGCGCAATCTTGTCATCAGTTGGGGCTGCGACTATCAGGAATGGTCTGTCAACACGGAACTCGCCTGGTTTCTCGATCGGGCTTCGGATGTTCACTATGACTTTCCTCCCCACGTGTACACCTCACAGTGCAACTATGACACACTCGTCGCACTCAAGTCTGTGTTCACCAGTGCGTGGGATCAGACACTGGATCCGGAAGTGCGCAGGGAATATCAGAATCAGGTTATCACCTGGTCCAATGAGCTCCGCGAGAACTACCGCCGGGAAAAACCCATGCATTATTATCTGTGGAACCGGCTCAGGCTGATCCGGCTGTTCATCTTTCCATCCCGGCTGGATAATCTTCCCTTGCCCGGACAGGCGGAGATGAACATCCTGGAGTTTGCCGTGAAATCCTTTTACCACGTCATGCTGCTCTTCCTTTCCGGGGGCATGGTCATCGCCGCATGCAGGGCCCTCTGGGTGAGAGATCCGGTAATGTGGATATTCCTCACATTTCCCTTAGTGCTGGTGCTGATTATCGGCGCTATACTCGGCTATGCGGAGCAGCGTTATCTGGCCCCGGCGTATCCCTTCATGGTGATGTCCGTTGCGCTCCTGATCACCGACTTGTGCGGATGGTGGCGGAATCAAAGAAACTCAACGCCAGGCAGAATTACGACCTAGTTTTATCCCCTGATGAATCCAGAATAATGAGTCTTGTATTAGTTACCGGAGGTGCCGGCTTCATAGGATCCCACCTGGTGGATGAGCTCCTGAAACGCGGGTTCAGGGTTATTGCCTATGACAACCTGATCAACGGGAAGCTTCGCAATCTCCAGCATGCGATGAAGTCATCGGATTTTCGTTTTACAGAAGCGGATATCCTGGATTCCGATGCACTGGACCGGGAGTTGTCCGGTGTGGATGCGGTGTTTCATCTGGCGTGCATGGGTGTGCGTCATTCCATCCACAGCCCGATGGAAAACCACCGGGTCAATGCGGAGGGCAGTTTGCGCGTACTCGAGGCTTCACGTCGCCATGGCGTCAGAAAGTTTTTCTACATCTCCACCTCGGAGATCTATGGCGATATCCATCAGTTTCCCATTTCTGAAGATGGAGTACCTCTGCCGAAGACGGTGTACGGGAGCAGCAAGCTCGCCGGTGAGCATTACGCCTATTCTTATCATATCTGCTACGGGCTGGATGTGACCATTACCCGGATATTCAATAACTACGGTCCGCGCGCTCACTATGAGGGAGATGCCGGAGAAGTGATCCCGAGAAGCATTGTGAAGATGCTCTACGGTGAGCCGCCGGTGATCTATGGCGACGGTTCGGTCACCCGCGATTTCTTCTATGTGGAGGATACGGCCCGCGCCCTGTGCGACCTGCTTGCCACGCCTGGTCTTACCGGTGAGATCATCAATATCGGAACGGGAGAGGAGATTCCCATGCGCGAACTGCTCACCGAACTCATCGGTGCCATGGGATTGTCGGAACACATGCGTATCCGCTTTGAGGCTGATCGTCCGGCCGACGTGCCCCGGCTCTGGGTGAATCCCGCCAAATTCAGGAAGATCACCGGCTTCTCTCCGTCCGTGACCTTCAGGGAAGGTTTGATGAAAACGATCAGCTATTACCGCGATCTTATGTCTTCGGGTAACCTGCTGTCGGAAGTGATGGAAAAGAATTGGGAAAGGTGACTAAACAATCCACCATGAAGATACCCGTGGCCAGGCCATACCTGGGAGAAGCTGAGGCGAGAAGCGCCTACGAAACCATCCTGACGAATTGGGTGACGCAAGGGCCGAAGGTGGCGGAGTTTGAAGAACGCTTCGCCGCCTACACTGGAGCACCCTATGCTGTTGCGGTGAGCAACTGTACCACAGGCCTCCATCTGGCTATGATCGTAGCCGGTGTAGGGGCCGGCGATGAGGTCATCTGTCCATCAATGAGCTACATCGCCACGGCCAATGCGATTGCGTACGTGGGAGCCACTCCGGTGTTCGCGGAAGTGGATTCAGCAACCTGCAATATAGATCCCGATGATGCGCGCAGCCGCATTACACCGCGCACGAAGGCGATCCTCATCGTACACCAGATCGGTATGCCCGCGGATATCGCAGCATTCCGCACGTTGTGTGATGAGCATGGTCTGGTGCTTATTGAAGATGCCGCATGCGCCGCCGGATCAGCCTATATGGGAAAAAAGATCGGAAGCCATTCCGATCTGGTGTGCTTCAGCTTTCACCCCCGCAAGGTGATTACCACCGGCGATGGAGGTATGATCACCACCTCGCGGAAGGATTACTACGATCGTCTGCGCCTGCTCCGTCAGCATGGTATGTCCGTGAATGATCGGGTTCGCCACCTCAGCACTACCGTCATTATCGAAGACCATCTTGAAATCGGATACAACTACCGGATGACGGATATCCAGGCGGCCGTCGGCATTCAGCAGCTCGCGCGGCTCGACTGGCTCGTGGAGGAGCGCAGGAAGATCGCCTTCCGCTACCTCGGTGCATTTGCCGATATTCCTTTCCTGAGGCTGCCCAGAGAGCGGGAGGGCTATTTCACGAACTACCAGTCATTCAGCATCTACCTGGATCACACCTGCACCTTTGATCGCAATGCGGTAATGCAGGCCTTGCTCGATCTCGGTATTTCTACGCGACGAGGTGTCATGACATCCCACCGTGAAACCGCCTATCAGGAGCGTTGTGCCGGACTCCGCCTTCCGGTGTCCGAAGACACGTCAGACAGGAGTATCGTAATTCCGCTCTACGTGCCCATGACCGATGAGGAGGTAGAGTACGTCATATCCGGCGTACGTGCTGTTCTCGGATTTGCCTGAAACAGTTCAGGCATGATGGATGCCGGAAGCGCCGTGACAGTCCGGCCGGAAGACCGGACGTGAATCTTGCTACCTTACGGCCATGAAGGTGATTCTGTTTGAAGATGACCGGAGCGATGCCTTCGCTCCCCTTACCCTCACCCGGCCGGTTGGCGAGCTGCGCGCCGGCATCCTCACCATTCGTGAAAAATGGCTGCGCATCCTCGGGCATCCGGTGTTTCATGAAACCCGCCCACATCTGCAGGAGCTTTATCCTCCTGCACCTGCAGAAGGAACGGGCTACCGCATCAATGCCCGGTTGCTTCCCACACCTGCGGTGGTGGATCAGATCCGCGCTCTCGCTGCGGGCGACCGACTGCTGGAGGGATCCACGGTGCTGGCCGAACGGGAAGGTGCTTCAGCAGGTCAGGATCATGCGGTACATGCGCCGGCTTTCTTGCTGCAACAGCTCACCGATCTCTTTGCGCGCAATGGTGAAGCCATACAGGGTGATTTTACATGGCTCACAGCCGGGCGAAGCTCCCAGCCATCCGGCCCCGGAGTGACCATCATCGGCCCGGTGGAGCGGCTCTTCATCGAAGAGGGAGCTAAAGTTCTCCCGTGCATGCTCAACACAGAAGCCGGTCCTGTTTACATCGGGCGGCATGCGGAAATTATGGAGGGCTGCATGGTGCGCGGACCGCTCGCCCTCGGCGAACAGGCCACGCTCCGGATGGGAACCAGAATTTACGGCCCCACCACCATCGGGCCACATTGCCGCGTGGGTGGCGAAGTCAGCAATTCCGTCATGCTGGGCTACAGCAACAAAGGCCACGATGGTTTTCTGGGCAACTCCGTGCTGGGCGAGTGGTGCAACCTGGGCGCGGATACCAACACCTCCAATCTCAAGAACAACTACTCCGAAGTGAGGGCGTGGGATTACGGCCGACAGGCCTTTGTGCCCACCGGTCTCACCTTCATGGGGCTCATCATGGGCGACCATGGGAAGTCGGGCATCAATACGATGTTCAATACCGGTACCGTTGCAGGCGTTGCGGCGCAGATCTTCGGCGGTGGCTTTCCGCCCAAGTTCCTTCCATCCTTCTCGTGGGGCGGTGCGGAAGGGCTCGAGGAATACCGGCTCGAAGAAGCACTGATCACCGCTCACCGGATGATGTCGCGCAGGCACGTTGACCTGACGGATGCCATGCGGCGTATGCTGACAGAAGTTTTCCGGATTACGGCCGGAGAGCGGAGCATAGCGACACTTCGTCAGGGCTGCTGATCTGGCACCGTCATTGAAGTCACCCAATCCTTCATTTTTTTTTGAACTGATTCCATGAAGCGCGACCCATCATCCCTGCACCCGTTTCTATTCTCCGAAGAAGAAGTAGACCATGAGTTCATCCCGCTGATCTCGCCCGAAGACGAAGACCAGATGGACAAAGAGCATACTCCTGAGGTGCTGCCCATCCTGCCATTGCGCAATACTGTTTTGTTTCCCGGTGTGGTCATCCCGATCACGGTGGGGCGCGATAAGTCCATCCGTCTGATTCAGGATGCCAACAAGGGCAACAAGACCATTGGTGTGGTGGCGCAGATCAATCCCGAAATTGAGGAGCCGGAATTTGAAGATCTGAATAAAATCGGCACACAGGCCACCATCATGCGCATGCTCAAGATGCCCGACGGAAGCACCACGGTCATTCTTCAGGGCAAAAAGCGCTTTGAGATACGCGGGCTCGTGGATACAGATCCTTATTTCCGTGCACAGGTTGTGGAGTTTCCGGAGATGAACCGCAACGAAGAAAGCAGAGAGCAGAAGGCCCTGTTTGAGTCCTTGAAGGAACATGCCGTCCGCATCATCAACCTATCACCTGAAATTCCCAGTGAGGCCTCCGTAGCCATCAAGAACATCAACGGGCTGAGCTTTCTGACCAACTTCATTTCATCCAACATGAAGACCGGTGTGCAGGAGAAGCAGGCCCTGCTTGAAGTAGCCGATCTCGAAGAGCGCTCCAGCCGGGTGCTTGAGCATTTGGGCAAGGAGCTGCAAATGCTCGAGATGAAAAATGAGATTCAGAAAAAAGTACACACCGATATCTCCAAGCAGCAGCGCGAGTATTTCCTCCAACAGCAGATGAAGCAGATCCAGGAAGAGCTGGGCGCCAATCCTGTGAAGGAAGAAATCGAGGAGAAACGCAAGCGCGCGCGCTCCAAAGTGTGGCCGGAATCCGTGGAGAAAGCCTTTCAGAAAGAAATCGGCAAGCTGGAGCGCATGAACCCGCAGGGTGCTGAGTACAGTGTGCAATCCAACTACATCGATACGCTGCTGGACCTGCCCTGGGGAGCGTATTCTGAAGATAACTTCGATCTGCGGCATGCGCGGGAAATACTCGACCGCGATCATTTCGGTATGGAGAAGGTGAAGGAGCGTATCATTGAACACCTCGCCGTGCTCAAGATCAAGGGCGATATGAAGGCCCCGATCATCTGCCTCTATGGTCCTCCGGGTGTGGGTAAGACTTCCCTCGGTAAGTCGATTGCCGAAGCGCTCGGACGTAAGTATGTGCGCATGGCTCTGGGAGGTCTGCATGATGAGGCGGAAATCCGCGGGCACCGCAAGACTTACATCGGGGCTATGCCGGGCCGAATTCTCCAAAGTCTGCGCAAGGCCGGAACGTCCAATCCGCTCTTCGTGCTGGATGAAATTGATAAGATCGGACATGGCGTTCACGGCGATCCCAGCTCTGCCCTGCTCGAGGTGCTCGACCCGGAACAGAACCACACGTTCTACGACAATTACGTTGAATTGGACTACGACCTGTCCCGCGTGCTCTTCATTGCCACCTGCAACTCACTCGCTACCATTCAACCCGCCCTGCGCGATCGCCTGGAGATCATCGAAGTGAATGGTTATACCGTGGAGGAAAAGGTGGAGATCGCCCGCCGTCACCTGCTGCCCAAGCAGCTTCGGGAAAACGGGATATCCGGTGAGATGATTTCTTTCAGTGATGATATCCTCGTGAGGCTGATTGAGGAATACACCAACGAGAGCGGTGTGCGCACACTGGAAAAGCGCATCGGTAAAATGGTGCGCAACCGCGCGAAGCAGATTGCACTGGAAGAGAGCTTCACGCGCGAACTGCATCCGGAAGACCTGCTGGCTGTGCTGGGCCCAAGCCATGAGAAGGATAAGTACTCCGATAACGATACGGCAGGCGTGGTAACCGGGCTAGCCTGGACGCCCACCGGTGGGGATATTCTCTTCATCGAAACCAGTCTCACCCGAGGTAAGGGCAAACTCACGCTCACCGGTAATCTGGGAGATGTGATGAAGGAAAGTGCCATGATTGCATTGGAATACCTCAAGTCGCACGCTGCCCACCTGCAACTGGAGCAAGAGGTGTTCGATAACTGGAACGTACACATCCACGTGCCACAAGGTGCTGTGCCCAAGGATGGTCCTTCTGCCGGCATCACGATTCTCACAGCGCTGGCATCGGCATTCACACAACGCAAGGTGAAAAAGTTCATGGCCATGACCGGCGAAATTACCCTCCGCGGCAAGGTGCTTCCCGTAGGTGGCATCAAGGAGAAAATCCTCGCTGCACGCCGGGCAGGAATCAAGGAGATTGTGCTCTGTGAACGCAACCGGAAGGATATTGAAGAAATCAATGAGCGCTACCTGAAAGGCCTCCGGTTTCATTATGTCCAGGAGATGCATGAGGTGCTCGAAAAGGCGCTGCTGAAAGAGAAGGTGGTCAATGCGCTCAAAGTGGCCTGACCAGAGGTCGGGTGATTTATGAAGCCTCGGGATACGATTTGCAGCGCAATGCCGTTATCGCCCCATCTTTGCCAGCCCATGCGTTTTATCCTTATCCTGCTGTCCATCCTGACCATCCTGGCCTCCGGCTCTTCCGGCCTGGCTCAGCCCGGTGGCTCAACGGTATTCAACAGTCTCAATATTTACGGTTCTGCCCGCGTGGCCGCGATGGGAGGAAATTACCTGGCCATCAAGGATGGTGATATCAATCTCATGGCGGTGAATCCATCTCTGCTCGACAGCACCATGCACGGCGATCTGGCCCTGAGTTATGTGGACTTTTATGCGGGATCTGATTTTGGTTACGCATCCTATGCTCACGGATTGAAAAACAGGAAAATCACCCTCGGCGGTACGCTGCAGTTTCTCAGCTACGGCACCATGGATGAAACGGACGGTCTGGGCCAGGTCATCGGGTCTGTCAGCGCGGATGAATACGTGCTCACAGGGGGCATCGGATATCAGGTGGATTCGCTCTGGAGTGTGGGTGCAAACCTGAAGACGGTCTATGCGAGCTACGCCAACTATTACTCTCTCGGGGCCGCCATAGATGGTGCGGTGACGTTTCACCAGCCGCGCCGCAAATTCACAGCATCGCTCGTGGTGCGCAACGTGGGTTACCAGTTTATCGCCTTCTCCGAAGACCGCCGGGAGGAGTTTCCTGCCGAAATTCAGATCGGGTTTACCAAGCAGCTTCGCCATGCCCCTTTCCGCTTTTCTGTAGTGGCCGAAAATCTCCAGCAGTGGAATCTTACTTTCGATAATCCCAATGCTCCTGCTCCCATTGATCCGGTCTCGGGTGAGCCGGTGCAGAATAACACCTGGGAGTTTGGTGATAACCTGATGCGGCACATGGTTATCGGAGCGGAATTGCTGCTGGGCAAGAACATCAACCTGCGCATGGGATACAACTACCGCCGCAGGCAGGAGATGAAACTTTCAGATCGTCCCGCTACCGCAGGCATGTCTTATGGATTCGGCGTGCGAGTCAAGCGCTTCCGCCTGGACTACGGCCGGGCGATCTACCACGCCGCCGGACCTGCCAATCACTTCACGCTTTCAACGAGTCTGGGCGACTGGCGCTGAACGGATCCGGAACGCGCGCACCGGCCCGTCATTCACTCCTGCGATCAGGAGCTTGCCGTCCTTGCGCATGAGTGTGATGACTCCGCGCGTGTTGCCGGGTATGTGAAGCCCGCTCACGGTGGAGGGAACGGACTCAAAGCCGCCTTTTCCATCGCCCTTTAGCACAAGTCCGATGGAGGCATCATAGCGGCTGTTCTGCACATCGGTTTCGTACATGTTGCCGGTGAGCACAAGGTCATCGTTTCCATCGCCGTCCACATCTTCTACAGCAATCCCCCGCACGCAGGAGGTCTGCGCCATGCGGGGCAGTGTACGAGCAGTGAATACGCCGCGCCCATCATTCTCGAAGTAGCAGGATTGCATCATCCGCGCTTCATAGCGCAGGGCTTCATCCAGCTGATCGGGAAAGAGCTCCTCGGTGGTCACATCAGCATAGTCAGCGTAGCGCAGAAAGCGCCGCCGCAGTGCGGTTATCTGATCGAGCATAGCATCGCGCAGGTGGATCGGATAGGAGGTGCCCCCGATATACAGGGAGAGGATGGCATCCATGCTTTCATTGGAGTCGAAATCGGCAGCATGCAAAGTCACGGGCTCCGAAGCGCTGGCCTGCAGGCGTGTGTTGAGCCCGAGGTTGCCGGCGATGAGATCCATATCGCCGTCGCGGTCGGGATCGGCAGCGCTCATGCTGCTCCACCAGCCTGTATGGCTGTCGTCATGCGGCTGTGCAATCGCAGTGAACGAGCTTCCGGTATTGAGGAGGATGAGAGGCGACATCCACTCGCCGGCGAGGGCGAGATCTGATTTTCCGTCGCCGTCAAAATCGGCCAGTTGAGCCAGCGATGGAATGCCCCTGGGCTTAAGGCCCGCGAGCCATTGGGAAGAGGCGTCAGTAAATCGTCCGCGCTCATTGATCAGGATGCGGCAAGTGCCACTCAGGGGATAGCGCCCCGGAGTAACCCACGCGCCGCGAAACAGATCGGTATCGCCATCGCCGTCCACATCAGCAGCTTCTGCGCACGAACCGGGCTCGCCAAAGGCGGGTATGGATCCGGGTGCATGACTGAAAAGCCCGCGGCCGTCATTCAGATAGAGCCTGTCGGTGTAAAGGGAATCGCCTGTGGTGTGTTCTGTGCCTCCGCTCACAACCAGCAGATCCTGATCGCCATCGCCATCGGCATCGAGGAATGTGGCATCCGCATCTTCGCTGGCTTTGTGCATACCAAAGGGCTGCCGCGGCGAAGCCGTCAACCGCCCGTCTGGCTGCTGGACAAACAGCGCACCAGCGTGGCCAGCGGATCCTCCGATAAAGGCATCATCGAGGCCGTCGCCGTTCACATCACCTGAAGCCATGCATGGCCCTTGTGATGAAAACTCGCGATGGAGCAGGGGCTCACGCTTGAAGTCAATGAATTCATTCTCCGCATGGACCGTGGTGAGCGCTGCATCATCCTGAACAAGCCATACGGGCGTGGCTGTTTTTTTTGCCTGCGGAAGCCGGGCATCGGAGTACCGCACGATCAGGGTGGTGTCGGCAGCTACTGAGGTGAGTTGTTGCTCGCGGCCATCGGGCCAGATCATCCGCAGTGTGCTCAGCTGTTCGTATGTTCCTGTTCCTAGCAGGATTTCTGCCGGGCATGATGAAAGAAATCCCCGGGCGGCAGTCAGGGTGCCCGCCAGCACGGTGCCTGGCTCTGTTTCAGCCACCACGCGCAGGCCAATGCCCTCGCGGTTGCCCGCCGGACCTTCAGCCATGATGCGGAGGTAATGATGACCGTTTCGCTCTGCCCGGTTGCGCATCACAAAGGCTTCATCTTCGAGGTTGTTCACCACGAGATCAGGATCGCCATCGTTGTCCAGATCGCCCCACGCGGCGCCATTGGAGAAGGAGGGTGTGCCGCTGTTCCAGATGTCGGATGCCGGTTCGAATGACCATTCACCTCGGTTACGGAAGAAGTAATTCTTCACCTTGTGCTCACCCACAATCTTGCGGTACTCCCTGGCGAGGTTGCCGCCCTGCAGTTGGATAGATCTGGAGAGGGAGTCAAACCGGAATCTGGAATAATCCATGTCGCTCACATCGTAGCGGTACCCGTTGGTGATAAATACATCGCGCAGACCATCCAGATCAAAATCCATCAGCAGCGGAGCCCAGCTCCAGTCTGTATAAGCCATCCCCGCCAGGAGCGCGTAATCGCTGAATTGTCCGTTGCCGTGATTCTTCTGCACGGTATTGATGGAGAACTGGGGCTGGTATCCGTATTGCAGCAGCGACTGGAACTTGTCATAGTTCTGCGCCATCTGCAGCATCTTCTGATAGTGGTTGTCTTCGGCTACCATATCCAGTGTTACAAGTTCATCCAATCCGTCCAGATCGAGATCACCTGCATCTGATCCCATACTGGAGAATGAGCTGTGGCTGAAGTGCTGATCAAAGGCCTCGCGAAACCGCCCCTGACCGAGGTTGATGTACAGGTAGTCGGGTTCAATGTAATCGTTGCACACGTAGATATCCGGAAGGCCATCCTGATTAGCATCGAGTACTGTTGCGCTCAGTCCGAAGGCGTTGTTGAGCACACCGGCTTCCGCTGAGCGGTCAGTATAATGCCCGCCTTCATTGGCATAGTAGCGGTCACTGATGTATTCGAATTGCGTGGGCTTGAACCGGACGAGCCTGCCCGTTTCATCATAGTTGACCATGACCTGGTTATTCACGCGCCAGTTGGCCGGATGATTAATCAGGTAGAGATCGAGGTCGCCATCGAGATCGAAGTCGTGAAAGTGCGCCTGAGTGGAATAGCCGGGATCGTTGAGGCCAAATTCTGCCGCTTTGTCGGTGAAGGTGCCGTCCTGATTGTTGATATACAGGATATTGGTGCGGTCCTCTGGTCGGGCGGATGCGCTCCGGCATACGTGTATATCGAGCCATCCGTCCTGGTTGATATCGGCCATCACCACACCGGTCTTGTGTCCGCGCCCGCCAGACGTGCCACTGCTTTCGGTGATATCGGTGAAGCGGAAGTCACCCTGATTGAGGTAAAGCCTGTTGGGTACATCGCTTCCCGAGAAGTAGATATCATTCAATCCGTCATTGTTGATATCGCCTATGGCCACACCGCCACCGTTGAAGATGTATTCGTAGTTGAATACGTTCATGCTGTCGGTTTCTTCTGCGTGGTTGGTGAAGTGGATGCCGCTTTGGGTGGAAGGGACCAACTCAAAGAGGGCGGCTTCAGGGTTGGACTGATCAGGTGTGCCGCTGTTACAGGCGAGCAGGCACATGGTGATCAGCACGGGTAGAAGGGAGTGTTTCATGGTTGTTTCTGCTGAAAATGCCGGATGATGGATTGCCCTATGCAAGTCCCCTGTCGGAGCCCGGCTTCCACACCATCGCGGAAGTGAATACCCCCGTAAAGCCTGCTGTACCCAGCTTCCTCAGCTGCTTGGCTGAATGAATGGAAGTGGCGCACTCCAAGCCCGAACGGATATTCTGTGGAGTCGGTAAAGGCCATCTCCTCACCCAGGTAATGATTGAGCACGGCAGCAGATGCAGCGCTGATGACGCTGTGTCCGCTGGTGTATTCGGGAAAGCCTGGAGTCTGGATCAGCGGCATCCAAAGGGGATTGATGTGTGCCTGGATGTAGGTAACCGGGCGAATGCGGTCGGTGTCATATTTCACCTTCCAGCAAGCGATGAAGGCATCAAATTGTGCGATGGCCAGGTGTGCATAAAGCTGCGCTGTCTGGTTCAGTGTAAGAGCGGATGTCCGGCAGGCGTAATCCGCTATGCGTATCCAGTGCCCTGCAGGTGAAATCTTGTGCAGGAAGCGGGTGTTGTGGCCGGTATTCTCATAGTCGTTCGGGTTATCATCCCAGTACCATGCCGTGGCATCCCGCAGGGAGTCCGCTCCCGGTATGTGCGACATGGTCTCCAGAGCCAGCTGGTGGAATGCGCTGCGGGGGTCGTGGCTGTATGGCACTGGCAGGGGAGGTGTGCAGGTGGTATGGTGTACCGGCACAAAGCGCATGATTTTGCTCCAGTGGGGTTCTATGGCAGCCGGATAATCCGGAGGCGTTTGCCACCACGTGCTGTCGCGGCGGGCAGGTGTCCACCGCGCCATGGTGCGCGTTTCGCGATAGGAGTCGCGCGAGGCCCGTTCGAGTATCCATCCGGCGATAGCGATACCCCATGCTTCTGATCGCTCCACGATGCGGCGGTCGGTGCCATGGAGACGAGGAGTATCGCCATCGCGGAGGGCTTGCATCCGGTGTGTGCTGAATACAAGTCGTGAAGCCGTGTGGTGCCATGCCGCCCACGCTGCAATGCTGTGATCCACCGGATCTGCCGGGCATGGGGGAGGAGGTGTGCAGCCATGCAGTCGGGACGCCATGGCCTCTCGGGTGCTGTCGGCGGGAATGGAGGCCATCCATGCCGCTATCTGCGGATAGGTATATACCCGGGAGGCAATCATGGGTGGAAAGAGATCTTCCATCACCACCTCCACCAGCTCCCGGTTCCAGCGGTGAAGATCATCCGAGGCAAAAGCAGGTGTGTTCACTGCCTCTCGACAAGCACTGAGCGTGATGCACAGCAGGGCAATTGCGGACAGCCAACGGGAATAGCTGAATTCCATCAGGGGTAAAAATAGCGAGCATGACTTGGTCACACGAGTGTTCTGTCCGTGCGGCTGTATTTTCGCCGCCATGATTTTACCCATTGTGGCGTATGGTGATCCGGTGCTGAAGAAAAAGGCCGTTGACATTGACCGGGATTATCCCGGCCTCGACAAGCTGATCGCCGATATGTTTGATACGATGTACGAGGCCCACGGAGTAGGGCTCGCCGCCCCTCAGGTAGGCAAATCCATCCGGTTGTTTGTGGTGGACGCTGCTCCTTTTGCGGAGGGTGAAGATGGTGATCCTGACTGCGCAGGGTTCAAACGCGTATTTATCAACCCCATCATCTACGAGGAAGAAGGGGAGCCCTGGGGCTTCGAGGAAGGATGCCTGAGCATTCCCCATATCCGTGAAGAAGTGAAGCGGAAGCCCGTGGTAAAAATTGAGTATTACGATGAAAAATGGGATCTCTACGAGGAGGAGCTCGACGGATTTCCGGCACGCGTGGTGCAGCATGAGTATGACCACATTGAGGGCATACTCTTTCTCGACCACATCAATCCCTTTCGCCGCAGTTTGCTGAAGGGAAAGCTGAATGATATCAGCCGGGGCGATGTGGACGTCAGTTACCGCATGCGGTTTCCCCGGTGAGGGCAGATGATGATAGAACCAACAGGATGCACAACATGAAGACCTCTATCTATGCATGGATCGCCATGGCCTTCATGGCCTTCATGGCCTGCCAGCCGGCTTCCGAATCGTCGGTAGCGAAGGAACAGATCGCTATGCGCAAAACCATTGCCGACCTCGAAGGTGAGGTGGATAAGTCGGTGGAAGTGGATCGGGTGCTGGCTGCCGACCTCGTTTCGCGCTATATCCAGTACTACAACCGCTACCATGCTGATACGCTCTCAGGGGAATATCTGCTGCGGGCCGCATCGCTGTCCACCGGCATCGGGGAGTATCAGCAGGCCATTGACTTGCTGGTTCATTTTCACGATGGCTACCCCAGCAGCAAGCGACGTGCGCAGGCGGCATTCACAGTGGCCTTTATCTACGACGTTTATCTGCAGAATCCTGAAAAGGCGATCATCCACTACCAGGCGGTCATTGATCAATATCCTGACAGCCCGTATGCCCGGGAGTCTGAAGCAGCCATGCGGCTGGTGGGCATGAGCGATGAGCAGCTCATCCGCTTTCTGGAGGAGCGCAATAAATAAGGGCTGGCGGATCGGGTGAATGGGGGCCGCCGGGGAGATCAACGCATGATGCCCTTCGGACCTGAATAAAAAGCACCGTGCTATGGGCCGTGTGTGACCGCTATGCTGCTTATATTCGGCCTATGCGTTTTCTGAAGTATCTCGCGTCGTTCTCGATGCCGCTGGCCACCGTTTGCGCTTTCACCCTGGAGGGCTGGTACACGTTTGTTCCGCTGATATATGCCTTTGCGGTGGTTCCTGTGCTGGAGCTGTTGATGGGTGAAAATCCGCGCAATCTGACTGAAGCGGAGCGCGAACTGGTTCGCCGCGACCGCGCCTACGATGTGCTCATCTGGCTCACCGTGCCCGTTCAGCTCATTTTTCTGGGGTGGTTTGTATGGCTCATGGCGGAAGGGGCAGGGAATGCGCTCACCACGACCGGTCGCATCATTTCCATGGGTTTGATGTGTGGCGTGTTCGGGATTAATGTGGCACATGAACTCGGGCATCGCGCCTCGAAAGGTGAGCAAGTGCTCGCCCGCATTATGCTGTGCACTACGTTGTATATGCATTTCTTCATTGAGCACAACCGCGGTCATCACCGCAACGTGGCCACGCCGGATGATGGTGCAACAGCGCGGCGGGGTGAATCGCTTTACGCATTCTGGTTGCGCAGCATAGCGCAGGGATTTCGCTCCGCATGGCAGATTGTGGAGAAGGAGCGCCGCAGAAACAAGAAGCCCGTATGGTCGCCAGCCAACGAGATGGTTCTCTATATCCTCATCCAATTGGCGCTGACAGGAGTCATCTTCGCCTTCGGTGGCTGGCATGCTACCTGGCCATTCCTTGTGGCGGCGGGCATCGGCATACTGCTCCTGGAAACGGTGAATTACATCGAGCATTACGGATTGTTGCGGAACAAGGTGAGTGACCACCGCTATGAAGATGTGGAGCCCTGGCATTCGTGGAATTCGGACTTCATCTTTGGCCGGCTGGTGCTCTTTGAACTCACCAGACACAGCGACCATCACTGGGAACCTGCCAAGCATTACCAACTCCTGGATTCGATGCCACAGGCACTCCAGCTTCCCGCCGGTTACCCGGCCATGATGCTCCTTTCGCTCTTTCCTCCCGCCTGGTTTGCAGTCATGGATAAACGGTTGACGGGAGGGTGAGTAAGCAAATGTGGCTTAATGACTGAAGTTGTTTATTGGAATGGAGGGTGAAATGGTATTGAATGATGGATGCAACGATGTCCTTGCCCGGATGTCTCTGCCAGGATGTAACCCCTTCGGGTTTTTGGCTGCGGGAAAGGGATGTCTCTCCAATCAGGTTGGCTATGCCATTATTTCACGCGCACACGTGCACACGTGCACATTCAGGTGCGCTATACTTGTATTCTGTTTAATGAAGTCCGGAAGTATGAAGCATTTTTTTTCTATACCCTTTGCTGTGCTCGTGGGGGTCACTCTCTCCTGCACGTGGATATCTTGCGGTGATGCTGCAAGTTCTCGTCCGGCGGCAAGTGGTGCCGATTCCCTCACTGTCCCTGCCGATCAGGTGTTTCAACCGAAGATGGAGCGTCAGGGACCGGTATCCATTGTTGAAGGTAACGCGTGTGTCTTCTATTATCCGTCGGAGGAAGAACTCGCGCAGCGCGAAGCGGCTGAACCCGATATCCGGAAGCGCCTGGCCGAGCAGGAAGCCTTGTTCAACCAGCTGCAGCCCGAGCTCAGCGCCACCATCCCGATGTATCGCACGGATGCTGCGGACATCAAGATTTCGGTTTCTGCCAATCAGGTCAGGCTCATCTCACGCAGCAAGATGCCCGAGCCCTTTGGAATGCTTATCTATGCCAATGGCCGGGATATCAAATTGGTTCGCCGGGATCTGACAGCCGATATCGTTCGCGCGGAAATCGGGGCATGCATCACCCCGTAGGAGCGGGGTTCATCCGCATCCATCCGTGCCCACCGACGCCATTACCCAACCTGATTTACATTTGCGCCATGCGTTTTCGTCCAGGAGTTTTGACAGGTGATGATGTCACCGAAGTATTCAATGATGCGATCGAAAGGGGCTACGCGCTGCCCGCCGTGAATGTGATCGGCACCAACAGCGTGAATGCCGTGCTGGAAACCGCTGCTGCGGTGCAGTCGCCGGTCATTATCCAGTTCAGCAACGGGGGAGGAGCGTTCTATGCCGGCAAGGGGTTGAAGAATGACGGCCAGCAGGCTGCTGTGCTCGGCTCAGTGAGCGGCGCCCAGCACATTCACATCGTGGCGCAGGCCTATGGCGTGCCGGTTATTCTCCACACTGACCACTGCGCCAAAAATCTGCTTCCCTGGATGGATGGCATGCTGGAGCACGGTGAGCGCTGGATGGAACGCACAGGCCGTCCGCTGTTCAGCTCACACATGCTCGACTTTTCTGAAGAGCCCTTGCACGAGAATATAGAACTCAGTGTGCAGTATTTCAAGCGGATGGCGGCCATGGGCATGACTTTAGAGATAGAGCTCGGAGTCACCGGTGGGGAAGAGGATGGCGTGGATAATACCGGCGTGGACAGCTCCAAACTCTACACCCAACCCGAAGAAGTGGCTTATGCCTACGAGCACATGAAGGCCGTGTCACACCGCTTTACGGTGGCAGCCGCTTTTGGAAACGTACACGGGGTGTACAAACCCGGCAATGTGAAACTCGAGCCGGGTATCCTGCGCAACAGCCAGGAATACGTGCAGCAGAAGCTGGGCACCGGACCGCGGCCCATCCATTTTGTTTTCCACGGCGGCTCCGGCAGCAGCCGGGAAGAAATCCGCGAGGCAATCAGCTACGGGGCGATCAAGATGAACATCGACACCGACATGCAGTACGCCTTTCTGAGTGGCGTGCGCGACTATGTGCAGGGCAAGGCCGGATATCTGCAATCACAGATTGGCAATCCTGAGGGCGATGACAAGCCCAACAAGAAGTACTATGACCCGCGGGTATGGCTGCGGGAAGGGGAAAAGGTGTTCGTACACCGCCTCAGGGAAGCGTTTGAAGACCTGCAGGCCGCAGGTCGCAACGCGTGAGGGTCACTGAAGTGGCATCAGAGGGGGTAGGCCGGACGGCAAGCCCAACGCGTATATTTCCCTTGGGTTGCACCAGCACTAAAAAAAAGTTACGGTTGAGGACAACCGATCCGCTTTTTTTCGTCTATTTGGAGACTTGCTGTCTTTTTCCGCACGGGAAAAAGTAGTGAGGCTTAACCCAAAACCAATTATTCATGAACAACACGTATGCAACGGGCCGACCTGGTCGGCCCAAAAGTGCTGGCCCATGGCCGGCCTGGTTTGATCGCGGAAGCAGCTTGCTGAAGGCAGGGCTGCTTTTGATGCTTTTCTTTGTGGCAGGAACGAAGGCGAATGCACAGGTAAGTGCATATACCTTTGTGCAGTCCGTGGGTTCTTATACCCCGATTACCGGCGGCTCGGTGCTCTATTCGGGCGATTTTGATGATGGCACTGCCTCGCAGGCGCTGCCCTTCACCTTCACATACAACGGCGTGGGCTACACGCAGGTGTGGGTCTCCGCCAACGGCTCCTTGGTATTTGGAGCAGCGGACCCAACGTTAGGCGACTTTAATAACGTTTCTGTTATTTCAGGTGGTTTGGTGACCACTGGTGCAGTTGCTGGCTGGGCGAGTGACTTGAATGGCTGGACAGGTACCTTGGGCGGGCAGACTGCTGAAGTCCGGTCGGAGGTCATCGGCACATCCCCCAACCGGGTATTCGTCGCTCAATGGAGATGCAGGCCGGTATATGCGACCAGCCTCGCCCAAGTTCGAAGGATTAGTTTTCAAATCCATTTGCTGGAAGGGTCGAATAATGTTCAGATTGTTTATGGTCCGAACGGAAACATTGTTGGAGCTTTAAATCAGACTGCCGCTGGTCAGGTTGGTTTGCGCGGTGCAACAAACGCTGACTTCAACAACCGTAGGAACTCTACTGCGGTTTCCGTTAACGCGTCGGTAGCAGGCACCGCAAATACGGACGCTCAGGCATGGTCATCGGTGAACGCTCTTCCAGGTCTGTTCACCAGCGGATTGACCTACACGTGGACTCCCCCCCCTTCCTGCACAGGCACTCCCAACGCCGGTACGATTTCTTCTACGGCCAATCCGGCATGTTCAGGGGCCAATTTTACCCTCAGTGTAACAGGGGGTACCGGAGGTGTTGACGGACTGAGCTATCAGTGGTACAGTTCTTCGGACGGGGTGACCTTCGCCCCAATTGCGGGGGCTACCAGTGCTTCCTACGTGACCAGCATAACCGCAGTTTCCTGGTTCCGCCGGGAGATTATTTGTGCTAATGGTGGCGCCAATGCATTCACGAC
>CANGTU010000037.1 GCA_947456965.1 Flavobacteriales bacterium
ACGCTAAACCGTCGACGATGTCTTTCTTCCTGAGTCATAGGTTTGTGAATCTATGAAAGTTTTCCACCGATTTGGTGTCAACCTATTCCATGAGACAGCACGGGACGCGGGAAACGGGTTGAACGAAAAAGCCCTCCGCGGAAGCGGGGGGCTTTTTCGTTTTCCTGATTTATATGAATGGTTGCTGAATTCAGGAATCAATAGATGGTGGAGGAGGGCCGGCCCGGGAGATTGTTTTTTTTTACGCCAACAAATCCAGATGATGAAATCAACACCCATTACTTGTTTGCTGATGGCAGCAGCACTTCTGTCGGCCAGCGCGCTGTGCGGACAAATCCTGATTCTCGGGCAGAACTTTGAAACCGGCGAGGGCGGCTGGGCGGGTCAGTCATATACGGACATTGGTGTGCTCACGTCCAACCCCTCCTGGGGCTGGATAGCAGGGGTTAACTGGGCTGGATCGGGCGGTGCATCGGGGAGTTACAGGCATCAGACACCCACTGCTAACGGGGCGTGGTTTGCCTGGTCGCCACCGGTAACCCTGCAGGCTGGTCAGCAGTACTATGTGGAGTTTGGCGCCGCCCTTTCAGCGGCCAACAGCAGCAACCGCAACCGGGCGCAGGTCCGGGTCAATAGCAGCATCAACCTGGTGACATCCACGATCCTGCTGCCCTCTACCAATATCATCACCTCCGGTGCCGGTATTTACAATGCCTACACATCCAACACGTACACAGCACCGGCCACAGGTGAATACCGCTTTGCGGTGGGTGACTTCTTCAACTTCGATGGATTTACCTGTTATATAGATGGTATCCGGATCTATCAGGTAGGCACATCAGTGCCCGAGATCACTTCAGTGCAGCCCACTTCCAATACCCTCTGTGCAGGCGGTACGCTGGGTATTGAGGTGGAGGTTTCAGCCAGCTTTGATGCGGGCAACGTATTCACAGCAGAGCTCAGCAATGCCGATGGCAGCTTCAGCAATCCAGTAACGATCGGCACGCTGGCCACTTCCGACGGTGGTGTTATCAATGCCGTCATTCCTGCTAACACTGCTGAGGGTTCAGGATACCGCATCCGGGTGGTATCCAGCAGTCCCTCAGGTACAGGTCCTGACAACGGCACAGATATCAGCATAGGTCAGCCGCCGCTGGTGAATCTGGGTCCGGATCAGGTCGCTTGCCAGGGCGCAAACGTGGTGTTGCAGTCAGGATTTCCGCAAGCCGTTGTAACGTGGAACGGACTGTCCGGGGAAAGTGAACTGCTGGTGGTAACGGCCGGGCTGTACACGGCAGTGGTCACCTTGCCCAATGGATGCAGCGCATCGGACGCCGTGCAGGTGAGCTTTGTACTTCCGGCGTCATCCCAGCTGGAGAACTCCTACACCCTGTGTCCGGGAGAAATCGTGGTGCTCAATCCTGGCAATTTTACCTCCGTCAGTTGGAACACCGGGGCCACGGGCGCCACGCTGGAGGTGGGCGATCCGGGTACCTACGCTTTCGTGGCCACCGATAGCCAGGGCTGCACCGTGGAAGGAGCTACGACTGTTGAAGCAGGTGAAGTTCCTGTAGTGAATCTGGGTCCGGACATCGTGGCCACCACAGGTGAGGTGGTTGTGCTGGATGCTGGCGCGGGGTTTCAGTCCTATGCATGGAGCAACGGATCCACGGCACAAGTGATTGAGGTGACGGTGTCCGGAGTTTACGAAGTGCAAGTGACCAGCCCCGATGGGTGTGAGGCAAGTGATGCCGTGGATGTTCAGTTTGTTGTAAGCATAGCTGAGATCACTGGCTTGGTCGTGGAGGTATATCCCAATCCGACGGCTGGTATGCTGAATATTCGCCGTTCAACCGGCAGTGTGGCGATGGTTGAACTGCTCGATGCCACCGGTCGCTGTGTGGTGCGCAGGACAATTTCGGGCTCGCTATGGTCATGTGATCTCACCGCACTGTCACCCGGGGCGTATTGGTTGCGTATTCTGGAAGCTGGCGGACAGGTGTTGCACACCAACAGGGTGATGCTGTCAGTCCCGAGGTGAGCCTGCCACCTGCGTAGGGCAGGTCCATATTGTATTCAGTACACTTTCTTTATCTTGCCGGTCCCTAATTGGAACTGACACGATGGAAAAGCGCCGCCTGGGCTTCTGGGATATCTGGAACATGAGTTTCGGATTCCTGGGTATTCAAATGGGCTTTGCACTTCAGAATGCGAATGCTTCCCGGATCCTGCAAAATTTCGGAGCTGACGTTCATGAGCTCAGCTGGTTCTGGCTGGTGGCTCCGCTCACGGGCATGATCGTGCAGCCCATCATCGGGTATTACAGTGACCGCACCTGGAACCGGCTGGGCCGACGCAAGCCCTATTTCCTGGCCGGAACGCTCATCTGCTGTGTGGCACTGGTGGTGCTGCCCAACTCCGGGGCGTGGTTCACGGCCAAGAGTGCACTGCTCATTGGTGCCGGCATGCTCATGCTCATGGACGCCTCCATCAATGTGGCAATGGAGCCCTTCCGGGCCCTTGTGGCAGATAATCTGCCCGACAGCCAGCGCACCTTTGGTTTTTCGATTCAGACATTTCTCATCGGGGTGGGAGCTGTTACTGGCTCATGGATGCCCTGGATACTCACCACCTGGTTTGGAGTAAGCAATGAGTCGGGGCCTGGTGAAGCTCCCGATAACGTGGTTTACTCGTTTTACGCCGGTGCACTGGTCTTCATCATCACGATCCTGGTGACGGTATGGCGCACGCGGGAGTACCCGCCGGCGGAGTATGAAGCCATCCACGGAAAGGCAGAAGAAGAGCACGCGGGCCTTTCTCAAATTCTGAAGGACTTCAGGAAGATGCCCTCCACCATGCGTCAGCTCGGTCTCGTGCAGTTCTTCACGTGGTTTGCGCTCTTCAGCATGTGGGTATTCACCACACCCTCCATTACGCGCGAGAAATACGATACCTGGATTCAGCCCGCTGAACTTGCCGCTCTGGAGGGCATCGCAGCGGAGCTACCCGATGCAGGCGCTGCACATGACCTTCCCGCTTTGCTGTCGGAGGTTCGGAGCACATTCGACGGTCCGCGTGGTCATTATCTCGACAACCGGCTGGCCACCCATTTTTCATCCGGACTTCTGATCCCCGAGGACACACTGCTTGCGGCCATCCGCCCGGATATCACGGCGCAGTCCGGTATGGATCCAGCATGGGTATCGTCGCTGGATCAGGTAGAGAAGTCGAGGGCAGATGGAGAAGCCGGCAATGATATGCTGCTTCCCTATGAAGCGCTGGAGGCCTGGTACCATGCGAACCGTGCCTCGGCTGATGAGCGTTTTGGCGAGCGCATCACCTTACTGCTTACGGTGCGCCGGGTCGTGAATGAGCACAACAAAGGAGGTGACTGGGTAGGCATGCTCTTCGGTGTGTACAATTTCGTGTCTGCCGGTTTTGCCCTCCTGCTGCCCTTGATCTCCATCTGGATCGGACGCAAACGAACCCATGCTTTTTCGCTGCTTGCTGGTGGGGCCGGACTGATCTCCATCTTCTTCATCCGGGATCCGCTCATGCTCATCGTACCCATGTTGGGTGTGGGCATCGCTTGGGCCAGCATTCTCGCCATGCCTTATGCCATTCTCGCGGGTTCAATTCCTGCGGGTAAAATGGGCGTATACATGGGGATTTTTAATTTTTTCATCACCCTTCCTCAGATCATCAATGGGGTGGTGGGTGGCCCCATTGTGCGCTACATATACGACGGCAAAGCGGTGTATGCGCTCGTGCTTGCCGGCATCTTCCTGGTGTGCGCAGCCATCACTGTGTTGTACGTCAGGGAGCAGAACGTGATCCGGATGAATCGGACTTAGCCACCTATCTTTGCCGCCCCTTTGATCCATGGACGGCTCTTCTCATCTTCTGGTGTCTGCGCGCTTGCCTACGTTGCACGGGGCATTCCGCATCCTCGCATTCGACTCCGGCAATGCCCTCATGCCTCACCTCGCACTGGTCAGCGGAGAGGTTTCCGGTGATGAGCCCGTTCATGTGCGCGTTCACTCCGAATGCCTGACGGGAGATGTTTTCGGATCCACCCGCTGCGATTGCGGCGAGCAGTTGTCGGGCGCGCTGGATTACATCGGCGGACTGGGCGGGGTGCTCATTTACCTCCGGCAGGAAGGCCGTGGCATCGGGCTGGTGAACAAACTCAAGGCATACAACCTGCAGGATGAAGGAATGGACACCTTCGAGGCTAATCATGCACTCGGCTTCGGATCCGATGAGCGGGTGTATCCGGCAGCCATTGCTATCCTGCTGCAGCTTGGCATCAGGCGCATCCATCTGATCACCAACAATCCGGAGAAGATTGCAGCACTGGACTCCGCGGGTATTGAAGTCGTAAGCCGCATTCCGATCGTGATTCCTCCGAGGCCCGAAAATGTGGACTACCTCGAGGCCAAGAAATCGCTCCGGGGTCATTTGTTACACCCGTAACAAAAAAGGGCGGACCCGCCGGATCCGCCCTCTGTTCCGGGTTGTCCTTTCTACAGGTTGGACACGAGTTTCTTCTTCGGATACTTCGCGGAAAAGCGCAACTGAAACGCTACGGTTTGTCCGGGTTCAATCGTCGTCTTCCACGTGATCTTTCCGGTGGCGGGATCGTAGGTTCCTCCGCTGATTTCTTCCACCTCCACTTCCACTTCGCCATGCTGGGAGATCGGAATCTGATCCAGAATATCGAGCGAAATGCTCTGCTTCTTCGTGTTGGTCACGGTGATCTCATAAGCCTTCGTGGTGCGTTGCTTGCCTCCGATAGCGGTGGTTTTGCAGTAGTCCTTGATCTGCTCACGCTTCACCTGGATGGAACGGTCGCGACCCAGTGACAGGGCCAGTGTGTCATTGGCCAGAGCGGGATCAATAGTTCCCTTGGCCACGAAGGTGCCGCGGAAGAATATATTGCTCTCACCCGGCAGCAGGGCATACTGCATCCAGTCCGTTACCTGAGCGCGAAGGAATACATCGTTATCCAGCTTGGGAATGGTCACATAGCGGTAATCCGCCTTGAAGTTGTCCTGCTGCAGCGTCACATCATAGTCCTGATTGTCGCTGGGCACATCGAAGGGTACACCGATCTTGAATTCCATATTGACGGCATTGGCCTGAACGGTGGTGAAATCGAACATCCCATTGGCGGCGGTCATTTGATCCATCGTCACACCGGCAGCGACCGCCGAAGGAACATCGTCACGCTTTTCTCTGGCCCTGAGTTCCGTGATGCTTACCGGTTGGTAGAGGCTCACATACCAGGGATAGAGTTGAGGGGCTTGCCCGCCAGCAGACGGATTTCCCGTGCTGATGGTGAGATTGATCTTGCTCCAGTCGGTGCCTGTGCTCTGGTGAATTTTAGCCCTGTAACTGAACTCGATGGGCTTGCTGATGTCCTCGGCGCGCAGGTCGTACACGGGATACCAACCTGCGGAATAGGCCATGAAACTGATGCGAAGATTAGCACGCACTTCTTTCGGTGCAGAGATGGCCAGCACGATCTCACTTGGATTTTGGCCAGCGGCTGCATTGAGCGCGTTCAACTGATTTTGCAGCCGGGCGATCTCGAGCTGAACATCCTTTTCCTGCTCACCCAGTTCGAGCAGTTTGAACTCGATCTGCTTGAACCGGCGGGAGTAGTAATCGGTCATATCCTCGAGGTCTTCGGGCACGAGGGTAGTCGTGCCTCGGATAGCCCGGTTAGCTTCCAGAAAGGCCTTTTCCTGGTTCTGGACACTGCGCAGCGCAGAGAGCTCCTTCGCACGGAACTGAGCATCCTCCAAACTGTCGCTGATGGCCTTGATGCGCGGATTGCGTGTCATATCCTTCAGGTAGTTCACCTGATGCCTCACCGATGAGAGGGTAAATCCGGCGTTGCCTTCTACGGTGATGGAGTTGGGATCCATGTCCAATGGCAGATTGGGAACGATGAGGATATTGTCACCGGCCTTCAGCGTGACATCAGCCTGGTGGGTGATCTGAGCACCCTGCAGAAATACCGTGACATCGGTAATGCGCGTGTCGAGCGCTTTGCGGCTCTGGCCACGAACGGCTCCAGCGGCGGTGAGTGCGAGCAGACAGAGAATGATGATGCGGTTCATGGTGTTCATGTTTTCGGTGTAAATGTAACGGACTTCAGGCCCGGCCGTTTTGCGGTACAGTCGCCCGGCAGATGGGTTCACGAACGGTGGCTGACCGGAAGAATAACCACCTCGCCTTCGCGGATATCCCACTGAAGGTCGGCTGCATCGAGGGCAATTTCCAGATCGTGGGATGAAAAGAGAATGGCCTTTCCCCGGTTGCTGGCCAGGTGGCGCAGCAGATGCATCATATCTACCCGGGCCTCCCGGTCGAGGAATGCAGTGGGCTCGTCGAGGAGCAAGAGGGGCGTATCCTGGTATAAGGCTCGCGCAATCATGGCTTTCTGCATCTCGCCGTCGCTGAGGGTATGCACCTCGCGGTGACCATATCCGATCAGTCCGCATTGTGTGAGTGCATCATCAGCACCGGGGTCGTTGCCCGCGGCAGGTTGAATGTCATGATGCGGATAGCGTCCCATGCCCACCAGTGTGCGCACATCCAGGCCCTGCAATTCGGGCCGTCGGGTGAGCACAATGCTCACGCGGAGGGCCCGCTGGATGGGCGACAGGGTGTGGGCCGCCACTCCTCCCAGAAGCACCTCGCCGCTGAGGGGCTCCTGAAGTCCCGCAATGGTGCGCAGCAACGTGGATTTTCCACTTCCGTTGCGCCCTGTGAGCACCACCACGGTGCCCGGAGGAACGGACAGGCCATCTGCGCGCAGGAGCGGATGACGGGCAAATCCCGCAGTGAGGGTGCTGACAGAAAGGGGAGGAGTCATGGTGTGCGCCGGAGAAAGGAACCGTTGCGGAAAATGATGAGGATGACAATGGGCGCGCCGATCAGCGACGTCACGGCATTGAGCGGCACACTGCCCCATCGTGCGAGCAGGTCGCTCAGCAATCCGGCGGCTGCTCCGGTGATAGCCAGTGGCCAGGCGAGAGCGCGGTGATCAGAGGTGGACAGCACCAGCCGCGCCACATGGGGCATGGCGAGTCCGATAAAGGCCACCGGTCCGCACCACGCCGTGATACTCCCGGCCACTATACCGGTGAGCGCCACCACACCCATTCTGAACCGCCTCACGTGCATGCCCATACTGCGCGCATAGGTTTCCCCAAGCATAAAGAGATTGAGCGCCGGAGCCATGCGCCTGGCCACGAGGAACGCAGCCAGGGTGAGCACGAGCAGGAAGAGCGCAGCGGGGAGTGGTGTCTCGGTGAATCGTCCCATTCCCCAAAGCACAAACGAACGCAGACTGGTGGCCGCCGCGCGATGCTGAAGCACACTCTCAACAGCCCCTACGAAGTGCCCCAGAAGGATGCCGAAGAGAAGCAAACTAGTGGTATTGCCCAGCCGCGCTGAGGCGGTCATCACGAGCATCAGCACGGCAGCAGCTCCCAGAATGCCTGCCGCCACCACAGCCGGCCCGCCGGATGACGCTGCCGGCCATGCGAGTGCCGCTTGTCCGAGCACCAGCAGGGCCACGCACAGAGAAGCACCGCTGGTGATGCCCAGCACGGATGGCCCGGCGAGTGGATTGCGGAAGAGCGACTGCATCAGCAGACCACACAGGGCGAGGCCGGCCCCTGAGGCCATAGCCGTGATGGCCCGGGGGAGCCGCGCCTCCAGTATAATGGCCCGCACCACCTCATCACCCGGCTGCGGATGGGCAAGAGCCCGGAAGAGCTGGTCAGGTGCGAAATCCGAAGGCCCGGTGAGGATGCCGATGATGAACAGCACGATCAGCACCACCGCGCCGGAAAGGCAGTACACCATGGTTTTGCGAAGCAGCGGCGAAACGGCCATTTGGCTGCAAACTTCTGCCTTTTTCAGCCACGTGCGTGAATCCGATACCTCCGGCCAAAAAAATGAAGGCGATGTGCTCCCGCAAGGCGCGTGAATGCCGACTTTTGCGGCCCAACCGAAGCGAATGAACCTCGACCGCAATACACTTATTGGCCTGCTCCTGATGCTGCTGCTGGGCCTTGGCTTCAGCTGGTACTCAGCTGTACAGCAGGAGAAACAGGCCGCCAATACGCCTCTGGCTGCCGACAGCACAGCTACAGCCACTCCTGGGGCAGCCGCAGTGCCAGTGGCTGACAGTCTTTCGATCCCTGCCGCAGCGGACTCGCTCCCTTCTGATTCGCTCGCTCGCATGCAGGAGTTCATCAACCGCCGGCGATTTGGTGCCGTAGCTGATGCCATGAATGGAGAAGAACGAGAGGTGGTGCTCCGCAATGATAAGATCCGCGTAACGCTGAGCACGCTCGGCGGTATGTTCACCTCCGCCACACTGGTGGATGGCTACACGCGATATGCATCAGACGAGCCCATAGCTCTCTGGGACAGCACACTTTCAGCAATGTCCCTGAAGTGGATGAATACCGGCAAAGAGTCCATCCTCACCAGCCAGCTCTATTTTACCCCAAGCGCAGAGGAAGTGAATGCCTCTTCGGCTGCCGGCTCGCTGGTGATGAGGCTGAACACGGCCGACCCCGCCCGCACTATGGAACTGGTGTACTCGCTTCAGCCCGGAAGTTATGCCGTGGCTTGTGAGGTGCGTATGGCCGGACTGATGAACGAAGTCAATGAGCAAGCTGCGCCGGTTGCTCTCGTGTGGAATGCTGTAGGTCGCGCCAATGAAAAAGGAATTCAGGCCGAACGCAGCAAGTGCTCCGTGTATTTCCGTCCGTCGGAAGATGACCGCGATTACCTCAGCGAGGGCGGCGACGACGAGGTGGTCACGGAAGAGCCGGTGAGCTGGGTGGCGTTCAAGCAGGATTTTTTCTCCGCGGCCGTGATCTCGGAAGATGGTTTTCGCTCGGGATCTAACCTCAGCATCCGTGTGCTTGATGACTCGACGCACACCAAGGCCTACTCGGCTGCACTGGCCTTGCCGCAGGGAAAGCAGGACCACCGGCTTACGTTCTTCTTCGGTCCCAATGATTACAAAGTGCTGAAGTCAGTGGGTGTGGAACAGTTTGACCGCATCATTGACTACGGCTGGGGCATCATCGGATGGGTGAATAAGTACGCCGTGCGCCCGCTCTTCTGGTTTTTGTCTTCACTTATCGGGAGCTTCGGACTCATCATTCTCATCGTGACGATCATCATCAAGATGCTCCTGTTTCCCGTAACCTGGAAGAACTACCTGAGCAGCGCGAAAATGCGGGTGCTCAAGCCGGAGATGGATGAGATCAACAAGAAGTTCGAGGGCAAGGAAGCAGTAGAGAAGCAGCAGGCTGTGATGGCCCTGTACAGGCAAACCGGAGTGAATCCCTTTGCCGGTTGCATTCCGGTGTTGATCCAGATGCCCATCCTTTACGCCATGTTCCGCTTCTTCCCGGCGGAGATTGTACTTCGCGGAGAGAGTTTCCTGTGGGCTGAAGACCTGGCGGCTTATGATGCGCTCATTAACCTGCCGGTCAACATCCCGTTTTATGGTGCGCACATTTCCGGCTTTACGCTCCTGATGGCTGCGAGTACCTTCGTGTACACGCGCATGAGCAGTGCATCCCAGCCCACCATGACGCAGCCCGGAATGCCCAACATGAAGGTGATGATGAATATCTTCACGGTGATGATGATCTTCTTCTTCAACAGCATGCCGAGCGGATTGAGTCTGTACTACTTCACGGCCAATATGATTTCCATCGGACAGATGTGGGTGATCAAGAACTACATCATCGACGAGGGAGCAATCCGGGCCAGGATTGAGGAGAACAAGAAGAAGCCCCGAAAGAAGAGCAGCTTCCAGCAGCGCCTCGAAGAAGCCCAGAAGGCTCAGCAGAAAAAACTGGATGCCCGCAAGCAGGGAAAGAAATAACAACACATCAGCGCATACGATATCTATGTCGCCCCGCAAGTCCGCTGTCCTCGTCATCGCGCTGATTGCAACGCTGATATCGTGCAGGCGGCAGCCGGCGGCAGCAGCGTCGGTTCCGTCAGCTCCTCCACCTGCTGAGGCCATCGTGCCGGAAGCGCAGGGCGATAGTCTGGCCGTGGCGTACAGCCGATCTCCGTGCTTCGGGATGTGCCCGGTGTTTGAATGCAGGATCTACCGGAGCGGTTATGCCGTGTACAAGGGGATCAATTTCGTGGACCATATCGGCTGGTACCACGCGACCCTCGCATCCGCAGATATCCGTGATGTTATGGCTACTGCCGACCGGATAGGCTACTTTAGTATGCGAGAAGTATATGATGAACCCCGCATCACAGACTTACCTTCAGTGACTACAGCACTCGCCGGAAAGAATGGAATCAGGCGTGTGGTTAACCGCTATGGCGGACCGCGCCAACTGGAAGAGCTCTATCAGCAACTCGATATCCTGCTCGAAGAGGCCCGCTGGCGGCCGCTGGAAAAGGAGCCGGCAGGATGGGATCAATAATCAAAACCAACAAATCAGAATAACATGATGAAACAGGTGTTCAGAATCATGCTCGTGGCACTCCTCTTCCTGCCGGCTGCTGGCCGCGCAACAGAAGGCATGTGGCTTGTGAGCATGCTCAACAGGATCCAGGAAGCCGAGATGAAGAACCTCGGACTCAACCTCACAGCTCAGGAAATCTACGACATCAATAATGCATCGCTGAAGGACGCTATCGTGCGGCTCAATGGCGGGCAGTGCACCGGGGAAGTGGTGAGCAGCCAGGGGCTGATCTTCACCAACCACCACTGCGCTTACGATGCCATCCAATCGCTCGCCACCGTGGAGAACGATATCCTGACCAATGGTTTCTGTGCACGGAGCATGAAGGATGAACTGCCCATTCCGGGATTTGAGATATCCTTCCTCGTGCGCATTGAAGATGTGACCGCCGAGGTGCTCGGTGCAGTGAAGCAAGGCATGACTGAGCAGGACCGCAACCTGGCTATCCGCACCAAGCTGCGCGAGATCGAGGGCCGTGCTACCGATGGAAATGGATACGAGGCGGATGTAAAGTCATTCTATTATGGCAACGAGTACTATCTGTTTGTGTACAATACCTACCGCGATGTGCGCCTCGTTGGTAACCCGGCTGAGAGTATCGGCAAGTTCGGTGGAGATACCGATAACTGGATGTGGCCGCGTCACACCGGCGATTTCTCTATGCTGCGTATCTATGCCGACGCCGATAACAATCCCGCAGACTACAGCGCCAGCAACGTGCCGCTCAAGCCGAAGCACTTCCTGAAGATGAACATCCACGGCGTGAAGGAAGGGGACTACGCGATGGTCATGGGCTATCCCGGAAGTACCGATCGCTACCTCACTTCGTGGGGGGTCAAGCAAGCCATGGAGCTCAGCAATCCGGCCACTATCGCGGTTCGGGATCTGAAACTGACTACGATGAAGAAGCACATGGATGCCGATCCCGCCGTGCGTCTGAAATACGCTTCCAAGTACGCATCTACCTCCAATTATTGGAAATACTTCATCGGTCAGAACAAGGGTCTCGCCCGCCTCGACGTGTTCGGTAAGAAGCAAAAGCAGGAACAGCAGTTCATCCAATGGGTGAACAGCGGCGATGCGGCCCGCAAGGAGAAGTATGGCAAAGCTCTTTCTATGCTGGAGGAATACTACAAGGCCACGGATGCAGGCACAGTAAGCGGAGTATATGCACTGGAAGCCGGTCTCATCGGCGCCGAAGTCCCCCTGTTCGCTTATCGCTTCAGCCGCGTTTTTGATGCTGCCATGCTGGAATCAGACGCAGCCAAGCGCACAGAGATCCTGAACAGCTTCAAGCCGCAGGCCGACGAGTTCTACCGCGATTTCGATCTGGCCCTGGAAAAGGATGTATTCGTTCAACTGGTTAACCTCTACCGCAAGAATATCCCCGCCGACCAGCGCCCATCCTGGATGGCCGAGATCGACAAGAAGTACAAAGGCAATGTGCAGGCTTTTGCCGACCGGATGTACTCCACCACCATGTTCCGCAGCAAGGAAACGCTGATGGCGTTCCTGGACAAGCCCAGCCAGAAGGCGTGGGACAAGGATATGGCCGGCATGGTGGCCCGCTCCAGCATCGAAACCTACCGCCTCTCCATGGCCAACCCCGCACAGGAAAAGTTTGATGTGGGCTATCGCCTCTACGTGGCCGGACTGCGTGAGATGAACCCCAACAAATCATACGCACCAGATGCCAACAGCACCATGCGTGTGACCTATGGTACGGTGCGCGACTACCAGGCAGCGGATGCAGTGCAATACGATTACTACACCACCACCCGCGGGATCCTCGAAAAGCGCGATAACACCAATCCCGAGTTTGTCGTTCCGGACCGCCAGAAGGAGCTCATCGAAAAGAAAGACTTCGGCAGGTATGCCAATGCGGATGGTGAACTCGTGGTGTGCTTCATCGGCGACCTCGACATCACCGGGGGCAACAGCGGCAGCCCGGTCATGGATGGCAATGGCCACCTGATCGGTATTGCGTTTGACGGTAACTGGGAAGCCATGAGCGGAGATATCGCCTACGAGCCCGCTCTCCAGCGGACCATTGCCGTGGACGTGCGCTACGTGCTCTGGGTCATTGAAAAACTCATGGGAGGAAAAAACATCATTGACGAGCTGGTGTACGCTTCGCGTCCGGTGCCTTCGCCCGCCCAGCCGTGATCAATTGAACCATCGCCTGAGCACTGCACGGGTCGAATCGGTTTTCACGGCAGGTAGCGAAGGCCTGCAAATCATCATGAATAACCCGCCGGATTATGCCGGCGGGTTTCTTTTTCCTCCATCATAACGTAATAATCATCTTCAGACTCCACCCGGAGAGATTTTTCACATAGAAGAGATCTTCATTGCGCAGGTCCAGTTGATTGGAGTTCACAAGGGGTAAGCCGTACAGACTCACCTTGCGTCCTTCAAGTGCTTTGATGTCTTCGTGCAGTTGATACGATTGCACATGCTCCCAGTTGATGCCAATGAGCATGAAGTCACTCAGCCGGTAGCCTATGCCCAGCCCGCCTTCGATATTCTTGTTAAAGGCAAGCTCTTTCTGTCCGCTGGAGAAGTCGAGCAAATTCAGGTTGCTAACCAGACAGAGCCGGTCGAGCTGCCTGTTCCAAAACAGGCGCGGGCTGCGTCCCATCGCACGTCGCTTCCTGAGGCCGGGACGTGAATGCCCCCTGCTTACCGACGGCCGGTTTTCCAGAACGTCACGGCTGCTGCCATCAAAGGGATCAAAGATGACGGCGGTAGAGAAGAGGTACGAAGTGCCGCCGAGAGGAGTGAGACGAAGGGTGCTGTCAATGGGAGATACACTGGCCAGCATGTAATCATACCGGCTGGCAGCAGTGAGCCACCGGTAACCCAGACTCAGCCCCACACGCACTCGCTTCCTGGTGTCTTGTTTCTTTGTGCCGCCGCCAACGGCCTGCTCGGTAAGCGCTTTCAATTCAAGGCGCAGGGAGCGGATTTCCCTCACCAGCGTGCTGTCAGATGCAGGAATACTATCGGGGGTGATTGCTGCGGAAACGGGCTGGCAAACCAGCAGGAATCCTTGACACAGCAAACTACTCCACCATGGAATGATCTTCATGGAGCTATCCGTATTGCTGCGAGGGAGTGGAGAGGAGAGAACGCCTCCGGTCGCGGTTAGGGGATCATGAACTTTCTGGAATGGCTGATTATTGCACAGCTCAAAAAAAAACGGGCCCCCGGTTGGAGGCCCGCTCTGAGTTCAGTGGGAAGGATCAGGCCTTTACGGCATTCATCTGATCCAATACATGCATGACTTCTTTCACCGCCTTTGCTGAATTGTGCAGCAGATTCATCTCGGCTTCATTCAGTTGCAGTTCGATGATTTTTTCGATTCCGTTTTTGCCGAGCACCACCGGAACACCGAGGTAGATGTCCTTCAGTCCATATTGTCCGTTGAGCCATGCACACACCGGGAAGATGCGCTTCTGATCGCGCACAATGGCTTCCACCATCTGCGCTGCAGCCGCCCCGGGAGCATACCACGCCGAAGTGCCCAGCAGGTTCACGATTTCACCTCCGCCAACCTTGGTGCGCTCTACAATCGCATTGAGCTTGTCTTCAGCGATGAGTTCCGTAACCGGAATGCCCGCTACCGTGGTGTAGCGAGGCAGCGGTACCATGGTGTCGCCATGGCCGCCCATAAGCACGGCCTGAATATCCTTAGGAGAGCAGTTCAGTTCAGTAGCCAGAAATGCGCGGTAACGCGCAGTGTCCAGAATGCCGGCCATACCGAATACGCGGCTGCTGTCCACCTTCGCGGTGAGGTACGCGCAGTAGGTCATCACGTCCAGCGGATTGGACACCACCACAATCTTGGCAGCCGGGCTGTAGCGAATGACGTTTTCCGTCACCGACTTCACGATGCCGGCATTGGTCGCAATCAAATCGTCGCGGCTCATACCCGGCTTGCGCGGGAGTCCGCTCGTGATCACCACTACATCCGATCCGGCCGTGCGGGAATAATCATCCGTGCTGCCCACCGTGCGGGTGTCGTACAGGTTGATCGGTGAAGTCTGCCAGATATCCAGGGCTTTGCCTTCTGCAAAGCCGGGCTTGATGTCCACCAGCACTACTTCGTTCGCAATCTCGCGATGGGCAAGTACATCAGCACAGGTCGCCCCTACATTGCCTGCGCCTACTACGGTTACTTTCATTTCCTGATCCTGAATTTACGCGTTCTTTGAGGCGCCAAAAGTAGGGGATGGCCTGACCACCGCAAAATGGGAGTTGTCAACCAATGCGAGCCCACCTGGACAATTTACCGGCAGAGGCACGTTCTTTGCCAAAAACTTCGCGCCATGATTCGCCTGGTCGCCTCTGTCATCTTGATCTTCATCCTCTTTCCCGCTGCCATCCTGGCTCAGAAACCTGGAAAGGTATTTCCCCAGGGAACAGCGGGAGTGGACTATAACCTGCGCAATCCCCGGGGTAAGAAGGAAGGACCATGGATCCGCTTGTATAAGAACCACCCCGATGTGCTCTATTACCGCGGTCAGTTCTCCAACGGGGTGCCCACCGGAAGCTTCGAATTCTACAACCAGGACGGATCGCTTTCATCAGTGGTGAATCACGTGCAGGATTCAACCATCAACGACGTGACCTATTACCACGCCGACGGCCGCACGGTGAAGAGCGCCGGACGCTATACAGGATCGCTTCAGGAGGGCAAATGGGTGAGAAAAAAGGAAGGGGTCTGGAAGACCTATGATGCAGCCGGTGTGCTCCGCGCTGAAGAGGCCTACACGGCTGATCAACTCGACGGGAGCTGCAAATATTTCTACGCCAGCGGTGCTATGGTTGGTATTTACAGCTATAAGGGCGGACAGCTCGATGGCCCGTTCACTACCTGGTACGATAACGGGAAAAAGGATAAGGAAGGGGCCTACCTCCGCGGTGATTTTGAAGGGAAATACCAGTCGTGGTATGAGAGCGGACAACCCGAGATGGAAGGTTCCTATGCTCTCGGTGTGAAGGAAGGAACCTGGTTTTTCTTTAACCGCAACGGACTGCCCGAAGTCACCATCCTCTACAAGAAAGGTACAGAAACAAAGCGTCGCTTCGAAAACGGCACCTTCACAGATCACTATCCCAGCGGCATCCCGAAAAGTGAATACACCTACGAGGATGGCAAGAAAAACGGCCCGTTCCGGGAATGGTATGACCTCGGACAATTCGTCCAGGTACCGGGCTCGAAGGAGGATGCTGAAATCGGTATCATGTTCCGCCAGAAACTGGAAGGCACCCAGCTCCGGGTGCAAGGCGACTATGTGGATGACCATCCGGAAGGTGAAGTCATCTATTACACCGATCGCGGTTCCATCCAGAAGATCGAAGTATGGGAGGGAGGAAAGTGCGTTGCCACCCGCACTCCCTGATTCTTTTTGCTGACCGGCTGACCGCTGTTACCGCTTTTCCAGGGTTATATTCGCCTGATAACTATCCGGGATCATTTCCCATGGTGAAGCATCCGAACCTTGCTCAATTCTTCCTGCTGCTGGTCATCCTCGCTGCTGCCTGCAAGAAAACAGAACCTGAGGATATCGACCTGGGATACGATTATTTCCCCAATACCTTGCGCTCTTTCGTAGTCTATCAGGTGGATTCTGCCTACTACGGCATCAACCAGCAGTCCTTTTCCTTCGAGCTCAAGGAAGTGCTCGCCACAAGCTTCCTCGATGGTGAGGGCCAGATGGCCATGGTGGTGGAACGCTACGTACGCGAGAACTCTGCTGATCCATGGGTATTGCGCCAGAACTGGGTCCAGAAAATAACACCCACCACTGCCGAACGGGTGGAAGATAACATACGCTTCATCCGGCTCGTTTTTCCCATAGAGGAAGGTGAGAGCTGGAATGGTAACGCCTACAACACGCTCGGGGAGTGGTCATACACCTACGATGATGTGGGCAAACCGTTCAGCATCGGCGGCCAGGTCCTGGATGAATCCCTGCGAGTCAATCAGCGCAACAACGTGAACCTCGTGGACCAGGAAATTGCTTATGAGGTGTACGCAAAGGGCGTCGGTCTGGTGAAAAAGTACGTAAAGGATATCACCATTCAGTCCGGACAAACCACCGGCGTGGAATACACATGGACTGCCCTGCAGTACGGAATTGAACCCTGATGATGCGCACCCTGCTCGCTCTGCTCGCTCTTGTGCTGCCCATTGAGGCAGCCGCACAAACCGCCCCGCATGCTTATTGGGTGCGGTTCGTGGACAAGACTGGAACACCTTTTTCCCTCAACCGCCCGGAGGAATTTCTCTCTGAACGCAGCATCAGCCGTCGTCTCAACGAAGGAATCGGCTTCGATGAGCGCGACCTTCCAGTGAACCCGGCCTACATCAGCCAGGTGATGGGTGTGGGCAACCTCACCCTGCACAACCGCAGCAAATGGTTCAACGCATGCACCATCCGCATTCAGGATACGCTGCTCGAAGCTGCTACCCTCGAAGCTCTGGCCGCCCTGCCTTGTGTGGCGGAGTTGCGCCGGGTCAACGCGTCACGCAGACCGGTGGATAAGCTAACCGACCCTTGCCCAGCCTCGCGCAGCGAAAACTCAGGCCCCGTTTCCGAACCAGACTATGGCCCGAGCTTCAGGCAGATCAGCATGCTTAATGGTCACCTGCTCCACCAAATGAACTACACCGGTAAGGGTGTTCGCATCGCAGTGTTCGACGGGGGCTGGAGCCAAACGGATGTGTTGCCCGCTTTTAAACACCTCTATGAATCCGGACGCATCGCCGGTACCCGCGATTTCGTTACTCCCGAGGCTGACTCCGTGTATTTCAAGAGCGCCCACGGAACCTACGTGCTCAGCCACATGGCAGGCATCATTCCCGACTCCCTGATGGGCACCGCTCCCGATGCGATCTACTACCTTTTCCGCACAGAGGATGTGAACGATGAATTCCTGATCGAGGAAGATAACTGGGTGGCCGCAGCGGAATATGCCGACAGCATCGGGGTGGACCTGATCAACTCAAGTCTGGGCTACTCGCTCTTCGATGATCCCGCCATGGACCACAGCTACGGGGATATGGACGGCGAAACCGCACGCAGCTCCATAGCAGCCGATATCGCCTCCGAAAAAGGCATCCTGGTGGTCAACAGCGCGGGCAACAGCGGAGCATCCGCGTGGCGGTACATTACCGCTCCGGGCGACGGCGATTTCGTCTTGTGCGTAGGTGCAGTGGATGCCGACAGCCTGCGTGCATTCTTCTCAAGTTATGGCCCCTCATCCGACGGCGATGTGAAGCCGAACGTGATGGCCATGGGCCGCCAAACGGTATTCGCTGACCTCGACTCCACCATCCGCCGAGGCAATGGCACATCATTCAGCGCTCCCATCATCACCGGTCTCGCCGCCTGCCTGATGGAGGCATTTCCACTGGCCAGTGCGCGGGATGTTTTTCTGGCTATACAGGAAAGTGCTCACCTGTACTCCACACCCAACGATTCACTGGGCCACGGTCTGCCCGACTTCCATAAGGCCTACGAACTGCTGCGCAAGGGGCAGGAAGTATTCAGCAATGACGTGTTCGATGCACGCCTTTTCCCGAATCCGGCGCCCGGTGTATTCACGCTCGTATTGGAGGTGATGCAGGGCGATGCGCCTTCAGTGCGTATCCTCGATGCAAGCGGAAGGGAAGTACGCTCTCCAGCGGCACCCGCAGGTCCGTTCCTGAACAGTCAATTCCAGGGACGATTCGATATCCGGGATCTCGCCGACGGTATTTACTTTGTGGAAATAACAAACTCATCCGGCCGTATGGCCCTTCGACTCGCCTCACAATCCAACGAATAAACGATATGCACAAGTTCATTACGGCTTCCCTCGGGCTGCTGCTCACGGCCACAGCGTTCTCCCAGTTTGCTGTGGGTTACATCAGTTACACATTCACTGATCCCAACCGCAATAACCGGCAGATCGGCTGCGAGATTTTCTATCCTTCAACCGTCGCCGGCGAAAGCGCTCCGGCTGCCGATGGTACGTTTCCGGTCATCGTTTTCGGCCATGGTTTCGTGATGGGTTATGACGCTTACGAGAATCTCTGGAACGATTTTGTGCCGGAGGGTTACATTATGGCCTTCGCCACAACGGAAGGCGGACTGGCTCCGAGTCATGAAAACTTCGGCCTCGATCTCCGCTTCATTGTGAACAATATCAACCTGCTCCATGAACAGCAGTCATCTGTGCTCTTCGGACATGTGGCGCCGGAGCGCGCCATTGCCGGTCACAGCATGGGTGGTGGCGCCACATGGCTCGCCGCATCGGGAAGTTCATCCGTGAATTGCATCGTAGGACTGGCACCTGCCGAAACGAATCCATCTGCTGTAGCTGCAGCAGCAAGTGTGACTGCTCCCGCGTTAGTGCTTTCAGGCAGCGCTGATGCGGTGACTCCACCCGCCCAGCATCACTCACCGATTTACGCAGGCACAGCATCCAATTGTAAATCCTTTGTCAATATCATCGAAGGCTCGCATTGCTACTTCGCAAATTCAGGTTCGCTCTGCGACTTCGGAGAATTCAACCCCGGTAGTATGTCGCGGGAAACCCAGCAGTCGATCGCGAATTCCTACATGATGCCTTTTTTTGAGCACTACCTCAAAGGGGTAGAAGCGGCATTAGAAGAGTTCATCACTGTGATTAATTCTTCTCCCGAAACGGAGTTTACGTCGACATGTCTGTTCGTTGGACAATCCGAAATTCAGTCCGGAGACTGGACGATTTATCCCAATCCTTTCCGCGATTCATTTGTGATTTCGGGAAATGATGCGGATGCACCAGAGCTAAAGTTAGTGCATGCTTCGGGGGCACTTGTTCCTTTTAGGATTGAACGTCTGGACAGCCGCCGCATGCGCATCATCCCGGAGCAGGTAATTGCCGGAATGTACTTCTTGTATTCATCAGACGCAACTGAACCGGTTATTCTGATGTGCGGACAATAATCCGGCTGCACATCCTGATAAGCCAGTTTTCAATCACTCCTGTCACACTCATGCACCACCAATGTGTGAAGCAATGGTAGCCCGTATTGCTGCCTCCAATTTTTCAGCTTGTTGTTCCAGGGCGCTTGCCCTTTGAGCCAATGAATCAGCGAAGGTCTTATCCTTTATGCCCTGTGCATTAACCCGCACATTCATCACAGCGCCAAGTACAGCAGTGCGCGCACACAATGCACCCACTCCTGCATCGGTAATGGAATTCGGATTGCCCTGCTCCACCATGGCACGCATCACCTCCATGCTTTGCAGCGAGAGCTCAGCGGTGGCGAACGGAATTTCCATGGCATACTTTGAAGCGGCTTCGATTGCGGCCGCCCGTGATTTTTTCTCATCCTCGGTTCCTTTGGGAAGGGCAAACGCCTCCATGATGCGGTTGAAGGCGCGGGTGTCTTCGTCGACCAGTCGCAGCAGTTCGCGCTGGAAGTAAAGTCCTTTTTCAGCCCACTCTGAAAACTCTTCCCAGCGATCGTCCCACCCGCGTTTGTGAGAAGAGAGATTGGCCACCATGGCGCCGAGTGAAGCGCCAAGCGCTCCTACGTAAGCGCTGATGGAACCACCACCCGGAGCCGGAGATTCAGAAGCGGTTTCTTCCGCAAAACGGATGAGGTTCATCTGCACGAGCCGGTCCTGCACGCCCATTTTTTTCGCGATCAGGTATTCGATGATTTTCTCCTCAGGCTTGAAGGGCGCAAGGTCATCCAGTCCGAGTGACTTGACTGCAATCTTGATTTTTTCGCTTTCAGAAATGCCCAGTGAGCGCTGTTGTTTGCGGAGGAAATGATCCGCAGCATCGAGCATGCACTGCAGTGGAATCAGACCAACAAGTTCTGAACCCGTGACGCGGATGCCGCGCTCCGCCGCCTTTGCACAGGCTTCCTCAAACGCCACATGCACGGGAGTGATGTGAATGTTTGTGAGGTTGAGTGAAAGCTGGGCGATGCCGTATTCTTCAATGTACCAGCCAATGCCTTTTACCGCTTTCAGTGTGCCCGGAATGCGCACCGGTTCGCCGCTGGCATCGAGTACGGGTTTTCCGGTCACAGGATCACCTTCGCGCAGGGTGCGACCGGCTTCGCGGATGTCAAATGCAATGGCGTTTGCTCTGCGTGTGGATGTGGTATTCAGGTTCACGTTATAAGCCACAAGGAAATCGCGTGCACCGATGGTGGTGATGCCTGAGCGCTTCACTCCTTCGGTCACTTGATCCGGTCCGAAGTCGGGTTTCCATGCAGCCGAGGTGATCTTATCGAGCGCTTCGTATTCGCCTTTTCGGCAGTTGGCAAGATTGCGCCGTTCTTCGGTTTTCGCAGCTGCTTCGTAGAAATAGCCGGGGATGCCGAGCTCACGCCCCACGCGTTCGCCAAGGCGGTGCGCCCATTCTGCGCATTCGGCGAGCGAAACTCCGGATACGGGTACGATCGGACACACATCTGTGGCACCTTGACGTGGATGCTCGCCTTTGTGCGTGCGCATATCGATGAGTTCCTGCGCTTTTTTTATCAAAAGAAAAGCAGCCTCGGTTACCGCTTCCGGCTCTCCGGCAAAGGTGATCACGGTGCGGTTGGTGCTTGCACCCGGATCAATATCAAGGAGCATTACGCCGGGTACCGTTTCCACCACTGAGGCAATGGCCTGGATTTTTGTCTTATCGCGCCCTTCGCTGATGTTGGGCACGCATTCTACGATTCGCTTCATTGTCAATTGAAATTCTGGTGCAAATATGCCACATCCGGAAGGGGATGCCGGCCGCTCATCTTCTTTAATTTTGGAGGATCACATCTTATCCAGCAGGCCATGAAAAATCTTTTCTGCGTATTGCTCGCATTGTCCGGAATCAAGGCGTTTGCGCAACAAGCGACGCCGGTTGCCGCCGCTTCAAACTCCGCCAAACTCCGCGAGGTCATCTTTATGACTTACTCCACGGATGAAATGGTGGCGATTTCCGCGGAAACGGGAGATGAATCCGCGCTGACTGAAATTGACGAGTTTGATCTCTCTGCTCAGAGTTTTACCGAGCAGCATGAATTGCCGGGGGTGCAAGTACGTGTGACGGATATGCGCGAGGTGCAGCTGCCTTATAGCGACGGTAAGATGTTCAGCGCACGCCGCGATAACGAAGACAATAAATTCCTGATCGTGCTCTATGATGGCAATAAAGAGCCGATGATCATTAAAGGTATCTGGCCGGTGGATGATCTGAGAGGAAAGGTGAGGGCCTATTTTGGATTATAAATGGCAGGGCTGTTTGAATGTGTGGTGGAGATATTAATGCGTTCAAATTGGTGCAGCAAATCAGACTAGTTTGAAAGTGAATGCTTACGTTTGGGAAATACTCAAATGGATGATCAGAATCACTACTCTCTTTTTACTCGCTGTTTCGTGTGCCGTTTCCGCGCAGGATGCTACCGAATGGCTCGAGGCAAACCGTGTGCGGTGCATGATCAATTCCAGCGGCGGATTATTCAACGACCAGGATTCGTGGAGTCCGGGTTTTGAGGTTCCGGCAGGTGAAGGCGTTCACACTATTTACTCAGCAAACTTCTGGGTTGGTGGACTGGATGAGCAAGGAGTGCTGAGATTAGCCGCCGAAAAGTACGGTGCCGAAGGGACTGACTGGTATCCCGGACCACTTACGACAGATGGCACAGCGAGCACCACCGCTGAGGTCATGGATGCCTATAACCGCGTGTGGGTGGCAAATCGGGAAGGAGTGAACCTGCATATCAGCTATTTTAATGCAGCTAAGAACGGCACGTTGGAGGAAGAATTCCCCAATGGGTATGCCACTCCCGACTGGATGCTCGACTGGCCGGCTCATGGCGATTACACACAAGGCTTTCCGCTTTACCTGGCTCCGTTTTTTGATTACAATGGGGATTTGGGGTATACCCCTCTCGAAGGTGATTATCCGCTGTTCTGCGGCGATCAGTGCCTGTATGTCATTTTCAATGACAGGGGTGGTGTCCATTCAGAGTCGGGTGGTGAGCCGATCGGACTGGAAGTGCATGCGATGCTCTACGGATTTTCCGATCCCTCCGATGCCATGCTGTACAATACGGTGTTTCTGAATTACGGGGTGATCAACAGGGGTATTCATACGCTTTCCGATACCTACCTGGGCTTCTGGAATGATTTTGACATAGGCTCGAATGTTGATGATTACGTTGCTACCAATGTGCATCGTTCAAGTGTGCTTGCCTATAATGGAGATGAATTGGATGAGCCTTCTTTTGGGAGCACAGGCTATGGCTCTGATCTTCCCGCGCAGGCGTTACAAGTGCTTGCCGGGCCATTTGCGGATGCGGATGGACTGGATAACACGCTGCCGGATGATGTGTATTCTGCAGAAACCGAAAGCTATGGGCCATATGCGTTGGGTTATGGGGATGGCCTGCCGGATAATGAGCGACTCGGTTTAAGCGCCAGCCGGTATTACAACAATTCGATGAATCCAGTTACAGGTGAGCCCACCATCCCTGTTCACTTCTATTATTATATGCAAGGGCTCGATCTCGACGGAGGTGCCATGTTTCCGGATTATTCGTTCTATGGCTCAAGTGATCCGTTGTTCATCACTACCGGTGATCCAAACCAGGAACCATTGTCAGAAGAAAGCAGTGGCAATCCACCGGGTGACCGCCGGATCCTGGCTTCATCCGGACCATTCACGCTGTCTCCGGGTGAAATGGCAGAAGTGGATCTTGCGTATGTTTTCGCTCGGGAGAGTGACGATCCGGAAGAGGAGGTGAGAGCAACTCTGGAGAGCCGTCTCGTGGAATCCAAATTATACTTCAACGAATTTCTTGCTGAGTGTCCGGAAAATCAGATCTTCATTGGCGTCAATGAAGCAGAGGCATCAAACATGGATATCAACCTGTTTCCTAACCCAACTGCGGATAAGCTGAATGTGAGGATGAGCGTGCCACGTAATCAGACCGATGTGGTGATCACGGACCTCACCGGAAAAGTGGTTCTTGCTACACGTCTTGGTTTTGGATATGCGCATCAGATTGACGTTTCGCAATTGCCATCGGGAAGCTATTTCGCTTCATTGCGCAATGGCATGAATGCACAAAGCCATAAGCTGTTTATTCAGCGGTAGCAGTGACTTGTGAGGTGCGCGCCAATTTTGAAAGATCGAATCCTTTCTTTTCCACACGCTGAGTGATTTCCTGATACAGGGAATCACTCAGCTGTGGGGTGCGTGAGAGGATCCACAGATATTCCCGGTTGGGGTGTCCGACTACTGCATACGAGTAATCATCTGCCAGATCGATGATCCAGTATTTCCCCCGAAAAGGCCAGAAGAACTGTACTTTCAGCTTGGCATTTCCTGTGTTCTTTTCGACGAATGCTTTGCCCCGGATGTAAGATTGCTTGCCGTCCAGACTATCGCGGTAGCACCTGTTTTCCACGATCACATATCCTGAGTCTGAAAGCGTGTAGGTTGCCGTTGTTCCGCAACAGCCTTTCTGAAAAGACTGAGGGAAAGAAGCGATCTCATACCATGTTCCGGCATACCTTGAAAGGTCTACTGACGGAACGGTTTCCAGTGGCTGCGAACAGGAGGTGAAAAAGGTCATCCATCCCGAAAGCATAAAAAGCGGGCCGAGGTATTTCATGCTCATGTGTGCAATACGATTTCGTAGTACAGCGGCATACCCACCGTGATATTGAACGGAAACGTGACACCAAGTGCCATCGGAATGTACAAACCGGGATCGGCTTTTGGTGCCGCAAGTTGCATGGCTGCAGGCACGGCGATGTATGAGGCACTTGCTGCAAGGATAGCGAAGATGAAGCGGTTGCCCACATCCGGAGTGATCCATCCACTGGCCCATGCTACAAGGCATCCGTTGATTGCCGGAAGCAGAATGGCCATTACTGTGAGAAACAATCCGGCTTTTCGGAAGGCCGCGAAGCGACGCGCGGTAACCATGCCCATTTCCAGCAGAAAAATCGCGAGAAAGCCCTTGAAGATATCGGTAGTGAATGGCTTGATGCCTTCCGCCTGACGAGTGTCGGCGATAAGTCCGATGATCAGACTTCCGAAAATCATCAGCACGCTTCCGTTGGTCATGGCATGACGAACGATGTGCCCGATTTTTCTGTCGGGATGACTCTCGCGGTCGAATTGCATGATGAGCATCACGCCCACGACAATCGCCGGTGCTTCCATGATGGCCATCACCGCCACCATGTGTCCGCCGAACGCGAGTTGTTGCATTTCAAGAAAGGTCACTGCTGATACGAATGTGACCGCGCTGACAGAGCCGTATGCAGCGGCAATAGCACCGGCATCGCTGACACTGATTTTTCGTTTGAGTACAAAAAAGGTGTACAGCGGAATGAGCGATGCAATGGCAATGCCGAATAAAATCGAGTAGAGTATCTCTGGTGTATAAGGACTGTGTGAAAGTTCCTGTCCGCCTTTGAAGCCAATGGCAAACAAGAGATAGAGTGAAATGAATTTGCTCGACGATGGCGGAATTTCCAGATCACTCTTTACGAGGTACGCCACAATCCCCAACGCAAAAAACAACAGCGTCGGGTTCGTCAGATTGCTATGTATGATTTCAAAATCCACTTTACAGGGACTCGGGACTCGGGACTCGGGACTCGGGACTCGGGACTCGGGACTCGGGACTCGGGA